>JADZCJ010000015.1 GCA_020851635.1 Anaerolineae bacterium
AACGAACGCTGTTTCGTTCCCGTCCCGGCACGCTGCGGCGAGCGTGCCCTACGTCCGATCAAAAATCTGGCGCATACCCGAATGTGACCGCGTCGTGACACCTCGCCGCAAATTGATGATACAATCACAAGCGTCAAAAACATGACACGGAATCCTAACCATAGGGGGTCCTACGGCGTAGAACTCCCGAATCATCCTGTCTCTTATGAAAGCTATCCGCTTTGACGCTTCCATCCCGCGCTATGCGCTCGGTCTTGCCGGGCAAAAACTCGCGTCCTCGATCCTCTGGAACGGACTCTCATGCACTGCCATGCAGGATATTCCCGAGCCACCCCTGCCCAACGACGAATGGGTCCGCATCAAAACTCGCTACGGCGGCATCTGCGGCACCGATACCGGCACGATTCATCTGCATACCAGTCCCTATCTGTCACCATTCAGTTCCTTTCCCTTTACCTTTGGACATGAGAACGTCGGCACCATCGCCGAGGTCGGCGCGCAGGCGGGCAATTTCAAGATTGGCGAACGTGTGGTGGTGGAACCCCTCTTGTGGTGCAAGCCGCGCGGCTTCAAGGACTTGTGTCATTTTTGCGCGCGCGGTGAAATCAACCTGTGCGAACGGTTTCGAGAGGGGGTCCTGGCGCCGGGCGTCGCTACGGGCTTTTGCCGTGATACCGGCGGGAGTTGGAGCGATTCCTACCTCGCCCACATGTCTCAGGTGTATCGCGTGCCCGACAATGTGAGCGACGAAAATGCCGTGCTGGTAGAACCCTTTTCCATCGGTCTGCATGCGGTCCTGCAATACCCACCGCGTGAGAAGGAAACCGTCCTGATCATGGGCGCAGGCGTCATCGGGTTATTGACTATAGCCGCGCTCCGCGCCGCCGGCTCACAAGCCGCGGTTTGGGTCGTCGCGCGTTATGGTTTTCAAGCGGATGCTGCCCGCAAACTGGGCGCGACCGAAATCATTGACGGCAAAGCGGATTATTCCTCCGAAATCGCCAAACGCACGGGCGGAGAAATGCTCAAACCGATTATCGGCAAACGCGTCCTGAGCGGCGGCGGCATGGATTTGACATACGAATGTGTCGGCAGTGATGATTCCATAGACGATTCGCTGCGGCTGGCGCGCAATCGGGGTCAGGTGATCCTCGTCGGCGTGCCGGGCATCACCAAGAACGTTGATTGGACACCCATCTTTGCCAAAGAATTACAAGTGACCGCTTCTTATAATTCGAATCATGTCGAACCTTTCAAGGGAGAAAAGCGTTCCGCCTTTGCAATTGGGCTGGAATTGATGCAACATGGCTTGGACTTGGGCTGGCTCGTCACGCACAAATTCAAACTGCAGGACTATGCCCACGCGTTCGAGCTGCTGGAAAAGCGCGGCGCGAGCCGCGCCATCAAAGCTGTGTTCGAGTTTTGAATTTCCGCGGCGCGTCGAATTGCGAAAAAAATCCCGATACTATGTATCGGGATTTTTTTCACACCTCTTGTTTCTTGTAACCTTATGGCTGGTCAATATGGTCGTGCGTGTATTCGATCGCGCCCACCCGCTGCGGATCATACATATCCAACAGCCCTTGCAGGGGCTGATCGCTCGCGCCAGGTTTCCACAATTCCACCGCGGTTTCGCCGTGATACAACATCTGCCAGCGCACATACAGGCGGTTGTCGTTGGGATCGTGAATCGCTTTGGAACGACGCGCCGCGTCCTGTGCCAGCTGTTTCATCAAGTCGGTGCCACACCCAAAACCATACGGATAATCGCGACGATTGAGCCCCATGTCTTCGACCCATTCTTCGTCAATGTGCAGAACCCCGATGTGGGTATGCACCCCGCCACGAATCATCGGCACCTCTTTTTCACCATGCGGGTCCGCCATCCAGACCCCGTTCTTTTTCGAAACGCGCGTTTTGGGCACGCTCATCAAGAGCGTATACATCTCCACCGCTTCGACCGACGGACCTTTTGGCTTGACCCCTTCGGGCGCATAGACCAGAATCTTGTGTCCTTCCATGCCGCCAATCGGCACCACTTCCTCACGCTTGAGCGCGCGCTTGTCCACGTTCCACGACCCGGACGCCGTGACCATCAGCGTATCCGTATCAGGATCGAACGCAAACAACATGCCCTCGCTAAAACCCTTCATATTCAGATAGCGATTATAGATCGTCGCCAGTTCGGGGGAAACATAATCGCTGATATTTTTGGGCGCGGGCAGCAGGTTTAGCTTGTCCATGCGATGACCCGCATCAATCAGCGCTTCGGGTGTGCGAGTGTTTGCCCACTGCGCGCGGCTGATCTTGTCGTCCACCACGATATAGTCCGCGCCGACATCCCGCGCGCACGCCATCGAAATCAGACGATCGCGCAGCATCGTGACCACATCACGCTCTTCGGTCTTGTCGCTCGGGTGCCCGCCTTCCATCGTGGTATACGTGCTTTCCCACAGCTCACCCGTCTTGCGGTCTCCCGAAAGAAAGATGATCTTGGGAGACCCCGCCCGTGCCATGGCGGTGCGGGACAGCTCGATCACCTGTTTGTGCAGCATCTGACTGGGTCGTTCGCGAATGGTCAGAAACAATACGAGATTATCGGGACGGCGCGCCAACTTGTATTCGCGCATGACCGTCAAAGCCAGCGGCAGAGGGCGCTCCGGGATGCGGTCCAACAAGAGCTCGTCCGTGTTCGGCACCTCGTAAAAACCAATCATCAAATTCACATTGCCGTCAGGTCCATCCGAAACAATATGTCCTTGTTCGCGAAAGGACTCGATTAACTTGGGCAAGAGCTCCGCCTGGACTTTGTCGCCGGGAATTGGCTCATTCAGAATCGAGATCGTGCGCGGGGCAAACCAGGGTGTTTCGCGCAAATCAGCGCGAGGAATTTTCAAATCTACGAGTTCAGGGGCTGACGTAATCAAGAGTGTACTCCTCATCATATAAACAACGCAGAAAACTGTGTCGCGTGCCCGCCCGGACAGGCACAAACCTGCCGCGCACTGACACCACAGTCGTGACCTTTGCGTCGAACTTTATTATATCGCACACTAGTAAAACACCAACCTGCCCCCCGCGTCGCGTTCGAGCGGGCCGCAGCGCACAAGCACGCCGCAACTTGTGGTATAGTCATTTTTGCCTTGACGCCGCGCGGGGCTTGTGCTATAGTCCTTGCTGTAACCCGGCGGCATTATCCTGCTTGACTCGCTTATAAAATTGGTGTTCGATCAAGTTGGACATCAAACCCCGCGAATCGGAAAAAGGAGAATGACCGATGAAATCGTATTACGCCAGGGGCATTCTATTTTTATCGCTTGTCCTCATGGTCGTTGCCACTGCAGCTTGCACCCAAAGCAAGCCCGCAGTTCCCACTCCCACGCTCGTCCCGCTCGCCAACGAACCGATTGTCGTTCCGTCCGCCGAAAACCCGCAAGGGCAGCCCACCCCTATTATTGCCGACACGGTCCCGACCCCTCAATCGGGTGAGGTCCCAACGCTCGTTCCTCCCCCAACCGGCAGCGAATCATCAGAGACGCCGGCACAAGGGCAGCCGACGCCCATTATCGTCGAACCGACCCTTTTCCCGACGCCAACCACCGTTGGCGACACCGGTCAACCTGTCCAGGCAACACCGGCCCCGGGTTCGGACACCACTACACAGCAACCCTCGTCCGGCGCGTGCGCCAATCCATACACAGTTCAAGCCGGCGAGTGGTTCTATGCTATAGCGCGCAAGTGTGGCGTGACTCCTCAGGCATTGTTGGCGGCAAACCCCGGCATGAATCCCAGTGTTTTGGTCCCGGGGCAACAGCTCAACATGCCCGGCGGCGGTTCCTCTCAACCGCAGCAGCCCCCGAGCAGTGGCGGCCAGGCGCCCCCCTCTTCCGGCAGCTGTGCCAGCCCATATACCGTCAGGAGCGGCGATACGCTCAACAGCATTGCTCGCGCCTGCGGCACGACTGCCGCCGCGTTGCAACAAGCCAACAGCATTCCGGCTCCCGATTACATCTTTCCGGGACAACAGCTGATCATCCCCTGACACTGACTATCGTCATCACGTTCAACCAATCAAGGCGCGCGCCCACGGGTGCGCGCCTTGTCATTTTCCCCCAGCTGTGGCAATGTTACCTCTATGGAAAAACTAATCCAGAGCGACTATATCTATCGCGGCCGGGTCCTCGATCTCCGTGTTGATACGGTCAGTGTAAAAAACGGCGATATCACTAAACGCGAGATCATTGAACATCACGGCGCCGTTGCCATGATTCCACTCGACGCGGATGGCAATGTGACCCTGGTGCGCCAATGGCGCGCGGCGGCAAAGCGCGTCATGCTTGAAATTCCGGCAGGCACCCTCGAAAAAAACGAGGACCCCGCAGAGGGCGCGCCGCGCGAACTGGCTGAAGAAACCGGCTTGACCGCCGCGCGCTGGGATTTTCTAGTCCGCTTTTTCTCCAGTCCCGGCATCCTGACCGAAGAAATGTTTTTGTATCTCGCGCGCGATTTGACCGAGGGTCAACAAAACCTCATGGGTGACGAGGACATTGCGGTCGAAAAACTCTCGCTCGACGATGCGATCGCGCGCATCGCCACAGGTGAAATCGCCGACGCCAAGACGATTGTCGGCTTGTTGTTGACACGCGACAAGCTTCGTTCCTGAAATGACATTGATTTACGGCGAAAAAACCTTTCTCCGCCGCTTTGAAGACCGCATGAGCGACGCCGAGATTTCGCGCCTTTACGCCTGGAGCCGCGATACGGAATTGCTGCGCTGGAGCGGCGGCACTCCCACTGCATTGAGCGAGAGCGAATTCCGCGACCATGTGCGCGGCGAGCGGCTCTATGGACCGACCAACCGCCGCATGTATTTGTTATTTGTCCGCGACACCTTGGAGCTGATCGGGCGTATCGGCGTTTTTGCGATAGATTGGAACCGCCGCGACGCCGAATTGGGCGTGGTGATTGGCGCGCGCGAGTATCAAAACCGCGGTTACGGGCGCGACGCCACGCGCACCCTCCTCCATCATCTCTTTACCACCTCGTCGCTCAACCTGATTTATTTGTATACGTTCCGCGAGAATGTGCGCGCCCAGCATGCGTTTGCCGCCGTCGGCTTTCGCGTCACCGAGCGCGGACCTCGTTTTACGCCCGATGTGGGCGAATTTGACGGGGTCAAAATGGAAATTACACGGCAGGAATTTCTGGCGCACGAATTTCAAGATGCCGAAACGCCCAAGTGACCTCTATTTGTCCACATCGCGCAGAACAAGTTGAGGTTCAAAACCTTCGAGGTCGGGCGCACTCGATTCGCCATGAGACACTCGAAGGTTTTGAGATTTAGGTAACCACCGGCTATTTGTAGGTTTCAATTTCCTGTGCTTATAATCATGGGGTGAAAATTCGCTTGTTGCTTTTGCTCGGGGTGTGTCTTGTCCTCATCGGCTGCCGACAGACGACCTCCGCCCAAGGCACAGAAATTGCCCTCAACCTCGGCGCCGAGCCGCAGACTCTTGACCCCCTCCTCGCCACCGACCCGCCAACCATTCAGGTAGACCAACTCTTATTTGCCAATCTGATCCAGTTGAACGAAAGCGACGGCGCACCCCTGCCCGGGATCGCGCGTGAATGGCTGGTTTCCTCCGATGGACTGCTCTGGGAATTTCGCCTCCGCGACGATGTTTACTGGGTAAAATACAATGCCGAAACAGGCGACACTGAGCGCTTGCGCCCCATCAATGCAGAGGACGTGGTCTATAGCGTGCGCCGCATGTTCGACCCGCGCACCGCGTCGGGCTATGCGCCCCGGTTTGCGCCCCTTATTCAAAACGCAAGCCGCTTTGTCAATGCCGACCCGCGCACCGCACCCGCAGACCTCGAACGTTTTGCCGAGGAACTGGGCGTTCGCGCGACGGGTGAATACACCGTCCAATTTCAACTGATTCAACCGACATCTGCCTTTCCCACCATCGTCGGCGCATGGCTCGGTCGCGTCGTGCCGCGTGAAAATATCGATGCGTCGGGCGTCAATTGGACCGATCTCGGCGAAATGTGGACCAGCGGACCCTATGTCTTGATTGATCTCGAACCATTTCGTTTTCTCTTGCTCGAAAAAAACCCCCACTATTACGAGGCGGACGATACCGAAATCGAACGTCTGCGATTTCGCCTGCTGCCCGACGTGGCATCCGCGCTCGATGCGTATTTGCGCGGTCAGTTGGACACAACCGACCCTTATGACAGCATCGAAGACGCAAATCTGGATCGGGTGTATGCAGACCCCGCACTGTCACGCGAGATAACGCTCCATCCCGGTCTATGTTCGTTGTACTGGGGGTTCAACACCTCCAAACCGCCCTTTGACAATGCACAAGTGCGCCAGGCGTTTGCGCTGGCATTGAACCGCGATGATGTTGTCGCGCAAGTTTTCAAACTGGGTGAACCGGCGCGCTGGTTCACGCCCCCCGAGGTCAATGCCGCGCCCGATTCGAGCGCCGATGTGGGAATTGATTTTAACGCGCCCCTTGCCAAGACGACCATGGATCAGGCGCGCGCTGCCGGCGCGCGCTTACCCGCGCTCGTATTCGGCACCAACACCAATACCCTTTTTCTCGATGCCGCCGTCGCCTCTATTCAGAATTGGCGCGCCACACTCGCCGCTTCCATCACCGTCGAAGATTCCGACTTTGGCACCTATATGGAGCTTTTGCGGACTGACCCGCCGCCCATCTTTCGGATGGGCTATTGCGGTTCTTATCCCGACGCACACAATTTTGCCTATGACGCTTTTCATTCGGGTTCGCCCTACAACTTTACCAAATGGTCATCGCCCCAATACGACCAGTTGGTCTCGGAAGCCGCGCGCGAGACCGACGTCCTCAAACGCCGCTTGCTCTATTCCCGCGCCGAAAAGCTTTTGGTCGAAGAACAGGCAGTCATTATCCCGGTCTTGTGGAGCCAGCGCGCTTCGCTCAACCGCCCGCGCCTCGACCGCACTTTTGCCGTGATGGAGGGCTATGAGCGTATCGAAAAATGGGGTCTCAAATAGAGGCGCAGTTTCTCCGCAAGATGCAAGACGTGAGTTATAATTGTTTCAACCAATAGCACTCTACGGAGCCGGCTAATGTCCCAATCCAAACCATCATTTTTCGCAAATCTCGCCAATTTTTTCCGTTCGCTCTTTGGCGCGTCACCGCCTTCCCCCGCTCAACCCCCCACCGAACCCGACAAACCGGTCATTACGCCCGAGCCCCTCGTCCCGCTCGAGCCGCGCGTCGTGGCGTTGGTCTATGACCCTATTGTGGACCCGATAAAGAATTTGTCGCTGATAGAATGGGGCAGAACAAACCGCGGATGGTCACGCGTCGAGGACTTGATAGCGGGCTATCTGGCTGACGTGGACGAGACCAGCGGCGGACTCGTCAAATACAACGTTGTCGAGCGCATCACCATACCTGAATTTCCGCTCAAGGCGGACGGCTTTCGCTACACCGCGCTCGAATTCCTTGACATGTATACCAACCACATGGACCGGTATCACCAGCCCGACAAGATTGACTATTACAAAATCATCGCCGACCATCGTCTCACGGAACGTGTCAACAATGATGAAATTGACGAGGTATGGATTTTTGCGCCGCCCTTTGCCGGTTTGTATGAATCTATCATGTGCGGGACCGGCGCGTTTTGGTGCAATGCCGAGCCGCTAGCCAACACCTCCGGCAGACGCTATGTGATCATGGGCTTTTCGTACGAGCGCGGCGTCGGCGAAATGGAAGAAGACCTCGCGCACCGCACCGAATCGCTCATGGCAAGAATCTACAATGCCCAGAGTTTTCTCAGCTGGACCTACGCTTTTCGCAGCAACCCCAACCAGTTCGACGCGCTCAAATACGCCGAGACCAATCTATTCGCCAAATTTTTGCTATTCGATAAAATCGCGCCGGGAAACGCACAATGTGGAAACGTCCACTATGCGCCCAACAGCGATCAGGATTACGATTGGGGCAATCAGCGCCCCGTTGTCACCTATGCCGATGACTGGCTCACCTTTCCCAATCTGCCCCGCGCGCCCAAAACGCAAAACGCCGCCGCCTGGGGCAGTGGCGACATTCGCGGACATCATCATTGGTGGTTCAGCCGTTTCCCCAAAGCTGCGGGACGCATCAACGGAATTTCCAACAACTGGTGGAGCTATATTTGTGATGTGACCAATCCGGAATTTGACGCGCGTGCGTAGCGGGCAATGCGCTTGAACGCCGCTTAAAGTTTGCTTTCAATACGCAAGACGCGCCCATCAAACACGCCACTGGCAGCGCGCGCTGCGGCAAAATAAAAACCCGATGTCGCTCGTGACATCGGGTTTTTGCATCACATGAACTGCGATCACATCCGCGACTCTCGGTCTCGTTCGATTACGGGTTGCATACGCTGTCAATGGAGGAGACCGGGTCATCCCGCCCGGTTTCGCCGACGAAATAAAGTTCGACTTCGACATCTCCCGAGGCGGACGGGTCTCCGGAAATAAAATGATAAGTCTTCATAACGGTCCCGTCAAAAATGCGCGGGTATGCCTCGCTCAAAATCCGCGCGGTTTCCTCTGCCAGGCGGTTTCCAATGGTGGGGCTAGAGTCCGAACCAAAAATCAATGCAACACCAACCCGTTCCACGTTGTTGAATCGCGCCAGACACTGCTGAACTTGTGTGCGCAACTGGGCGCGCATTTCCTCGCGCAGGCGCGCGCGCGCCTGCTCCGAGCCGGTCAATAACGCCCGCGCGGTCGCCGGACTGACTTTGAAATTCGCGACAAAGGGGGTTCCACTCAGCCCATAAACCACCGTCGGATACGGCGTATAGGTTGACAGCGGCGTAAAAGTTGCCCGCGGAGTCTGTGTTGCGACCGGTGGAAACGGTGTGTAGGTGGGGTACGGCGTATAGGTCCATTCCGGCGGAATCGGCGTAAACGTCGGATACGGCGTATACGTCAAGTTCGGCGGGAACGGGGTGAACGTAGGATACGGCGTAAAAGTATAAATTGGAGTAAAGGTCGGGTACGGCGTATACGTCGGTAGTCGTGTAATTGTCGGGGTCGGCGTAAATGTCAAACTGGCGGTTGGAGTGATCGTTGGAGTTGGCACGGGCGGCGTGCCTTTGCTTGCTGCCACAAAAAACAACAATCCCAGACCCAAAAGCAAGTCGGCAAAAAGCCATCCCGCCAGAGCGATGGTATCACGCGAAGAATTTCCGGTATTCATTAAATCTCTCCGAGCTACAATAGCCGGCGCTGCCGGCAACCTCGGCAAGCAAGCTCGTAAATCAACTTGCCCAATCCAGCAGCCATGATCAGTTGGGAAAAACGCGCAGCATCAAAAATACAGCGCCGATTACAAGAATCGAGGCAACGACAACGCTCGCGCCGATGGCAAAGGCGAGAGGCATCACCTGAATCTGCGCCTGAACAGGTCCGGTATTGCGGTTGAGCGCCTGCTGTTCCAATGCCTGCGTCACGCTCGCCCGCTCGGTCATGAACGCCCGCATCGTCTGAGTCAGTTCGTTGCGAATCTGGGTGAGCAGATTCGTCTGGTCGCGCGCGATTTCCGCGTTGGTCCGCGCAAGTCCCTCCACGGTTGACCTCAGCTGACTCGCGCCGAGGGCGCCCGCTTCATCGCGGCTTGACGCGACAGTGGTGGATAAAGTCCGCTCCAAGGAATTGATCGCCGTCCGCAGTTCATCCTGACCTTTCAACACTGCCGTCACTGTAACAACCGCGCCCGCGATGCTCGCCGCGGAACTACTGCTCTTGTCCACCGCCAACCGCAGGTCATCCGTCGTCTTGCGAAGCGCGAGACCCCAACCCTTGGCTTCTTCCTCCATCAGGTTCAGCTGTGCCGCAATATCAGTCAACTTGTCTTCCTGGACCACCGTGTTGGCTTGGACCGCCCCGGACAATTGTTCGATGGCGGTCGCCAGCCGCGCAGACGTTTGCGACGCCGATTCCAGATTTGAAAACATCTTGTCAACGTTGCCGGTCAGCCCATTGCTAAAGACGCGCAGTCCATCCGCTTCTTCTTTCATCTGCCCCACCACCATGCCCAGACGCAAGTCCAAGCCCTTGGTGAGATTCATCCATTCGCGCGCGCCGCCATCCATCTGGCTGACCGCCGAGCCCATCTGCGCGGAAATCGTGTTAAACTGCAAAAGCGCTTGCTGGAGGTCCTCGACCACGCCAATATCTGTATCCGTGCGACGGCGGCTGCTCAGCGCTTTTTCAATTTCCCACAGCGCATCTTCCACATCGGCGCGAATCTTGGCGGCATCATTATTTGCGCGCGTCGCCCCAACATCCTTGCGATAGTGCACCAGGATCGTCAGAAAAATAATAATGACCAGCACAAAGGCGGCGAGCAGCGCGGTCTGACTGAATGTCATAAAGGGCATCACCGCCTTGCCCGCAAAACCCGTTTCCCAGAGATAGAGAAAACTCTCACCTCGCATCTGGGGGTCCGATTGCAACAACGCCCCATAGTCCTGCGCCGCCAGCCAAAAGGAAAACCAGGTCAACGTGATGGGGACCAGCACGAGCACGTTGCGGATCCATTCGAAACCACTCCACAGCGTGCTGTATTCGCGCAGCGCCTCATCGGCGGCGCGCTTTTCGATTGCCTCCGGATCAAACGCGCCATATATGTTGATATTGGACAGCTTGCCCATTTGGACGTCACTGCTCAATGCCTCATTAAGCGATTGCAGGCGCCGCGCGGGCTGGCCCATGTTTATCCGATTCAACTCGGAAACAGCCAGGTCCACCTTGAGATCACGGTCCACCCCCGGCCCGGTCCGCGGTACGATTACGTTTTCCATGCTTTGATTCACCTCCGCAATATCATACACCTGATGACTGGGTTCAATCGTCCACCGGTCTGGCAAGCTCACTTTGGACATACTCGATGCGCTGCATATCTTCGCTGGCGAGCGCGCTGGCAATCCGTTCCTTGCGACTCGTATTTTTCAATGCCCTGACAAGCGTTTGTTTTTCATGGTCGTTCAACAACTCCAAACCCTCATGCAAATAGCCGGGATTCCACGCTTCAAAGATGGCGCGGTCATCCCCCGCGCCCAGCGCGTTCGTGAGCACCCTCCAGCGCTCCTGAAACTCGAGCGCGGCACGGATTTTGCTCCAATTCAGGGTGTTTGGCAAAATGACGCCCGCGTCATACGCCTTTTTGTAGGTCGCAGCAATCGCCAGTTTAATGTATGCCATCTCCGGCGCTTGTTCGAGCCGCCTCAATTCGTCAATTGCTGTGAACGTAGCCAGCGCATTGCGTACCTGTTTCATCTCAAACGGCGACAACAACGCGTCTATCGTCTCCAGATTCTCGGGACCCTCACACCAATCCACAATCTGCTGAAGCATCGTTTCTGTCCAGGGACGGTCAGCAATCGCTTTTCGCAATTCCACGACCGTCTGCACCGCTTGCTGCACCCGCTCAACAACGACCTTTTCTGACCCATCCAAATGCTGCATCAGTCCAACCGCCAAAGCCGGGTCTTGAATCAGGACGCTGACCGCCCGCAAATCATTTCGACGGATTGCGCGCCTCAGCGCAAGCAGCGGCTTGAACACGCGTCGCGCGTTATTGATTTCATCGCGTTTTCCTTGCGCCAACAACTTGTCATCTGCCAGCAACTCTTCATCATACGCAATGATCAGATCGCGTTCGTTATCTGCTTGCGCCACCCGCGCCCGCGCGGCGCGGCGCCCTGCGGCTTGACGCACGCGCTCCAACGTCGCATCGGGAAGCACCCAGCCAACAGCCAGCGCGGCAGTGGCGGCGGCAAGAATCTGCTCGTCATCTCCACTGATCACGGCTTGGCGCAGCGTATCGCGTGACCGCGCGCGCCGCGCGTCATAGAGCGCGCTGCGATCATTTTTCGAGAGTGCTCTGGAATCGGCAAGATGCAATTCATGCTCTTTATCGTCATACAGGTCAAGCGCCCTGTCCTGCGAATTCACGCGCGCCAAATAATTTTTGATTTCGCGGATCACCCCGAGCCGCTCCAACGCCAACACCCCGCGCGTGCGGTCTTCCGTCGTCAGAATCCCGAGCCGTTCGTAATAGTCCAACATCGCAAACGAAGTGTAACCGGAAGCGCGTTCGGTCAAAATCTTCTCCAACGCCTCGTCGTCATTTTGTTCGAGCGCGGCATTAAAGCGCTGCTGCAATTGCAGCGTGAGCTGCCGGATCGCCTCTTCCACATGCGGTTTGTATCCGTTCAAAAAGTCATCGCATGAATCAAAATGCTCGCGATTGGCTTCATAGATTTCGACGACACGCTGCCAACGTTTTTGACGATACTCGGTCCGCAGTTGTTCCATATGGCGCACGCACCGATTCGCGACAGCGATCTCGGCGCGATACTTTTCCGCCGGTTGGAAATATCCAAACAATTCCTCGTTCCACGCCGCCGCCATCCGCCGATGACTGCCGGACGCATATTCAGCTTCGAACTTTTCAAAAGCCGTCCAGCGGTCCGTGTTCAGGTGCGCCTGTTCGGGACCCTCATCCATCATAAACACCTCATGCACGCGCTCGGGCTGGTAAGGAATTGTGCCATGCCTGCGGCTCCGCGGATTGAGCAGGCAGTTTGGTTTGGCACATCCCCCATGCACATGCCAGCACCACACATGGTGCTGGGTGGCACATTCCGGGCACCTGCCCACGCGCCGCTTGTCGGGTTCGGGACCAATCGGGCGCTCGGCGGGCAGCTGACAGACCGGGCAGTTGAGCGGAGGTGATGCTTGAAATGTCATAGTCAGGCGATCTTGAGAAATTGGTTTTCAGACAACTCGCCCCGAGCCAAAATGCCCCGAGCGCGGGTGAATTATAACATGACCGCGCAGAATAGAATTTCCGGATCGGATACGGGCAATCTACAGAAAAAGGGTTGAAAAAAGTCGAAACATGCGCTTGACAGCAGTCTATGCGGAATGCTACAATCGCATATGAGATTCGGGGGCGCCGCCAAGGCGGGACGGAATGTTTTCGATTGGGATACCCCTCCGAGTCGCATCGCAATTTTCAGGCGACCGCAAGTCCCACTCTCCAGTTTATCCCGGGATAGGAAGGTATCCACTATTGACACGTTGAGCACAACCTACACATCCATTCCAGGGTTCATATCATCTGTTCAAAGGAGATATACGATGAAACACAAATTGCTCTTTGCTGCAGTAATCGCAATTGCCTTGCTGTGTCTTAATATGGCGATCTCGAAACCGATCGAAGCCGCCGGTCCACCCGAAGGCAAGCCCAAACAGGGTCCGGCGAATAATAGCGCCAAAGTTGATATCACCATTGACGATGCAGGCAATATCAACGTGGGCGGCATCAATCTCGCTGCACTCGGTATGGCTCCCGTTGACCCGCAAATCGCGACGATTGCAAAGAATCTCGGAGCCGTGGACCTTGAAGTTCAAGACAGCTCGATCGCGCTCGCGGTACAGGGGCAACAGGTTGTGCAGGGCTTGTGGACTCCGGAGCAGCGCCAAAATGCGGCCGCATTAGCTGCCAACTATGGCATCCAACTCGTTCCTGGCGTCCAGGCGCGCGTAGAAGAGTGGGTTAGTTCCTCCGACTTTGACGTGACCGCGCGATACAGCAACGACGGCAGTCACGCCGTCGAACTCAGTCTGTCCAAACCGATTTTGGTTGACATTGCATCCAACGGTCAACTGGCAGTCGAGAACGGACCGCTCGCCACAGGGATTCATCCATACGTCCTTCAACAAATACGCATGGGCGGCAGTCATGCGCTCGCATGTTGGGATCAAGGCACATTGACCACGTCGGTTGACGGAGCCGAACTCCCCACGCTCGTGTTGAACCCGGCCGGGGTTGACATTATAGCCCAGGCATTGGGTCTGCCCATCAATCAACTTGGCACCGAGTCCATCTTGAATGCGCGCGTCGGCGTGGATTTAAGCTTGCCAGGCGGCGCACACCGATCAGACGCCGCGTGCGGCGAGTAACGATCAACGCGCCCACACTTTTTAGAGATCCAGAATTGCGCCGACGATTACGTCGGCGCAATTTTCTTGATGACATCTTTTTATGATGGAATACAAACCTCTCGCAGGGTGCGCCGCGCGTCCGCTTCAAATTCCAAACCTTCGATCGGCGGACGAGTCAAATACCACCGCACCCCCTGCATCTGCGCGCGCCCGAGCGGTCCAAGTATCACCTCGCGCATAAAAGAGAAAATATCGTGCGCCGTATAGACATTGAACGCGGTGCAGTCGTCCCAACGCAAGCCCAGCGTATCCAACCGCCCATTGAGCTCCGCCATCACAAAGACCGCTTTTTCCCGCATGGCATCGTCGGAGGTTTCCCCCGCGCGAATGATGCCGCGCGCGCCGTCCAGATCCGCCGCGCCCGACAATACAAAATCGCGCGGTGTGCCCCGGTCGGTGGCCGCGACCGTGTAGGCAAAGGCATAGATGACAGGCTGCGACGGTGGATTCATTTCGACGGCAAGGTTGCTGCGCGTCATGGGACCGACACCATTCATCTGCAAATCATGTTTTTTCAACGCGGGCAAATAGACGCCGTTGTTAAACTCGCCAAATTCCGACATCGAGAGACGCCGCGGCGAGCGCAGTTCAATCGCACAGACCGCTTGCGCGGGTCTGCCCTGTTTTATCAAATAATCGGCAATCCAGTCAAAACCTTCCGTGACGGGCGGTGGTTTCAAAAATGTGACATGGATAATGGCGTAACCGGGGTCAGCGATCACCGCGCCGGAAAACGCCGCGCCGCCCTGTAAAAAACGATAGTTACCGCGTGGATTTGATACCAGCATGGATGGGTCCTTTTGAAAGAGATGCGAAAACTGACAGCAGAGATTCTGCGCACGCCAATTCTACCACCGCTTGCGATTCCGGGGACACAGATTTGACGAGAGCGCAAGTGCGTCATCATTTTGAATGGTAAGGAACAAACGCCGTTTCGTTCCCGCCCCCAACCAAGAATAGGACGCACAGCCAACGAGAGCAGGACCGGACCGGCTCAAGAGCGGGGATAATAGATTTTTGTATCACAACTCCTTGACATAGAAATAAAAATATAGATAGTAGAGTCGCCCGGTATCATCACTGCCGCTGCCGCGCTCAGTCCCGTGCCACCTGCAGTGCGCGCGGGTTCCACAGCAAGAGTTATGGCTGCGTTCTGCCAAGAATCTTTTCCATTGCCGGGCACTCGCTCTTTGCCCTTTGACGCTTTTATTTGCATCCAAGTCAAACCATGACCCAAGAACCCTCTGACACTTCCAAGAGTATTCTTGACCGCATCCTGCCGCGCAAGAATCGGGAAAAAATACTGGACCATTGGCTCGAGCTCGCGGCAACCGTGCTGCTGGCGCTGGCGACAGTGGCAACCGCCTGGAGCGGATATCAGTCCACACTTTGGGGCGGCAAACAGACCGATCACTCGTCTGCCGCCACAGTGGCAATCATTCGCACATCCAAATACGCCAACCTGGCGGAACAAAAGTTAACCTTGCACGCGGACTTGTTCAGCCAATGGCTTGGCGCGAGAGGCGCCAACAATCAACCTCTGGCTGACTTTATGCAGCGGCGTTTCCCCGAGCCGCTCAAGACTGCAGCCATCGCCTGGCAAGCAACCCAACCCCTGACCGACCCGACGGCTCCCACCACCCCGTTTGCGATGGCTGAATATGTGCTGCCGGAAACACTAGAGATGCAGCATTGGGAGGCAGTCTCGGAAGCCGAGTTTCAAGCCGCCGCCGAGGCGGGCATCATTGCGGACCGCTATTTATTGTTTACAATTATCTTTGCGTCAGTACTCTTTTTTGGCGGGGTGACCGGCAAATTTGATGCAGAGGCGCTCAACTGGGCGGTCCTGGCGCTCGGCGCCATCGGGCTTTTGCTCGGGTTGGCCATTCTCCTTTCGACACCCATTCTGTAGCAGCCCGCTTCAAGATGCGTTGACGCGCGACCGGCAGAGTATTTCTGGTGATTACCTACATCGCGTAGAACAAGTTGACGTTCAAAACCTTCGAGGTCTTGGAGACCTCGAAGGTTTTGAGATTCAGGCAATCACCAGAGTATTTGCATTTCTACAGTATTCGATTGATAATGCTTTTTCTTGGCTTGGCCGCGCGTGGCATTTGACCTTTTTTTAAACCGGATTCAGATAGAATTTCATTCAGGAGGTATGCGATGGCATACGGACCCGTGCAGTATTTTGTATTCGCCTTTCCCAAAAATCAATTCAGAGGCGAAATCGTTCCGGCATTAGCCGATGTAGTTTCACAGGGATTGATTCGGATCGTGGATATTGCGTTTGTCATCAAAGACCAGGACGGCAACGTTGCTACGATGGAAATTAATGATCTGGATGACGCAGAATTCAATGCGTTTGGAGAGATCGTAGATCACACGGACGGGGTGTTGTCCGACAGTGATCTGCAAGAACTGGCTGCCAACATTCCGCCAAACAATTCGGCTGCGCTATTGGTGTTTGAACACACCTGGGCTGTCGGGTTGGCGGAAGCAATTCGAGGGGCGAACGGACAAGTGGTAACCCAAGGTTTTGTGCCGCGCGAAATCGTGGAACAAGTGATGCAAGCTCGCGGCAAAGCATAGGATTTTAGGAGGCATTCAAATGAGACGAAGACCGGTAGTCGTGGCGCCGCGGCGCGGACCCAGTTTGGTCGGAACCGCCGCGCGCACCGCCGTGATCGCGGGGACCGCGACCGCAGTTTCCAAAGGTGTCAGCGGCGCGATGAACAACAGCGCGCAGCAAAAAGCGGCTGCCCAGCAAGCGCAAGCCGAACAAGCGGCTGCCGCGCAACAAGCGCAGATTGACGCCGCTGTAGCACAACAGTTGGCTGCCCAGCAAGCACCCGCCGCACCCGAACCGGCGCCCGCCGCACCCGCGCCCGTGGCTGCGCCCGCAAATGATGCAATGGCGCAGCTCGAGAGACTAATGCAAATGAAACAGGCGGGAATGTTGACCGACGAAGAATTTGCAGCCGCCAAAGCCAAAGTGCTTGCGGGATAGCGCGACAGTCTGACCAAAGAAAAAAAAGGAGAGGCACATTGTTTGTGTCTCTCCTTTTTGACGTACTGCCGCTTGCAGCGCCAACCGTTGCAAGGACAATGCTCTTGGCGGCGTTATGCAATTCACTCTGATTCGTTGTATCATTTCGACGGGATACATCATCTGGTCCCACAGGAGATTTACCAATGAACTTTTTGCGACCCGATCCTCGCACGACGATCTATATTCCCGACCCGCCGCTCGCCAAGTTTCTCTTTTCCGATACTCGTTTCGCATGGTTTTGGCTGATCGTGCGCCTGTATTTGGCATATTCCTGGCTGAGCTCCGGGTTCGGCAAACTGACAAATCCCGCCTGGTCACAGACCGGGCAAGCCCTCATGGGCTTTTGGGCAAAAGCGCTCGACGGAAACATCTATTTCGACTGGTATCAGACGTTCATCCAGTATCTCTACGACATTCAGGCGTGGACCTGGTTTTCGAAACTGGTCATCGCCGGCGAGTTGTTCGTGGGGTTGAGTCTGCTGCTTGGCGCCTTTGTCGGCATCGGCGCTTTTACCGGCGCGTTTCTGAACTGGAACTTCCTTCTGGCAGGCAGCGCTTCCTCCAATCCCTTGTTTCTGGTTCTCGAGATCGCGCTCGTCCTGGCATGGAAAACCGCAGGATGGTATGGTCTCGACCGCTACCTTTTGCCCAAATTGGGGACTCCCTGGGCGCCGGGTCCCGCCGTTCAGGACCTCGTCACACAATCCAAGACGCCCCGCAAGAGTTCGGAATAGAGTGTTTATTGGCAAGGACGCAAAGCAAATCGGTTAGGGTTCGTACAAGTATACCTTGCTTGTCGAAACGGAAACCAGTGTTAGTCTCTGGAACGCGAATCGGCGCGAATCGTTCGCCAAACTGCGGCTTGCACGAATCTCCACAAAATGCTTGGGACAAAATAGAATTCGCGTAAATTCGTAATGATCCGCGAGGATTCGCGTTTTCCAGTATCTGGCTCATTCAAGCAAATTCGGGAAATTGTAAATTTACGGATCCTTAATGATGCGTCGGTGAGCATGCCTGATAAACGTTCGCGCAGGGCCACGGGGTATCAAAATCCAAGTGAAACAAGGAGACTGTTATGCAGACAACCGCTGATGTCGTCGTAATCGGGGGAGGCGTCACAGGCACGAATGCGGCATTTCAACTTGCCGCGCGCGGCATGCGCGTGATTCTGACAGAAAAGAAATTTCTCGCGGCGGGCTCGACAGGACGCTCCTCCGCGGTCATCCGTCAACATTATTCGAATGAAATCACCGCCCGGATGGCGCTGTACTCGCTGCGGGTATTTCAACACTTTGGCGAGGTGGTGGGAGGCAGCGCGGATTTTGTCAACACTGGCTTTGTTGTTTTGGTTTCGGGCAAGGATGAAAATGGCTTGCGCGAGAACATTGCCCTCCAGCAGGGCGTCGGTATCCAAACGCAAATCATCACGCCCGAGGAATTGCGCGAACTGGAGCCATCCATCACGGCAACCGAATTGGTCGCTGCCGCATACGAACCGGAAGGGGGTTATGCAGACCCCGCCGCGACGACCGCGAGTGTGGCGCAAGCCGCGCGCGGCAAGGGCGCAGAAATTTGGCAAGAAACACCCGCAACGCGCATCGTCATGGAACACGGACGCGTCGCGGGCGTGGAAACGACTCGCGGAATGATTTCAACTCCGAACGTGGTCAATTGCGCCAATGCATGGGCGCCCGGTCTCTGCGCGCCATTGGGCATCTCATTGCCCGTCACCCCGGAACGCCATCAAATCGCGATGTTTCAGCAACTGCCGGGGCTTGGGAAACCCGGGCACGTGATCGCCGATTTTGCCCATCAAGTCTATTATCGTCCAGAAGGCAAAGCGCTCACTTTGATCGGCTCGGTCTCGCCGCACAATGGCGACACGATCGCGGACCCCGACCAGTACAACACCTCGGCGGACGACACCTTTATTGCCGAAATAGGGGGTCTGCTCACCGAGCGTCATCCTGCCATGGCGAATGCCCTTTCCAAAGGCGGCTATGCGGGCATGTATGCGGTCACACCGGATTGGCACCCGATCATTGACGAGATTCCGGCGGACAGCGGTTTCTTTGTGGCTGCCGGATTTTCGGGGCACGGGTTCAAACTCAGCCCTGCGGTGGGGGTAATGATCGCGGATATGGTCACACGCGCATCCGAGCCGACCGCACAGTTGGATCGCGCCCTTTTTCGCTTTGCGCGCTTTGCCGAGGGCAAACCGGTGCAGGGCAAATACGCATACAGTATTATAGGTTAGCGCGCACGACGCGCGAGACAACCTAACTTGCGATCTTGTTTGCGTATTCGCTGCTGATACGGATCACCCAATCCTCGATGTCGCTGTCGGGCAGGATCGCATCGGCATTATACAAAATGCGGTCCCTGCTGCCGTTCAGGTTTTCTATTCCCCGACCGATAATGTTCTTTTGAAACATTTCGTCGTATGCAACAAGGACCGGGATGACGATGGCGGTGTCTTTTTTCTGCAGGACCGCGCTGATCGCTTTGGTTGTCCACTCGGGGCTATAGTGCGCGATATGTCCGCACCAGCCATAGCTGTGCTCGCTGATTCCGATAGTCTGTTTCACGTGTTCAGCCACTTGCTCAAACAGCTCACCCCATTCGCGCTCGTAGGTTTCATCGCCATAGCCGATCAGGACCAGACCCTCTTGTTCGGGATGTCTGGACAGTTCCTTGCAGCGTCTCAACACGTTTGTCTGTAGGGTATTGGAAAAGTCGAGCAAGGGAGCAATGTGCGTCCTCGCAGTCGGAACATAGCGTTCAATTTTTTCTTCTTTGAGCGTTTCGATGATCGTGGCGTCATCTTTTTGCCCAAGTATAGTTGGAATGTCATCAACAGAATGCGGGCTGACGGTCAAAAATATCGGCACAATGACAATGTCGGTGAAACCTTCCCGGTCAAACTCTTTCATCCGTGTGGCGATTGACGGCTCGGTGTATTCCATATGAGCGGTCTTGATCTCTTGCACAAGCCCGTCCGCGAGAATTGAATCGCGCACGCGCGTTTCAAGGTCCATCAGGGCTTGTCTCCACGTTTGAGAGTGGGAACCGTGGTTCACCAATAACACGCCGACTCGTTGTTTGGTCATGATTGATTTATGCTCCTGCCGGTGAATTTGCAATGATTAGCCACAAGATGGGAGCCGTTAGGACCGTCCGGTCCGGCACAGTTCGCACACTGTTGTTCCCAAACTTGAAGCGCCTCAGAATATCACCGCAACCGCGATCAGGCAAAACCGGCGATACCCGGATTAGCGCCATCAAGACAGCTTGTCCGCGCCGGACCGGTTGGGAGAGGAGGTGGGCACGGGTGTTGCGGTGTCCGGCGCGGGCACAAGTTCGACGGGAAATTGATCCAGCCCGTCGGATGGTGTCACAAACTCACTGCTGACCCAGCCGAGCGAGCCGTAATCGGGATACGCGATCGCAAGCCAGGCGCTGTCCGCGCTCCGCCCCAGAATATCGAGCACAAAATTCTCGGGCACACGGTCAATTACATCATACTCGACACCGGGACCGGAGCGCACCCGCAATATTCCCGTGGTGCGATAAGCGGCAAGGGCGATGGGGGTAGGCGTTGGCGTCGGTGACGGTCCGCGCGTCGCGGTCGCGGCGGATGACGCGGCGGGCGCCGCCGTCGGTTCGAGAGTTGGGTGAGGGGTCGGAGACGCGGCGAGCGCCATCTTGTCTTCCATAGACGGCGGCGCGGAACTTTTGAACTGCGCGGCAAATTCGCGGGTGAGGTCGAGATAGAGATTGCCATAGGACACGCTCGGCTCGATCATCGAACCCTCGACCCATTCATTAAAACTGGTAATAACTACCAGGTCGGGACGGGTGGCGAGGGCAGCGTTCCACGTCTCGCGATAAAAATCGCCGTTGCGGCGATCGCGCGCAAAACGGTCCGCGCGGTCGGTGAGCGTGTCATCGTAACCGGGCATCACGGTTGCGACCCACAGTTTATCCACCCCCGCGCGACGAATGCGACGTGACCAATCGCTCAACGTGTGATTCACATCCGGCGACCACGCAATCGAATACAGGTGATGTCCGTCAAACACGCGCTGATACGCCGCGTTGACGCCTTCGGCAATCCAAATCTGGTCGCGGTTCGGGTCCACTTGATTGCGAATCTCCTGCCATTCCTCAACACTGCGCGCCTGCTGACGCCAAAAAAACAAGACGGGCTTGCCATTCACGCGCGAAAAAGCGCCGTGCGGCATCAATTGGTCGCGCACATGGACAAGCGCGCCGATCAGGGCATCGCGCGAGCCATAACGATTCGCCTCAAAATCAATGGTGGCAGAAAAACCTTTGCCGCCCGCAATGTCGAGCAGGACGCGCAGGCGTTCGTCGGTGGGATTGCCGGGACCGAGCCACGAGACGACAAAGGAATCAATGCCCGCGCCGGCTGCCTGGTCAATGTGTCGCGCGATCGCGTTGGGGTCACGCGAGACATAGGGCTCGGCGGGCAAATCGGCGACGTGGTCGGGCGTCCAGGTTTGTTCGTCAAACCATGCATAATAAAAGGCAAAGACGCGCGGCGGTTGGTCGGCAGAGGTTGTGGAGGGACAAACAAAAAGGAACGTTAGGAGGAGAACGAAAGCGGCGATGCGGATGAGATTGTTACGAACCATGAGAACGGGCGGGATTTTAGCACGAGGACTGACAAACGGCAATTTGTGACCCGGCAAACGGTCTGCGTCACGATTTTGGCTCGTCCGGTCGAGTCAGCAGTAAATTTGTGACGCCGTCCGACGAATTGTCTTGGAGGTCCGTGAAAACAAACCGCAGGTTTGGTCAAGACCTGAGATTCTATTACAATCACCCGCGTCAATTCCGCCAGAGAACGTTCAATTTGCAGAATTCTTCATTTCGCGCTTTACATCTCGGACTGATTGCCCTTTTAGCGTTGCTCGTTGCCACTGTCGCATGCAGCTCGGGCTCGGATCGTCCTACCCGCCGCCAACCCACCCGCACCCGCCAACCTACTCGCGCGGCGCGCCTCTTGTCAATGGCGCAAACGCAAAAGGTCGCACGCGTCGAACCAACCCGGACAACCGAACCCACCGCCACGCGACTCCCCACCCTCACACCGATCCCCACAGCCGCCGACACACCAACGCGCCATAACACACTCGTTGTTCCGGGCTCACCCACGCCCAAAATTGCCGCCGCGCAAGAGAGCCATGAAAGCGTGCCCGCAACCGAGCAACCCACGCCGCTTCCGTCCGCCACCAACACGCGCGCGCCCAACGCGGCGCTGTTGGTTGATGCGCAGTGTGAGCCGACTGTGGGGGGTGAGGTGGGGCTGCTCGGCGCAGGTGGTTGGGAAGGACGCGCGCCCGAATCTCACCCTGACCTTAACCTCGCCGTGCGCGGCTATCGAGAGGTGGACGCATTTCGCGGGCTGGTGGACTATGACGGCGAGACCGATGGTAATGCGCCCCAGTTGTGGGGCTTGTTTGCCGACCGCCGCACGCCGGAAATCACCCACACCTATCAGGTGTATGATTGGGATTGGGGTTCGAATTCCCACGGCGACCCGATTCAAGATTTTGATGTGACTATGGTGGGTTTACGGTTTAGTGAAGGCGAAACCATCTACACGCCCGATTTCGGACACGAGATCGGCGAAGGATACGTGGCGCTGGTCCTTTACGCAGACACCCATCGCATTACAATAAAATACACCGGCGAGGACAATGTCATTGACGGCTACACCCTTCATCTCGAAGGGTTATGCGTCTATTCCAATCTCTTGAACCTCTATAACGAACGTCATGCCGCCGGACGCGGCGCACTCCCTGCCTTGCGCCCGGGCCAAGCCATCGGCTATTCCCCCGGTGCCGAAATCGGCGTCGCCATCCGCGACCGCGGCGCCTTCCTCGACCCCCGCTCGCGCAAAGACTGGTGGCAGGGGCGCTGAAATGAAACCCTCTATCTCTCCCGAACCCGCTCTGCTCGGATTTCTCCGGCAGGGTCCTCTGCACGGATACGACCTGCACAAACAGGTCGTCGCCAATCTCGGCGCGGTGTGGCGTTTGGGACAGAGCCAGATGTATGCCATTCTAAAAGAATACGAGACGCGCGGTTGGATCAAAACCGTCGTCACCCCGCAGCCAGACCGCCCCGCGCGCAAGATGCTCCAGCTCACCCCGGCGGGCAAGCGCGCGTTTGACGCATGGATGAATCAGAGCGCGCACGGCTTGCGCGAATTCCGCGTTGATTTTTTCGCCCGCCTCTATTTCGCCCGCGCCGCCGGACGCCCTGCCCTGCGTGCGTTTCTCAATCAGCAAATCAAGGCGACGCAGGACGAATACAACAAACTCCGGGCGGCCGAGCCCGACTCTGAATTTGCACGCGTCGTCTCTAATTTTCGACAGGCACAATTGCAAGCCATTCTCGACTGGCTCACCGTCTACCAAACGAATGCGGCCACCCCCCCACCGAGACGCCTAAAGAATAAAGTTAAACATAAACTCAAATAATGCTCCATCCTCGCGCGGGGCGCGCTTTTTTGGTCGAAAATCACCTCACTTGATGAATATTCAATCATTGAGTATAATTTTTCTAGCGCATTTCCCCTTACCTCTCAACTCGCTCGCATTTATCCGGCACAAAAAAAGATGTTCTGCGCTACCCCACACTCATTATGAGCACAAGTAATCTCACGCTTTCCCAATTTTCCCTTCGCCGTCTCTCCGGAAAACGAGCTCTTCTGCTCGCATTTTCCACGCTGCTCATTCTCTTTCTCACGCTCCCGCTCGTTGCGCTCGTCCTGCGCGCGCTGCCGCTCGGCATCGAGGCATGGACGAGCCGGGCAACATTGGACGCGCTCCAATTGAGTCTGACGACCGCCACCATCGCCACGCTCATCGCTTTTGGCATCGGGACGCCGGTCGCCTATGTGCTTGCCCGCGAGAATTTCCGCGCCAAACCCATTGTGGACACGCTGATTGACGTGCCAATGGTGCTGCCCCCTTCAGTCGCAGGGCTTGCTCTTTTGATGGCTTTTGGGCGCCGCGGTTTGCTGGGTCCGCCCCTTGCAGCTCTCGGTCTCGAACTGCCTTTTACCATAGCCGCCGTAATCCTCGCCGAAACCTTTGTGGCGGCGCCGTTCTATGTGCGTTCCGCCAAAGCGGGTTTTGGCGCGGTGGACCGCAAACTGGAACAAATGTCAGAGCTGCTCGGGGTTTCGCCTTTTCGCACCTGGCTGCGCGTCACCCTGCCGCTGTCCGCCCCGGCGCTTTTTGGCGGCTTGCTCATGACCTGGGCGCGGGCGTTGGGCGAGTTCGGCGCAACCATCATGTTTGCGGGCAATTTTCCGGGGCGCACCCAAACCATGCCCCTCGCCATCTATTCCGGACTCGAATCCAATCTGGACAGCGCGCTCGTCCTCTCACTCTTGCTCGTCATTGTCTCGTTCGGCATCCTCTTTGTCGTCCGCGCTATCTCGCCCAAAGGAATCACGCTGGGATAAAGGGACAATGCTCTCGCTCGACATTCACAAAAAATTCGACGGCTTTGAGTTGGCCCTCACGCTCTCCACGCCTTCCGAAAAAATCATCGTCCTCTTTGGCGCAAGCGGGTCAGGCAAGTCGCTGACGCTGGCGAGCATCGCAGGGTTTATTACGCCCGATGCGGGACGTATTCAACTGGGCGAGCGCGTGCTCTTTGACGCCGTCGGGGGCATCAATCTCTCTCCGCAAGCGCGCAAAATTGGTATGGTGCGCCAGGACCTGACATTGTTTCCCCACCTGAGCGCGGCGGACAATATCGCGTATGGCTTGAAAGGTCCGCGCAAGGACAAGGAACGCCGCGTGCGTGACCTCTTGGAATTGATGCGGCTGACGAGTTTTGGCGCGCGCAAACCGACCGAATTGTCCGGCGGACAGCAGCAGCGTGTCGCGCTCGCCCGCGCGCTGGCGATTGAGCCGACCCTGCTCTTGCTCGACGAACCCTTTTCCGCGCTCGACCTTGCGACGCGCATCGAACTGCGCCGCGAACTAAAAGAGCTGCAGCAGCGTCTGCGCACCAGCATGTTGTTTGTCACGCACGATCTCGGGGAAGCGGCGCTGTTGGCGGACGAGATGGCGGTGATCGAGAGCGGGCGCGTGCTTCAATTCGCCCCGCCCAACCAAATCTTGCGCGAACCATCGAATGCGCGCGTCGCGCAAATTGTGGGCGTGAAAAATATCTTGCCCGCAAAAATCATTGATGTTAATGCCGTCCGGATCGGCGAACGTATTTTCGAGACCGACCCGGTCAAGTTCCCCATCGGCTCACAGGTGCGGGCATGTATCCGCGCCGAACGCGTCTTGCTGATTCGTCCCGAGGGACCGTCGCGCGTCCACCCCAACACCATCGCGGGCGAGCTGCTCGACCAGGAAAGCGACGGGAACGATGTCATGCTCCGCTTTCGCGCCGACGATGCCCGCTTGCAGCCCGAACTCGATTTTGATTTGCATATTGACATTCCCGTCTATGTGTATGAACGCCTGCACCTTTCACGTCAACGTCACTGGCTTGTCACGCTCAAACCGAGCGTCCTGCATCTGGTGACGGAATAGAAATTCAACCCCCAAGGAGAAAGAAATGCCGCATCGTTCGATTGTTCCGGTAATGACTGTTCTCGTTGTTTGTCTGTTCGCCCTTGGCGCGTGCGCGCCCGCCATCACAACAGTGCCCGCCGCCTCTGCGCCCCAACCCACCGCTGCCGCTCAACCTTCCGTGACCACCGACCTCACCGTATTTGCTGCGGCATCCTTGACGGATTCATTCAAGGAAATTGCACAGCAATTTGAAGCGGATCATCCCGGCGTCAAGGTCGTCAATAACTTTGCCGGGTCGCAGGCGCTGAGCACTCAATTAAAAGAAGGCGCAAAAGCAGATGTGTTTGCGTCGGCGAACAATACCGAAATGAAAAATGTGCAGGATGCCGGTCTCGCTGACAATACCGCCGAGGTGTTTGTCACCAACCGTCTCGTTGTAATCGTTCCCGCGGACAATCCGGGTGGGATTAACGAGCTGGTGGACCTGGCAAAACCGAATTTGAAATTGGTCATGGCGCAAAAAACCGTGCCCGTCGGCGGATATACGATTTCCATGCTGGAAAAAATGTCGGCGGATGCCGACTATGGGGCGGATTTCGTGACAGCGGTATTAAAAAATGTCGTGTCCGAGGAGAACAATGTCAAAGCTGTTGTCGCCAAGGTGGCGCTCGGCGAAGCGGACGCCGGGGTCGTGTATGTGAGCGATGTGACGCCGGATGTTTCGGACAAGGTAAAATCCCTCCCTGTCCCCGACAATTTCAATCAAGTCGCGCGCTATCCGATCGTCGTGCTCAAGAATGCGGCGCAGCCGCAGCTTGCAAGCGATTTCGTCTCTTTTGTACTCGCGGCAGATGGAGGACAAAAGATTTTGGAAAAGTGGAATTTTATTCCCGTGAAATGATGTGCGCGCAGCCGGCGCATTGAAAATTCGGGCGGTGATAAGCGTCTCACCGTCCGAATTTTCAATTATAACTCATGTTACGCAGTAAATGTCATTTCGAGCCGTTTTTGCGAGAAATCTCTCTTGGGAAAACCGAGATTTCTCACTTTGTTCGAAATGACATGCGTAAGGTGAATTATAATACTCCCCGATGATTGATGCTCTCACCGCTCGCGCGCTCGGCGCGGAACTTCATGGCACGTTTGCCGGGGGTCGTGTCCAGGGGCTGTATTTTGTTGCGCCCCTGACCATTGGGTTGGAAATTTACGCCAACCAGAAACGACATTATGTGCTTGCGTCCGCCGAACCGCAGCGCGAGCGGGTTCTGCTCGTCACCGAAAAACTGCGCAGCGCCTCCGTCCCTCTCACGCCCTTTTTCCTGCTCTTGAAAAAATACGTGAATGGCGCATTTCTCAACCGTGTCCAGGTCGTCGCGCGCGAACGGACCCTGCGCTTTGAGTTTGACGAGCGGACACAGGGCATCTCGACGCTGGTTATCGAACTCATGAGCAATCGCGCCAATCTCATTTTGCTCGATGCGGGAGGCGTGATTCTCGACGCCCTTCGGCGTATCCCCGGCACAAATAACCGCGCGCGCGAAATCGTACCGCGCGCCCGCTACTTTCCTCCGCCGCCGCAAGCCAAAGCGGACCCGCTGACCGTGACTGCGCCACAATTACGCTCTCTGCTGGATCAAGCGGCGGGTGATACCCTCGCGGCGCGCTTGGTCGCAAGCGTCGCGGGCACAAGTCCCCTCTTTGCTCGCGAGATCGCCTTTCGGGTGACCGGCGAAGCAGACGCCATTTTTAGTGGTTCGGATGTGGCGGCGGCACAAGAACAGTTGACGCGCGTCTGGAACTCGCCTGCCGCGCCGAGCATCGCCTTTGAAAATGACCAGCCCGTCGCCGTCGCCGCGTTTGGATTGACGCATCTGGCTGCGCCGTCGCAAGATTCGAGCGTCATCACGCGCGTGGATTCGGTCCCCTCCATGAGCGCCGCGCTTGAAAAATTCTTTGGCGCCGAAGAATCATACCAAGCGGTCAAGGTCCCCCTGCGCGCACAAATCGAGTCCGCGCTGGAAAAAATGGAGCGAATACAAGCCAGTCTGGAGCGCGAATTGGTATCCGATGAGAAGATCGAGGAACTGCGCCTGCAGGGGGAAATGATCCTGGGTTATCAATATGAATTGACCGAGGGGCAGGCCAATCTGCGCGCGCCCGTCAGTGAGGAATTGACGCTCGAAATCCCGCTCGACCCCGGGCTCTCGCCCGTCGAGAACGCCACGCGCTATTTTGACCGATACAAACGCGCGCGGGATGCGGCGGAACGCGTGCCCGAACGCCTGACTGTTGTCGAAAACGACATTGCCTTTGCGCGCCAGGTCCTCAACGATCTCGCCCAAGCCGAATCACGCGCGGAAATTGACCAGGTGATGGACCAGGCGCGCGAGGCAAACATTCTGCGAGCGCCCACCCTGCGCAGCGGCGCGCGCCCCCCGCGTTCCGAACCGCGTCAGTATGTTTCGCCCGATAACTTTCAGGTGCTTGTCGGGCGCAACGCGCGCCAGAATGATGCGCTCACCTTTGACCGCGCCCAGGCAAATGATCTGTGGCTCCATGCGCGCGGGCTGTCGGGATCGCACGTCGTTATCCTTTCGGGCGGCAGACCCGTACCCGAACCCACGCTCGCATTTGCCGCCTCCATCGCCGCCTATTTTTCGCAGGGGCGCGCAGAGAGCGCCGTGGATGTTTCATACACCCCGCGCAAAAATGTCCACCGCGTGCGCGGCGCCGGCGCGCACCCCGGTCTCGTCACCGTGCGTGACGAACAGGTGATCCGTGTGCGACCGGTCGCTCCCGAATAGAGTTTATTCTTGCCCTGCTCGTCACGCTCGTCGCCATCCTCTATCTCATCGGGAGCGATAGATGTTCAGAAAGCGTTTTGGACTGCCGGATTGGTTCTCGAGCTGCTCCGCGAACTGCCAAACATTCGCGCCGCCATGCGCGCCCAGTCCATCAGCAGAAACAATTGATTCCCCGGCGCCTCGGGCTGACGCGCGCCTGCCCCTTGCGCCAATTGCAGCATTCACAAGGAGACTCGAATGAATATTGGGATTTTGGGCACGGGGGTCGTCGGACAAACCCTCGGTGGGGCGTTGGCGGAACTGGGACACAGCATAATCATCGGCACGCGCGATGTTGCCGGGACGATGGCGCAGGAAGAACCCGGCGTATATGGTCAGCCGCCATTCCGCGTGTGGCTCCAACAACACCCGCGCGTGGCGCCGGGAACGTTTGCGGATGCGGCAAGACACGGCGAAACCATCATCAATGCGACAAACGGTGTGGGGTCATTAGCGGCATTCGATCTGGCAGGGGCATCCAACTTTGACGGCAAGATCATCATTGACATCTCCAATCCGCTCGATTTTTCGCGGGGGATGCCGCCGACTCTTGCCGTCAGCAACACGGATTCACTGGGGGAGCAGATTCAGCGCGCGTATCCCGGCGCGCGGGTTGTCAAGACCCTCAACACGGTGACGGCGAGTTTGATGGTCAACCCGCGTCAGCTCGCCGACGGCGACCATCACATTTTTGTCAGCGGCAATGATGCAGCTGCCAAAGCGCAGGTATGCGAGTGGCTTGCCGCCTGGTTCGGGTGGAAACACATCATTGACCTGGGCGACATCACCACGGCGCGGGGCACGGAAATGTATCTGCCGCTGTGGCTGCGGCTCTGGGGCGCGCTCGGGACAGGTGTCTTTAACATCAAGATCGTGAAATGAAAAGTCGAGCGTAATCCTGTATCAATACAAACTTATTTTTTCCCCAACGCGATCAACGAAGTCCCAAAGGGCAGATTCACCGCGCCAAGCAGCGCATTTTCCACATGTCCCACTCCGCGCAGCGCCGTATTGAGCGCGGGCGATACGGGCTCCATATCCACCTGATACGCTTCATCGTCAAAATGATGTGATTTCAATTCTGCGTTCTTGCCCGTCAGGTTCTTGAGCGCGATCATGCTCGCCGCCAGCGGAAACACCAAAAAGAAATTGTACGAGAGCCGCGTCACCTTGAATCTCGCGCGCGCCAGCTTGTCGTTCAGTTCCTTTGCCGTGTATCGTCGCTTGTGCGCGTTCAACTCGTCGTTATGGCTCCACAGCCATTGAAACGCGGGGGTGGTAATCAAAAGACTCCCCCCCGGACGCAGGACCCGATGCGCCTCGCGCAAAATGTTTTCATCGGCGTCCACATGTTCGATCACATCGAGCGCGGTGACCAGGTCAAACGACGCATCCGCAAATGGAATCTCTCGGGTCGCGTCGCCGAGCTGCACATCATACCCGCGCTGCTGGGCGATTTTTACAGGACGCGGGTCAACTTCAATCCCGCGCACGCGTCCATACTGCGCGAGATGATGAATCATATTGCCCGCGCCGCAGCCAATATCCAAAACATCCAAATCTCTTTGCCCGGGCAGAGTTGCCAAAAATTTTTCAATCGCCCAGGTCCGCGTGGCAAACCACCAGTGATTGTCTTCGGGAATGGTCTTGGGGTACGAAATCGTTTGCGCGTGTTCCATTGCGCCCATTCTATCAAAAAGCGGCGAGGCAGCCAAAGCGCAAGCCCGCGGCGCCCCTCCCGCGCTGATCAGACGCCTCGCAATTTCTTGTTTTCGGGGTCATACAGCGGCGCGCGCACGGCCGTCGCGGGAAAACGCTCCCCATACAGATCAATCGAGAGCGCCGTCCCGGCGGCGCTGTGGGAACGCGGCAAATATGCCAGAACGATCGTCTTGTCCACCGTGTGTCCATACTCGCCCGAACAAACATAACTCACCGCCTGGTCTCCCGCAAGGATGGGTTCCCACCCGTGCGGAATGGCATCGTTCCCCTCCACGACAAGACATTCCAACGTGCGCGCGATGCCCTCTTGTTTTTGTTTCACCAACGCCTCGCGTCCGATAAATTCGCCCTTGTTCCATTTTACAAACGGGTGCAAGCCGGCTTCAAGGGGCGTCGTCAAGGCGTTCATGTCCAGACCCCAAAAACGGTATCCCTTTTCCAGCCGCAGCGAGTCCAGCGCGCGATACCCAAAATTCACAATCCTAAATTCGCGCCCCGCCTCCCAAAGCTGTTGATACAGATAGCGTTGATAGGCGACCGGAGTGTACAATTCCCAGCCCGATTCGCCGACATAGGAAATGCGATACGCGCGTACGGGCGCGGACCCGACCAAAATATCTTGAAAGGTCATGAACGGAAAGGCGGCAGGTCCAAGCGCCGTATCGGTCAATTTTTGCAGGACGCCCTGCGCTTGCGGTCCCATCAAACTCAACACCGCATAGTCCCCGGTAATATTGTCAAGCGCAATATTAAAGCCATCGGGCGTTTCGAAACGGTGAGCATCAATCCACGCCCAATCGTGAGTGGTCGTCCATGCGGCGGTGACAATCCAATAGGTCTCGGCGGCGACCCGCGCCACCGTCAGATCACATTCAATCCCGCCGTTTGGGTTGAGCATTTGCGTGACCACAATTTTTCCGATGGGCACGTCAATCTGGTTCGCGCACAGGTGATTGAGAAACGCCGTTGCCCCTGCTCCCGCCACCTGAAACTTGCCGAAACTGGTTTGGTCGAGCACGCCCACACGTTCGCGCACGGCGCGACATTCTTGCCCGACGTGAGAGAACCAATTTGCGCGCCCAAAGGTCGGTTCGTCGCGCTGCGCGATTCCCTTTGGGGCAAACCACAACGGACGCTCCCAGCCGTGCCGCGCGCAGAAAACAGCTCCGGCGGATTGCAGCTGATCGTGAATCGGAGTGGTCTTGAGCGGACGTCCGGCGTGCCGTTCGTGGTGCGGGTAATGCAACGCGTAATCCAGCGCATACGCTTCGCTCGCTCTTGTCACCAGATAGCTCTTGCGCGCGGCATACTCGCCAAAACGGCGCACGTCATATTCCCACAGATCAATCCCCGGCGCGCCATGCACGATCCATTCGGCACACGCGCGCCCGGTGCCGCCGCTGTTGGCGATGCCAAACAAACTGAAACCCGCCATGACCCAAAAGTTGGGGACGCCGGGCACCGGACCAACGATCGGCGAACCGTCTGGCGTATATGCGTCGGGACCATTGACAATTCTTTTGATGCCCGCGCGCCCCAGGATGGGGATGCGTTCTTCCGCGCGCCCCAAATTCGGTGTGAGATGCTCCAGCCGTTCGGGCAATAGTTGGCGTCCGAAATCACGCGGGATGCCATCCACCGCCCACGGAATCGGGTTCGACTCGAAAAAACCAAATAACAGACCATCGCCTTCCTGCCGCATGTAAAAAGAGCGCTCCGGATCGCGTGTCACCGGGATCTCGTGTGCCAATTTCTTTAATTCGGGAATCGCCTCCGTGATCACATATTGGTGCTCCATTGGCACAAGGGGCAGCTCGACCCCAACCATGCGCCCGATTTCGCGCCCCCACTGCCCGCCCGCATTGATCACAATTTCCGCCGTGATGGTCCCATTGTTTGTCGTGATTGCCCACTCGCCGGACGCGGTGCGCGTGATGCGCTCTACGCGGGCGTCGCGATAAATCACGGCGCCGCGCTGGCGCGCGCCCTTTGCCAGGGCGATCGTCACCGAGGAAGGATCAAGATACCCGTCCCCGTGCAGGTGCGCGGCGGCGAGGACGCCTTCGGGATTGATGAGCGGGTTCAAGGCGATAGCTTGTTCGACCGAAATCACCTCGTTCCGGACCCCCGCGAGCTGCGACATGGCTTGGATTTGTTTGTACCAGGTCAACAAATCCGTTGTCGTGGCAAGACGCAGACTCCCCACCTGATGAAATCCGACCGGCTGTCCCGTTTCATCTTCGAGCGATGCATAGAGTTCGTTGGACGCTTTCAGGATGCGCAGCAGGTTGAGCGACGACGTAAACATCGGCGTGTTGCCGACGGAATGCCAGGTGGAACCGCCGGTGAGCTCGTTGCGTTCGAGCAGCGCCACATCGCTCCAACCCAATTTCGTCAAATGATACAAAACACTGCATCCTGCGATGCCTCCGCCAATGACAACGGCACGGGCGTGCGTTTGCATTTCGTTTTCCGATATTGACATGAACCACCTCGCCTGATGAATTGGGAACCACTCAACAGCAGTATACGTGATATGCTGACCTTTTATGCGGCGAACCCGTGCAATCCTTGATAGTCCGCCACAAGAGGTCCCCTCCATCCTTGCAGCAGTTGCGAATCTACCTCGTATACCTCGACCCCGAGCGGGCGACAAATCTTGATCGGGTCAACCGCATCCGGTCCCCAAATCGGGAGCGTCATGTCGCCGTGGGGACACGCGGAAAGCGCGCAGAGCAAATCAATCTCGGCAAAGAATTCGAAATAATCGCCGCGTTTGGCGGGACATGGTTTGCAATAATATTGATGCCCCTCCACAGTGAGTCCCGTCACCTGAAAGACATTGAGCACGTCATGAACATCCAGCTCGTTCAAGCGGTAGGGAGCGATCGCGCGCGTGAGATTGGAATGACAACAGCAGTCCAGTTCCTGCCCCGTCAGCATCTTGTGAATGTAGGGGTCACAGCGCGTCCCCAGCAAATCGTGACACCCCGCGCCGTCCTCATCGAACCCATAGTTGATGCTGTCGGCGGTGACGGTCGCCATCGGACGCAGATACGGCAGGGTGGACCAGAAACGGTCGTGCACGCGCATATGCGCGCTGTGCAGCTGTTTCGTCCGCGATGCCCAGAAACGTTCGCGCGGGTTCTCGCGGTTCCACAAATTCAGATCGCCGACCTGCGCGCCCTCGACGGCGGTGATCCGACATACCTGTCCCGCGCGGACCTCCCAGGCGCGTCCGGTACGGGCGGGAATCACAAACGCATTGACGGTTTTCCGCGCATCCGTTTGACGGGCGATACGCTCATAAAAAGGCGCGTCAAGAGAGAGAAATCCAACTGTTTTCGCTTGATACAAGGGCAACGGCATCCTTTTTCCTCCATCCCGGCAAGATACGTTATTGTATCACGTCATTTGTACAAGATACCGTTACCCCCCATCACCAAATCGCTGCGCCCGGGTTGGCACAAGCTGACGGAAACACAAGCTCGCATCGCGAGATTGAATCACGAGTGAGAATATCCGCGCTCATGGAACGATCGTAAACGACCACTTGGTCGCCGCACTGCATCCGAACGCATTGCACGCTCTCACTTTCCACACATACCGCATCCCGTGGTTGAGAGCCGAAAAGGTGTACTCGGTCTCGCTCGCGGTCAGGTTAACGCGCATATACACATGCCTCGGCGGCGACTCGACAACCTTTAGTCTGTAAAAATCGGCGCAGTTTGTTTCCTCCCAATCAATCTTGACCGGTCCGAACGGGAGTTGTGCCCCGTTTGCAGGTGACAGCAGAACCGGTTTTGACGGCTGTGACGTGCAACTTGATGGCAGGCGCGTGGGGGTCGGCGTGGGCGTTAGTGTTGGCGTCGGCGGGGCATTGAGATAAACATCCTGAATCACGGTCAGACTACCGTCGGCATAGTTGGTCACATAAACACGATTGGTCTGCAGGTTGATCGCGATGCCCTGCCCGCCTTCGTCCCGGTCCTGGTGTCCAACATCGAGGGTGGTCAAAAGCTCGCCGCTCTTGGTGTCCAGCACCTGCACCACATCGTTCCATGCATCCACCACAAACAGATGGTCCGTTTTATAGTTTACGGCAATACCGTAGGCAGGTCCCGGCAGTTGAATGGTCCTGAGCGGGTAAAAGCCGTCCTTGGCGAATACATGCAATGTGTTGTCATGGCGGTTCCCGATGAAAATTTCTCGCGAGTGCAAATTTTCTGTCACCGCAAACGCGCCGGGACCGATCGAGACGGGCGATGTCAGACCGTTGTCACGCGTATTCAGCACATACAGGTTGCCGGTTTGCCAACCCGGCACATATATACCCCAATAACCAAATGCCATTAGCCCGGGCGCATCATTTGGCAGTGGAATGGTCGCCAACAAGCTGTCCAGATTGACGTCAAACACACTGATGCCGGAAGAACCAAAATTCCCGACAAAGACCTTGTCGTTCGCCGCAATCACACTCCAGGGCAATTTCCCTGTCGGAATCCAGCGCAGAACTTGCAAGGAGTAGGCGTCGAGCAGCGAAACACTGTTGGAATCGCGATTTGTAACATACAGCTTGTCGAAACCCCACATCGCGAGTTGATTCGGGTGCAGCCCCTGACTGTATGCGCATGTCCCCAAAGTCAGGTCTTGTCCATCCAACGTTTGAATGCAGCTGGCATCAAACATGGCGACATAGACCCGATTGATGCTCCAGTTGACCGCGACGCCCTTGAGATGTGTCCCCACCGGAATCGTCGTGACCACGTAGGGCAAACTGACTGCGGACGCGCGCGACGCATCAATCCGTGGCGTTGGCGCGAGGATGCTCAGGACCGCCACCACAAAGAATCCGCACCCCAGCGCAAACCATTTTTTCTTCATTTTGCACCTCCTAACCTCATAGTGTCCACACCCAAGGTCAGAGATGCGTTACCGTTCTGTTCCGCATTGGTTACAATCGAGTCCAAAAATCAATGTTTCTGTCCATAGGAACAAAAAAACCCCTGACCGGGAAAGTGTCAGGGGTTGGACGTGCGTTCAACCAAAAAGTCCGTTGGGTCAGCGCGCTCGTGCGCCAACTCGATATTCAAGTTCAATGCGGCTCAACTCGCACCTGCTTGATCAGTGTCGAGACGATTGGCAATGGTTCGAGCCCCTTGACCCACGGGCGCAAGACGAGACAGTCGATTTTCGCGTCATACCCCAGTGGCATGAGCAGGATGCGCTCGGCGACGAGGATCCGGTCCGCTTCCCGATACATTGCCATTCGCTGCGCGCGATCGCGCACCTGAACGGCGTCCTCGACCAAATCCATATACCGCGCCCCCAGCACATCCGGGGTCAGCCACAGATGAAACGCGACCAATAGGCGCAAAAAGTTATCAGGGTCAGGATAGTCGCCGACCCATCCAAAAACTCCGCAATGGCTGATTGGTCTATTGATAGCTTGGTCGAACTCGACCGGATACAGCTCTGCACGAACGTTTAGGATGTCTTGCCACTGACGAACGATCATTTGGCTCAGTTTGGCAAGATGGGGGTAATGTTCAAGAATCAAAGGAGGAAAACCGACTCCGTCGGGATACCCCGCTTCGGCAAAAAGGTGGCGCGCTTGCTCGGGATCAAAGCGGAGATTCAATTCGGGTGAATGAGCCGCCACCGCCGGGTGAACCATCCCACCGCGCGCAGGAACGGAGTCTATGGCGCCCGCAATCGCTTCCAGATCGAGCGCGTGCGCCAGGGCGCGCCGCACCCGCACATTATTCAAGGGCGGTAACTGCGCATTGAACTCTAGAAATTCTGTCGAAAGATTGTGTTTGTCTTCCAATCTCGTTGTTTCGAAAGGCGCATTCGGTTCGCGCCCCAATACAAATATCGAATCTCCCTCACCTCGCAGAAAGGTGCGCCAACGCTCATCTTCACCTCCGATAAACCGAATTTCAGCACGCCCTACATTTCCGCTAACCTCGCCAAAATAATCTCGGTTGCGCTGCAATACCATGCCATCTGCGTCAAGTCGCAGCAGGCAATAGGCGCCATTCGAGACGATGTGCGCTGGCTCGCACCATTCATCGCCATAACGTTCGACCGTCGCGCGGTGAAGCGGAAAGGTGATGGGGTTGGCGAGGATATAGGGCAAGAACGCCACAGGTCGCGCCAGTCGCACCTCGAACGTCAGAGCGTCGAGTGTCTTGATCCCCACTGAATCCGGGTCTGGATTGCGGCCCTCTCGAAATGCTCTCGCTCCAACAACCTCATCCAGGAGCTGGGAATAAAAGGATGCGACTCCGGGTCTGAGGTTTCGCTTCCAGGCCCATTCAAAATCTGCTGCGGTGACGGGTGTGCCATCTGTCCAACGCACGTCGTCCCGCAAGTGAAAAACATAGCGCGTCCCTTTGTCCATCACCTGCCATGACCGAGCGACATTAGGAATCACATTGAGCTCGGCGTCGAGTTCCACCAGCCCCGCAAAAATGTTCCAGTACGTCCAAGTTTCGCCAATGAACCTCATTTTGGGAGGATCAAGGGAGGGCAGCGTCTCGCTCGACTTTAGCATGACAAGCTCACCGGCAGGTTCGACTTTGGTTGACGCGGTCCGGGCTTGTCGTTCGCGCAGCTGCTGCCCTAATTCAAACGCCTTTTCATTCGCAGCGTGCGCTTGATCAAATTCAAAATTCGCATGATAAATCAGTCCCAACTTGAGCCATGTTCTCGTCGCGCGTTCCCGGTCTCCCGTCTCCATTAATAATTCGATCGCGCGCTCATAGAACGTGAGCGCCTCTTCGGGGGCATCCTCCAGCCGCGTCTTGTCCCCTGCCCGAAGCAAATAGCCAATCGCCTTGTCGCGCTCGCCCGCGCGGTCAAAATGATATGCCAGCAATCCCAGGAATTCGTCTTGACGGTCGCCAAACAATTCTTCCAGCGTCATACCCACCCTGCGGTGGAACTCGCGCCGCCGCTCATTGGGGAGCGAACCGTATGCCGCTTCCTGTGTCAGCGAATGCTTGAACATGTATTCCAGTTCGGGGCGTCGCGCCTTTTCACGGACCAGGTCTGCCCGCTGCAGCTGCGCCAGGTGTGTCTCGAGTTCGCGCTCGGCACCCGCGATCGCTTGCAGCACGCGATAGAGAAACGTCTTGCCAATCACCGACGCGAGCTGCAGCGTGCGCCGTAAATCACTGTCCAACCGATCAATGCGCGCAAGCAGGACCCCTTGCAGGGTGTCAGGGATCTGGAGCTTGGAACTTGGAGCTTGGGCGCGCCGCGAGCCGTCGCCATTCCGAATGATTTCCCTTTGTTCGATCAGATGACGGACAATCTCTTCGAGATAAAACGGATTCCCCTCCGCGAGTGCGAGAATCGAACGCCGAGTGGTGTCGGGCAGTTCGGCGGCTTCCAGCAGATTATTCACGAGACGATTCTGTTCGTCGCTAGAGAGTGGTTTGAGATTGACCTCGGTGTAGCGATGTTCGTAATTGGTGCGCGCCGCTTGCATGACACGCCACGAGCCATGATCTCGTTCGACCCGCATCATTGCAAGCAGCATCAGCGGCACGCGATTGGTGAGGGCAAAGAGCTGTTCGAGTGTCTCGAGCGTCGAAGGGTCTGCCCAGTGCAAATCCTCCAAGATGAGGACCGTCGGCTGCTGCTCTGCCATCCGCGAAAAATAACCGGAAATCGCGAGTTGTGTTTGACGCTTGAGCGTTTCACCGTCGAATTGCTTGACCTGCTCTGCTGCCTCTCCTTCCAATTTCACGCCGAGCAGTTGAGCGAGATAAGGGAAAACCTCATCCGATTTGTCTGCAAACAACTCTTTGACGCGTCGTCGGAGTGGCACTTTGATGCGGAATTCCGGTTCGCCCTCCGACAACCCCAGGTCGTTTTGAAGCAGCTGTGTGATCGTCCAGAATGGCAGCGCTCGACCGAACGAAAGCGCTCGCCCCTCCAAAAAGCGCACGGTGCCTGAATTGAGCGCACCTCGCGCCTCTTCGACGAGACGAGTCTTGCCGATGCCTGCCTCGCCCAACACAAAGACAATTTGCCCGTGTCCTTTGTACAATTCGTTCAACGCCTCGCGCAATTGTGTCAATTCGCGCTCGCGTCCGACGAGCGGCGAGGTCAAGCCCTCGATGCCGCGACCGCTCGAAAAGCCGGCGCGCGCATCCACGGCTTGAAAAACGTGAACCGGCTCCGCTTTGCCCTTGACGGCAATTTCGCCCAGGTCTTGAAGTTCAAAGGCATGGCGCACGAGACGCGCGGTAGCGTCGGAAATCAGAACGCGTCCGGGGTGCGCGGCGCTCTGCAGGCGCGCGGCAAGATTCACCGCGTCACCCACCGCGAGATACTCTTTATGTTCGGGAGCGCCGACCGCGCCGACGACGACCGTGCCGGTATGGATGCCGACGCGCATTTGCAGGTTTTCGATATAGCCGTGCAAGCTGTGCGCATAGTCATCCATCGCGCGTTGAATTTCCAAGCCCGCTTTTACGGCGCGCACCGGGTCATCTTCGTGCGCGTGCGGCGCGCCGAAAAAGGCGAGGACGCCATCGCCCAGCAGCTGCGCCACCGTCCCCTCATAGCGCGTGACTGCCTCACTCACGCGCTGATGCGCGCCGTTGACGATCTCTTTCCATTCTTCGGGATCGAGTTTTTCCACCAGAGTGGTCGAGCCGACAATGTCAGTAAAGAGGATCGTGACAGGGCGGCGTTCGTCCATTGACTCTTTTTCTCTACTCATCGCGTGAATTCTAGCATACTATTTTTTCGCCTGCATTTGAATCCTTTCTCTATCCACTACCAACGTAATCGTCCCCCTCTCATCCGTCCGCAGCACCGTCACGCCCTCCAATAATTTCAACGTCACTCCTGTCGGTTTATCCTGCGGTCTCCGCCCCACAAACAAAACCACCATACAAAAAACAAGCCACTTGATCCCCCGGCAGATGCGAGCGTCAGTGGCTTGTAGAGACGTAAGAACCAACAGGACCTTTAGTCGGTACCCAAAAGACTCCCGTCATCCAAAAACTCTACGGGTTTTTGATCCGCGCCATTTTCCCACAAGAGCGAAAAGAACCACACCTCATTTTCCCCAATTGTAAAGCTGGCAGGTGACCATAGAGGCATCGTCTGCTTTGTGAATCCGCCCTTGCCATCAGGAATTTGAACCTCAGCGGCGCTTTCTCGAATTTCCGGCTCATAAGTGACTTGCCAGCCCCATTCACGTCCAGAGTAGGGATTGCCTTCCGCGTGGAGTCGCGCTGCCAACGCGAGCACCTCATCCAGATCGGGGATAAGGATGGGTACAGTTACCGAACGCGATTGTCCCTGGCGGGGATGGGTTTCAAGAGTTACCAGTGCAGTACTCATCGTCGTTTTGCGCTTTCCCTCTCCCACGCTTTCCGAATGTAAGCCCTGTTGTGACCAATGATTCGTTCAATTTCATTCAACTCATGCTCCCGGTAACCGCGCACCCATGCAGGGGCGACCGGGTCAATCCAAAATTTTGCCTGTTTGCGTTCGCGACGAACATGAACGTGAATTGGTTCCCCCAAATCAGACATAAAGAAGGAGAACTCGTATCCCTTCTCTCGCAAGATAACAGGCACTCGAAGATTATAGTCAGCGCACGTACTGTCGTCAAACCGCATAGTTTCTGTCTTTGTTTTCAACTATCTCTCCGCTCGTAACGTGACACTTGCACCGTCCAAGATGGAGGTAATCGTCCCCCGCTCATCCGTCCGCAGCACCGTCACGCCCTCCAATAATTTCAACGTCACTCCTGTCGGTTTATCCTGCGGTCTCTGCCCCACAAACAAAATCACCGTCTCGGGCGTCACCCGTTCCAGAAACTCTTTTTCCACATCATTCGGCAGCACCGCCACATCCGCATCCAACACAACAGCGCTCTCCAACAACTCTTTTTGCTCGCTTGCCGTCAACCTCGGCGCCATCAAGAACGTTGTACCTTCTGTGTCTATTCGCAACACAGTATTCGTTGTTGGTCGTTCGTCCTTCGTCCCAAGTACTACCTCCAGCTCCGCCGCTCCCGCACGCAGCGTCATCCCCGGCGCCGCCTCATGCGCGGACAACCCCCGCGTCTCGACCAACTCGCGCCATTTCTCAAAACTCACTCCCGGGCGCGCAGGCGCGCTCGGCTCCAGCACCTGTCCCACGTCATACCGCTCCAACACCGCATTCAGCGAGGAAAGATTGTCATTATCCAGATGCGTTGCGACCACCAGGTCAAGCCGCCGGTCCCAGGGCGGTAATTGATTCCCCAGAAAACTCAACAGCGTATTCGGTTCCCCCGTCCCATTGATCAGGATGCGATAATCATCACCCGTCCGCACAAACGTCGCATCGCCCTGTGACGCCCCGACGAATATCACCCGCGTTCGTCCATCGCTCCAAGCCACGGCACTCGCCCACACAAACACCACACCCGTCGCCAACAGCGCGATCGGAATCCAGATGTGCGAGAACATCATTCCCAGCGCGCGGCGCACCCCCAGCCACGTCACGGCGGCAAGCGCGGCGTAAAACAGGAGGGCGGCTGTCATGTCCACCCGCTCTACGGCGAACGAACCATACGGCACCGCCGCCGTTCCCTCGACCACCGAAATTGTATATTGCAAAAAGACAAACGCACCCCATCCAATCCCCTGCGCGAGCGCGCCCACAATCAATCCGATGATCGGAATCGGCGCGAGCGCATTTGCCAGCATTTGCAGCAAGGTCGCCGCGCCGCCGAACACCATAATCGCGGGCTGCGCCGGCAAAATCAGGAAATTGGTCAGAAACCCGATCGGCGACACGCGATGAAAATAGACGATCAGAAGCGGCGCGGTCACCAGAAACGCGGCGAGCGTGACAATGAACGTGTCGCCAAGCAAATACACAATGCGTTGGGCGCGTCGTGGCTCCATGCGCGTCGTCAAGCTGCTTTCCATGCGCGCTTGAATCCGCGGAACATAGATCAACAATCCCAGCGTGGCAAGAAATGAAAGTTGAAAGCCAAGGTCCCAAAGCACATACGGGTTCAACAACGTCATGACGAACGCCGCAATCGCCAGCGCATTGATCGCCCAATTCACGCGCCCAAATTCGAGCGCGATCAGCACAAGCGCGCCCATGATGCATGCGCGCACCACCGACGCGGACGCGCCGACCAGCAGCGTGTACAACACGAGCATCGCAACAATGATGACCGTCGTGAGATGCCGCGCGGCAAAACCCGAAATCTGCAGAGGCGCGCCCGTCTGTCCCGCGATCAGCACCCGCGCATAAATCGCATCCGCAGGTCGCCGCACGACGTATACCAGCACGCCGATCAGCACGGCGATATTGAATCCTGAAATCGCGATCACATGCGCCGTGTTGGTATCCGCAAACGCCTGTGCCAGCGCATCGGGCAATCCGCGGTCGTCCCCCAGCAAAATCCCGGTCAAAAGCGCGGCGCTTGGTTCGGGCAACAGTTGGGCAATTGCTCGCTTTGCCTCTGCCTTGAACGCATACACTGCTGCAAAAAACGAATCGCCTCTGCCGCCGGTAATGGTGTATAAACGCGCGTAACGCACAAGCGTAAACACATGCTCGCGCGCCAAATAGTCGCGATACGAGAAATCCGCGCCGTCGGGTGGCGTCGTCGGCGCACCATCCACCTGCACCTCATCACCATAGCGCACCGCCGTATCGCGCGGCGCCGAGACCAGCGCCAGACCGCCTGTATCGCGCCACTGCCCCGCCGTCTGAATCTTGGAGACTCGCACCTTGACCAACGTCTGCGTCTGGCGCACATCCGGCTCATCAACCACCACGCCGACCAATGAGGCGCGCCCCTGCTCATTAAACTGTGCCAGCTCCAGCTCCGGCTCGCCCGGCAGCGCTAACTGGAACCGCAGCGCGCCCAACACAAGAAAAATCAAAACAAAGTGCCACAGGCGCAGACGCTCGTCCTTCCAAAACAACAACAAATATCCAAGCGGAATCGCGCTCAACAGCAGCCACACCGCCGTCGGCAGCTCCAGCGACGCCGCCAGCACGATTCCTATCACCCAACCCGCAACCAACAAAATGAGAATCAATCCACTCTCCCCGACACGATTGTATCGCTCCCCCCCCAATTTTCAACCCCCCTGGGAACGCAAATCTCCGATTTGCGCTTTGCGGTTTCCGATTTGCGCTTTTCCCGCCCGCGCTATAATAGCCGCACCATGCCGCAAGCAACACCCTCTTTGCTCCGCTTTCTTTTCACCGGCATCCCCGGCTGCCGGCAAATGCTCTCCGCGCAAAAATACAAAATGACCACCGCGCGTCCTGAAACCGAACTCGACGGTTTGCCCAACCAACAATACACTATCGCGCTCGTCCAACAGATTGCCGCACAGCGCGCACATTCCAAATGAGGTGACCAATGTACTTTGATCTGCCGCTCGACCAACTGAAAACCTATGTCCCGCCGCGCAGCGAGCCGGCGGCGTTCGACTCGTTTTGGCAAAACACGCTGGCGCAAGCGCGCCGATTTCCATTGAATCCGGTTTTTGAACGCGTGGATGTGGGGCTCGCGCGCATCGAAACATATGACGTCACCTTTAGCGGCTTTGCGGGTCAGCCCATCAAAGCGTGGTTGAACCTCCCTGCCGACCGCAAGAGATCACTCCCTTGTCTTGTCGAATACATTGGTTATGGCGGCGGACGCGGCTTTGCGACCGATTGGCTTTTGTGGAGCAGCGTCGGCTATGCCCATTTCATCATGGACACGCGCGGGCAGGGCAGCGCGTGGCGCAGCGGTGACACCCCCGATTTCGAGACCGAACCGGGCAACCCCCACTTTCCCGGATTCATGTCGCGCGGTGTGCTCCATCCCGAAACCTATTATTATCGTCGCGTCTTTGCGGACGCCGTGCGCGCCATCGAGACCGCGCGGGCGCATCCTGATGTGGATGGTTCACACATTGGCGTCACAGGTGTCAGCCAGGGTGGCGGCATTTCGCTCGCCGCCGCCGCGCTTGCCGACAATGTCGAAATTGTCATGCCCGATGTCCCGTTCCTTTGCAATTTCAGCCGCGCCATCACAATCACCGACACCAGTCCGTATCTCGAACTGGCAAAATATCTTGAAACGCATCGCGACCGGGTTGATCAGGTGATGGAAACGCTTGCATATTTTGACGGCATGAATTTCGCCCCCCGCGCCCGCGGCAGCGCGCTCTTTTCCACCGCGCTGATGGACGAAATCTGCCCCCCCTCCACCGTCTTTTCCGCCTACAATCATTATGCAGGTCCCAAACAGATCAAGGTGTGGCAGTTTAACCACCACGAAGGCGGCGAAGGGTACCAGACACGGGAAAAAATAAAGTTCGTCACTGCACACTGGGCGCGATAGACGATGCCGTATCCCCCTTGAAACTTGTCATAACGGGGATATAATGGCTGACTTAAGGTCCAGGTATTTGCATCCCTGGTGTGACTCGGCGCCGGCGCGCAGTGCAAATACATCGTCCTTACCTACGCTATAAAGGAGCAGACAATGGCACAATACACGAACGGTTTCGATTCCTATCAGGCATTCTATTACAGCGGTCCCACCCAACTACAAGCCGTCATTCAGGTCTATGCGGCGGGCGTTTTCAACGGACGGCTCGGTTTCTATCCCGATGCCGGTCCTGTCGTTCCCAACGGCGAAATTCAACCCACCGGCGTCAAAGTGCCAGCCATCAACTATCCGCTCAGTCGTTTTCAAGCCGTCATGGGGATGCTGCGCTACGAAAAACCCCTCTATATTTTTCTAGACACCTCCAACGGCATCGGCTTTTTGGGAACCTCACAACTGGAGCCCGTCGGCGAACAAGAAGGCAAATAATGACCCTTGGCGTTGGGGAAACAAAAAAAACTGCTCGCGATTGAACTGCGAGCAGTTTTTTGTTTCACTTTATTTCTTCTCAAGGACACACCACGTTAAACGTAGACTGGTTCGAGACCAGCGCATTGGGACTCGAAACGCTGATTTGTACCCATTGAGGCGGGAGTATCAGCGGTCCCGGTCCAAAGTTCCATACGTGATTGACCACTTGTGACCCTGCTGCGGCAAACACCAGGGGCGGTAATGGACCAGACCCGCCGCCATCACTTTGCTGCCATTCATACGTCACATTGGTCGGACCATCCACGGTGATTGTGCCGGTAAAGCTCACTACGCCCGGACATGCGGCGAGCACGGGCGGAAGCGCGGGGTCGGCGACCGCGCTCGTCACTTGCGATGGCGGCAGCGGCGTCAACGTTGGCGTAAAGGTCGGCGTCAGGGTGATGGGCGGACAATTCAGACTAAAGTTCGCCTGGTTCGAATCCGTCGCATTCGGCGAAAGCACCTTGATCTGTCCCCAACCATTCGCAATAAAGCCGGGTATGCCGATGGTGTAGGGTTCCGTTGCGACCGGCTGCGTGCCCGCGGCGAGGAATGTCAGCACCTGTACGGGTCCCACGTATCCGTCATTGCGTATCCATTGATACGTCACGTTGCCTGCCGCGTTGGTTGTGATCGTCCCATCAAAATTGAACGTTTGCGGACAGCTCGTGCTTGAAGTGGGCGCAACGGTCGCCACTACATTCAATACGGCAAAGGGCGGCAGTGTCGCAGTCGAGGTCGCGGTTGCCGTCGGCGTAAAGGTCGGCGCGCCACAGCTTAGCGTCAGGTTCGCTTGTGGCGATAACAAAGCATTCGGCGAAATGATTTGCAGCCGCGCCCAACCACCGGTTGTAAAATTCAGAGACCACGAGTCAGGCACCACATTTTGCGTTCCCGCAAAGGCGAACGGCAGGGACTGAATCGGACCCAGCGTCCCGTCACTACGCTCCCAGCGATATGTCACCGAGCCCGCGCCGTTGGTCGTGATCGTCCCATTAAAAATAAATGTCTGCGGACATGTGTTGCTAAACGACGGCGCAACAAATGTGTTGGTATTGATTACGGCAAAGGACGGCGGGAAGGTTGCCGTTGGCGTAAAGGTCGGCGTTATGACCGGCGCCTGTCCAAACCCAAAGTTAAAGCCCGGCACCACACCGCACCCGCCAATGAATACGGGAATGGTTGTCGCGGTCGTCGCAAACCACGCCGGCGGCACATTCGCAATCACCTTGTAACTGCCAAACGGGATATCGGTAAAGCGATAATTGCCAAACGCATCTGTTGCCGTCACGCTGATCACCGAATTGGTTTGCGTCTGCAAGTTAATGACGACGCCCGAAAGCCCTGGTTCGCTCGGTTCGCGGATACCGTTGCCGTTCAAGTCGTTATAAGCCAGACCGGACAAACCGCCGCGGCTACACGGCGTGACGGTCGCAAACGGCGGCGGCGGCAGGAACGTCGGCGGCGGCGGGAAGGTTGGAAATGGCGGCGTGATCGTCGCAAACGGCGGGGTCGGAGTGCCAATCACAACGATGGGCGTCACGGTCGCGACTTGTGACGTCACAGGCACGATGGGCGTCACACTCGCAACCGGCACAATCGGGGTGACACTGGCTAAACCATCGGGCGTGATCGCGGGCGTGCTCGTGCCCGCGGCGACGACAAAGAATGTCCAGGAAACCTCTGCTGTGTTTCCCGTCTGGTCCACCAATACAACCTTGACAATGTGCGAACCGACATCCAGCGGTCCGGTCCACGCCACCGTATTGTTTACAAACTGCGGGACCACCTGTCTGCCGTCAATTTCCATGGTGGTGCGCGTTTGGTCCAGCGGGCTTGGACCCTCATACACGGCATAGACATTGATTTCCTCGCCCTGTTGAATGGTCTGGCCGTTTGGCGGCTGCGTGCCGGTGACAACGGGCTTGTTGCGGTTCTGCGTCAGCACAAAGATGGCGCCGCACAAGAGCAGCGCCAGCGCCACACCCAACAACGCGGCGAGCGCCGATGTGGGCAGACCGCCGAACCTTGAACTTGCTGCGGGTTTTTCATACGGCGCGGGCGCGGGCATCACTTTGACCGGAGGCAAAGGTTCTGCTTGCGCGGAAGCCGCTGCGACAAAAGCAGTCGGAGGAGGCACGCTCCCTTCGCCGGCGGCTGCGGCCACCGCCGCGCCACCCAAGACCGCGCCGGCCGCCAGATCACCGGTCGTGCGCGTGGTAGACGGCGGACTTGTCGCCTCCACAACATGCCGTCGAATTTGTTGTTTCAACGATTCGGGGAATTCAATGACGGGCAAAAAGCCAAATAACGAGCCGCCTTCGATAGGCAAACGCCGGCGCGCATTCCACACCGTATCCGTGTTGATGCGGTCCGACGTCGGGCGACCTTCGGCGCGCGCCTGCGCGTCGTAAATGCGGTTAAAGGACTTGCGCGCTTCTTCAATCAAGCGCGCCAGGTCGGTGCGATTGACTCCGAGGGCGCGCGCCTTTTCTGACGGCGAGAGGGGTTGCAGCTCTTCTGTGATGAGCACGGCGCGAAAAAAGCCGGGCATGGCGCGCGCGGCTTTCCACACATCGCCTTGCAGTCCGGGTTGAATCGGTTCATCACTCGGCGGCAGTCCATCCAGCCAGCCGCGCTGCCGCAGCCAGTCAAGCCCGGACTCGCGCGCGATGCTGTAAAGCCAGCCGCGCACCGAATCGCGCGGTTGAAAGCCCGCGGCCGCGCCGGGCACGCGCAGCATCACCTGGTCCAAAAGCCGAGCGGCTTGATCGCGGTCTCCGACGAGGCGCGCCAAATAATCGTACAGGTCCGCGCTGTAGCGGTCAAAAAGCTGTGCCAGCGCCTCGCGGCGTCCCTGGCCAATATATTGAACGAGTTCTTGATCGGTGGGGCTCGACATAAGGCAACAATGCAAATTCTATCACACGCCCGCGCGCCTGACAATAGCGGTAAATTACAGAATGAAAATGTACAAATGACAAACTGCTGACATCAGACCTGTCTCGTATAGATGGGGTTCCCTCGCCCGATCTGGAAGGGGGGCAGTCCCATGCCGAAAATGGGCGGGACACCCCATCACCTGCATTATGCGTTTTCCAGCGAAACCTCGCCCCGGCTCGATTTTTGCAGCTGTCCGAGCGACAAACCCAGACGCCAGGTAAAGACAAGTCCGAGAATTACGACCGGGATAATCAGCGCGGCGTGCAAGAGCAGCACATAGCTTGCCGCCACATTCACATTCACGCCAAACAGTTCGAGAATATAGCGAATTGGCGCATCAAACACACCAATATAGCCCGGAGTCGAAGGCACAATCGTCACCAGGTTTGCCACCGCAGTTGCAAGCACAAACACCGCAAACGATGCCGTGATCCCAAAACCGATTGCCAGCACCGCGTACATGCCCGCTTCGCATATCCATGCCAGGAGGGAAAAGACAAACGCCAGAAACGCATCCAGAGGATTTCGCAAGACCGAAAGTCCGTGAAAGAACGAATCAACCAGCTTGAGCCCGCGCCCACCCCATTTTTCCGGCAGCCGCCCCATCATCGCATGAATCAACCCGTCAAAGCGTTGGCGAAATCCCGCAGCCATGACCAAAATCAAAATGACCACTGCAAACAATACCGTGCCAACCAGCAACAGGGTGCGGATCCAATCCGGCAAGGGCAAAAAGAAAGAGGCGATGCCGATAAAAAACAGCATCGTCACCCCGTCAAATACGCGTTCCAGCACAATAGTGACCAACGTGGATGCTTTGCTGATCTGTTCTGTCTCGCCCAAAATATAGGCGCGTGCCAGTTCGCCAATCCGAAAAGGCAAGAGATCATTGACCATATAGCCGATCACGGTCACCTGAAACAAGTGATTGATGCTGATGGGTTTGATCGAACGCAGCAGGAAATGCCAGCGAATCGCGCGCATCAGCACACCGACAAAATAGAGCGCCAGCGCCGGCACCAGGAACCAGTAGTTGGCGGTCCGAAAGACCTCCGCCAACGTCCGCAGATCCGTCCCATAAAAAACCAGCGTGAGCAGCGCCAAACTGATGATTATGCCTATCCAAAGCGTTTTGTTTCTGAGCATACGGACGAGTGTAACATAGTCAATTGCCAGTTCCAAGTTGCCCGCGCTCTGTCAAAAGGACTGAAAACAAAACGCCGTTTTTTGCCTGTGCAGGCAAAAAACGGCGTGTCTATTTATGGATTCTTTGCGGCTTGATACCTACGCTGCGCTGGGAACGGTCTCTTGCTCCATCTCGACCATCATGCCTTCCAAAAGGTATTCCATCGCTTTTGTATGACTACACCATTGGTGCATCTCAAAGTAATGGCAGTTGCATTGCCATTGCCCGTGATCAAAACCCACCACGTGCGAATCGTTGTCGCCGTTGATGGTCGCATTGAATTGATCAAAGATGATGCGCCCGCGCGCTTCATTGGCATAGCGCCGTGCTTTTTCGATTTTGCCGATCATGCTCGAATCCATCGGACACCCTCCTTGAGTTGATGGGCTTGCAAATGTCTCGAACCGTAGAACCTATGCGGCAGCATTACCTCGCAAGTGACAAACCCGTTGTCTGACACTGCATCCTGCGCGCGGCAGAGCGCGTTGCGGCTCGCGGGGAATCCGGCGGGTTGCCGGGAAACAAAAAACCCAGACGCATAGCGCGCCTGGATTTCAAAAATTGTCACGTGAGAGCGTACACTCTGACTCGCCGCATTTGACCTCACAATAACCTCGCCGTCAATCGCTGCCATTTGTATTTATGACGTTTTTTTCATGCATTTTGTTGCATTGACAGCTTGACCGCAACGGCAATGCCAGTATAGGGTCTTTCAATCACGATGTCAATAGCCGCGCGGCACTGTTTCAATTTTCTAATCGAATTCTAAAGAAAAACGGCAAACGGAGAAACCGCCCCTCTATGTTTTATTGTATAATTGGCGCGCTCCGCAGGAATTTGCTCGCGTTCACTACAAAATTGTGTGTGCGCGGGCGCGCCGTCCTATGCATAATCGAACTTTTTTGATTCTGATCCTGGTGCTCTCATGTGCGCTGCTGGTCGCCGGCGGCGTGTTCATCGGCGCCGCCCTTTATTTGCAGGGACGCGCACCCGCCATTGCCGCCTTTCCAACCGCGCCTTCTGCGGGCAACCTCTTGCTCACTCCCGAGGCATCCGGCGGCATGCCTCAGGTCGGTGATCCCGCCCCCGATTTCACCGTCGCCACTCTGGACGAAAAACCACTCAAATTGTCCGATTTTCGCGGCAAACCGGTTATGCTCAATTTTTGGGCTTCCTGGTGCGGACCTTGTACCGCCGAAATGAAAAACATTGAAGCCGTGTATCAAAAACACATCAATGAAGATGTTGTTATTTTGGGCGTAAATCAGGGCGAAGGCGCCGAGACGATCAAAGGGTATAGCGAGTTGTGGAAATTGAACTTTCGGCTTGTTCGTGACCAGGGCGACATGGCATCGCGACTCTATCAAGTGCGTGCTCTGCCGACCACGGTTTTCGTGGACGCCGATGGCAACATTCACGAAATTCACGTCGGCGGTCCAATCACTGTGGAATTTATCGAAAAGCGCATCAACAAACTGTTGGGCCAAGAGTAGCCGATTCTCACCCCTTGCAAATATAAAGTCAGAGAGGCACAAGTGCAGGAAATTCTATCCAATCTCCAACAATGGCAAGCGCGCGGTGACGAGACCGCCCTTGCGACGGTCACCTGGACGGCCGGTTCCACCCCGCGCACGATCGGCGCAAAAATGGCGATCAACTCGCGCGGTGAATTTGTCGGCTCGGTCAGCGGCGGCTGTGTCGAAGGCGCGGTGATTGATGAGGCGCGCCAGGTCATCAGGACCGGCAGACCCAAACTCGTCAGTTACGGCATCTCGGACGACATGGCATGGGATGTCGGACTGGCTTGCGGCGGCAGTATTCGAGTATTTATCGAAAAAGTCCAGTCTTGATGATCACGCCCTGTTGTGGGGCAAAACTCTTTGTGATTACAACGCATTTCAAAAATTTCGAGCCATTTGAGCTTCAAGCTGGGCAAGCCGCAAATGTCTATTATGAACGCCCATTCCCGCATTTTTGAAATACGTTGCAAGCATTGATGCTCTGTGTGGCTGAAAACCGTTTCTGAAAATATCGCGGCAAAAAAAATCTTTGCCATTGCCACCGTCGTCACGGGCGCACACGTTGGCGCCAAGTGGGTTATTTATCCTGACGGCGCCACCGATGGCGCACCCGCCGATGCGGACTGGAACGCGCAGGTCATCACCGACGCACAGGCGCTGCTCGCGGCGGAACGCTCCGAAACGCGCACGTATGGCGATGCGGAAATCTTTATCGAGTCCATCCTGCCGCCGCCGCGTCTCATCGTCGTTGGCGGGGTGCATACCGCGATTCCACTCTCGCAATACGCCAAGATTCTCGGTTTCCATGTCACGATCGTTGATGGACGCGGGCGCTTTGCGACGCGCGAGCGATTTCCGCACGTTGACGAATTGATTGTCGAATGGCCCGACGACGTGATCCCGCGTTTGCAGATTGACGCCATGACATATGTGGTCATCCTCACGCACGACCCAAAATTCGATCTGCCGGCGCTCAAAGCGCTATCCGCGACCAAACCGCGTTATATCGGCGCAATGGGTTCGCGCGAGACGCGCCGTCAACACATGGCGGAATTACGCGCTCAGGGTGTCCCCGACGAATTTCTGAAAACGGTCTACGGACCCGTCGGGCTGGACCTTGGGGGGCGTTCTCCCGAAGAGACCGCGCTCGCAATCATCGCGCAAATTATCGCCGTGCGGCATGGACACGGCGGCGGCCATCTGCAACTTGACTAACCGGAACGTCGTATCCGCGCTGCGACATCCCCCCCGCCGATACAGCTCGCAAAACAAGCAGGCCGACCGTAACGGCGGCGAACCCTATTCGGAAGCCGCTGCGCCGCTCCCGGAGAAACTCGCTCCACAAATCGCGGTTGCGCTCACCGAGGATGACCATGCGGGTCGGGATTGATTACACCTCCGCCTCGCGCCAGCGCGCCGGCATTGGACGCTATACCCGTTCGCTCGTCCATGCCCTCGCCCGTCTCGACAAGACCAATCAATATGCTCTCTATATCCCGCGTGATGCGCGGTATCTTGAGGATACTCGCACATTTCCCGGGAATTTTCGCCTCACCCGCGCCCCCTTGAACGAGCGCTATATGGTCGCGCTCTGGCAGCGCGCGCGGTTCCCGCTTCCCGTCGAAGTCTTGACCGGCGGTTTGGATGTGTTCTATTCGCCTGATTTCGTCCTGCCGCCCACGCGCGCTCGCAAAAAGATCCTCACGGTGCACGACCTCTCGTTCAAACGCGTTCCCGAAACTGCGGTGCCCAACCTCAAATGGTATCTGGAAGGCGCGGTGCCGCGCGCGGTCTCGCGCGCGGATCTGATTCTCGCCGATTCAAACGCGACCCGGATTGACTTGATCGAGTTGTTTGACGCGCCTCCCGAGCGCGTCCGAACGCTCTATTCCGGCTGCGACGCGCTGTTTCGCCCGATTACCGACCAGACCGAATTGCGCCGGGTGCGCGCGGCCTATTTGTTGGAAAAACCATTCATCCTCCATGTCGGCACCATCGAACCGCGCAAAAATCTCGAACGCCTCATCCAGGCATATTCGCGCCTGCCTCACCGCCGCGAACTCGAGCTCGTAATTGCGGGAGGACGCGGGTGGATGTATGATGAAATTTATGCCGCGCCGCAAAAGTTCGGCGTGAGCGCGTCCGTGCGGTTTATCGGCTTTGCGCCCGACGCCGATTTGCCCGCGCTCTATTCGCTCGCGGAACTGGTAGCTTATCCCTCGCTCTATGAGGGTTTTGGCTTGCCCGTGCTCGAAGCAATGGCGTGCGGCGCGGCCATCGTCACATCCAACAATTCATCCATCCCCGAAGTCGCAGGTGACGCCGCCATGATGGTTGATGCGCGGGACACCGAAGCGATCACGTGGGCGATGCTCCGTGTGCTCGACAATCCGCGCTGGCGCGCCACCTTGCAGCACAAGGGGATTCAGCAAGCCAAAAAGTTTTCGTGGACCAAGAGCGCGCAGCAATTACGGGACGCATTTGAAAATTAATCTGCATGTCCCGCGCCTCATCATGCGCGGGTTTTACAACTGGCGTTATCTGACGGGCAAGACCCCGTGGGATACCAATATCACGCCTCCCGAAGTGGTGCAGTTCATCGAACATGAAAAATTACCGCCGGGACGCGCGCTCGACCTCGGCTGCGGCACGGGGACCAATGCGCTCTATCTCGCCAAACACGGTTTTGACGTAATTGGGATAGACTATGTGGGACGCGCTATTGAAACAGCAAAACAAAAGGCGCGCCAACAAAACGTTCGCGTCGAATTTCGCGCGGCGGACGTGTTGTCACTCTCGTTCGACCGATCGTTCGATTTGATTCTGGATATTGGCTGCTTTCATTCGATCGATCGTGCCGGGCGCATGCGTTATGCCGAAAATATCCGCGCCTGGACACGCCACGGCAGCGCTTTCCTGACCTATGCGTTTTTTCCGTTTCACGCGCTCGGGCGCGCTTGGGGTATCAGCCGCGCCGAGATGGAGAGCATATTTGGGCGAGATTTTTTCTTGGCAATGTATGCCGATGACGGCAAATCTGCCTGGTATAGGTGGATAAAACAATGAAACCCAAGACCACACCTCCAACCAAAACACGCAAAAGCAAAGCCGCTTCCGCCAGGACCATGGGCGGAAATCCCGGTCTGCCCGCGAAACGCGTCAGCGATTCGCAACTCCGGCTCTCTCTGCCCATGAATCCCGACATGGCAAACGCGGTGGGCAATATTCACGGCGGCATTATTATGAAACTGGTGGACGAAGCGGGCGGTTTTGCGGCAATGAAACACGCGCGCAACGTCACAGTCACCGTCGCGATGGATTCCATGACGTTTCTCTCACCCATCAAAATCGGCAGTCTGGTCAGTTTTCAGGCATCGGTCAATTGGGTGGGTCGCACTTCGATTGAAGTGGGGATTCGCGTCGAAGCGGAAAATGTTTTGACGGGCCAGGTCACGCACACCAATTCGGCGTATCTGGTCTATGTCGCGCTCGACCAATACGGACAGCCGACGCCCGTTCCACCCTTGCTTATCGAGACCGAGCAGGAATTGCGCCGCTGGCACGAGGGCGCGGAACGTCAGGCGCATCGCTTGAAACGAGCCAAAGCCAAATAGGACCGTACGACAACTTGTTCTGCGCGATGAGGGTAAGCACCGGGAAAAATCAGGTTGAGTTTGATTCTATCCTACGGTAGAATCGCCAAAAACACATCAGGAGTGAACAATTCATGAAGTTAGCACAACGCATGCATAATCTGGGCACAGAAACAGCTTTCGAAGTCCTGGTTAAAGCCCGCGCCCTTGAAGCGCAGGGACGCGATATCATCCATCTCGAGGTGGGCGAACCCGATTTTGCCACCCCCGAAAACATCGTTGACGCAGCCGTCACGTCCGTCAAAAAAGGCGCGACCAAATACACCCCCAGCGCGGGCATACCCGAATTACGCAGCGCCATCGCCGGACGTGTGAGCGAATCGCGCGGCATCCACGTCAAGCCCGAACAGGTCGTCGTCACCCCCGGCGCAAAACCGATCATGTTTTTTGTCATCCTCGCGTTGATTGATGCGGGTGATGAGGTCGTCACGCCCAATCCCGCGTTCCCGATTTACGAAAGCATGATTCGTTTCACCGGCGGTGTGCCGCGCTTTTATCGTTTGCGTGAGGATAACAATTTCCGGTTCGACCCGCAGGAATTTCGTTCGCTTGTCAACGAAAAAACCAAATTGATCATTCTCAACTCGCCGCAAAACCCGACGGGCGGCGTGCTCGAAGAATCCGACCTCGCGGTGATCGCCGAACTCGCCACCAAATACGACATTCCCGTGCTCGCCGACGAAATCTATTGGCAGATTATCTATGACCGCAAATTCCACAGCATCACCCGGTTTCCGGGCATGCCGGAACGCACCATCATTCTCGACGGATTCAGCAAATCGTATTCGATGACGGGCTGGCGGCTCGGCTTTGGCGTCATGAACGAAACGCTCGCGACCCACATTACGCGCTTGATGACCAATTCCAACTCTTGCACCTCCGCCCTGACACAATGGGCGGGCGTCGAGGCGCTCACCGGTCCGCAGGAATCAGTGCAAGAAATGCGCCGCGCGTTCCAGGAACGCCGCGATGTGATGGTCGCAGGCATGAACGCGATCCCCGGTTTTCGCTGTACTAAACCCGAGGGCGCATTCTATGTCTTTCCAAACATTACCGGCACGGGTTGGGACTCGCGCAAGATGGCGGACTATATTTTGAACGAAGCCGGCGTCGCGTGCATCAGCGGCACGGCGTTCGGCGAATACGGTGAAGGGTTTATCCGCTTTAGCTATGCCAACTCGCTCGAAAATCTGCAAGATGCGCTCCACCGCGTCCGCGCAGCAGTAGAAAAGATTCAGGACTGAACCAAAAAGGGGCAGCCGTCTGGCTGCCCCTTTTTGGTCATTTCCTACTCATGAATACATCTCGGGTTTCAAAACTCCGATATACGGCAGATTGCGATACAGCTCGTCAAAGTCCAACCCGTATCCCACCACAAACTCGTTCGGAATGTCAAACCCCACATAGTCCAATTGAATGTCCTTGTCACGGCGCGCGGGCTTGTTCAGCAGCGCGCAAATTTTCAAACTCGCCGGATTGCGCGTGTTCAAAATGTCAACCATGTAGTTGAGCGTATGCCCCGTATCCACAATGTCTTCGACCACCAGCACATGCCGGTTCTCGATATTGGAGGTCAAGTCCAGAATAATACGCACCACGCCCGACGACTCGACGCGTTTGCCGCCATACGACGAAATCGCCATAAAATCCAACTCGTGTGGGATGTTCATTGCGCGCGACAAATCGCTCAAAAACATCACACCACCCTTGAGCACGCACACCAACAGGGGTCGTAAATCTCCATAGTCCCTCGAAACTTGCGCGCCCAGCTCGTAAATGCGCGCCTGGAGGCGGTCGCTGGGGATTAGAATTTTGGCGAGGTTGTCTTCGAGACGCATGATCGAGAATCCTTGACAGATGATTAGGCGGATTCTATCAGGTTGTCGGAGTGAAATCAAATTATCTGTTATCCTGGAGCTACTATGACGCGCGTGCATAATCACAACTGGGGTCTCTCCGACAACCTGAAAGCGCCAAATCATGAAACCGCAAGCAAACAGAAAAAAATTTGACGTTCCACCCATCGCGGTTATAATAGCAACTCGCGTCTGGAAGGCGCGTTTTTGTGTACTAGGAATGCGTCGTCTCCCGGACCGTCCAGATTCCGGCTATTATTGGATGCGACCCATGCATCTCAGGAAGGAAGTTGTTTGACATGGCTGAAGAAATCCTATTGTCCGTAAAACCCCGCCAGGTAATTGGCAAGCAAGTGCGCGCCCTGCGTCGCGAGGGCTGGATTCCGCTCTCGGTCTATGGCGCACACGTCGAGACGCGCAGTATGCAAGCCGAGGAACGCACCTTGCGCAACGTGTTGAACAAGGCGGGCACCAACCGCCTGATTCGACTCGATACAGGCGACGGCGGGCAGCACGTCGTCATTACCCGTGAAATTCAGCGCGAACCCATCAGCGGCAAATTCTGGCATGTTGATTTTATGGAAATCTCGCTGACCGAAAAGATGGACATTGACATCCCTGTCGTCCTCCAGGGTGTCCCGCCGCCGACCAAGAGCGGCGAGGGCTTGCTCATCCACGGACTCGAACAAGTCACAGTCCGCCTGCTTCCCACCGACCTCATTCCCGAGATTGTGGTAGATGTTTCGGGACTTGTCAGTTTGAATGACACGATCAAGGTCTCGGATTTGAAATTGGGCGACAAGATCGAGATTCTCACCAGCCCGGACGAGATGCTTGCCAAGATCATTCCGGTCAAGGAAGAGGTTGTCGAGACCGAAGCCCCCGCTGCCACTGCCGAAGTCGAAGTGGTCGGCAAAGCCAAAAAAGAAGAACAAGCCGAAGAAGAAGAAGCCAAGAAATAATTGGGTTTTGCAATCCTGCGCCGCGTGTCGTTATACCCCCTCGTATGACGACACGCGCGTTTTTGTTTGGGACCTGTTTCAAAATGGCAAAATGCGCTCGAAATATCGTTTGCTCTCCGACAGCCGTGCACCAATACATCGTTCGCCATTAATTTTGCAATTGATTCTGGCGAACTCTCAATTGTGATATAATCGTTTAGAATGATTGCGTTTTCACCCCGCAGAGGTAGTCTGAAATGACCAGCGCGTTGACCAGTCCTTTCAACGCGCTTTTTGGCGCGTTCTCGCGCGATGTCTCGATTGACCTCGGCACCGCCAATACGTTGGTGCTGGTCCGCGGGCGCGGGATCACGATCAACGAACCCTCCGTCGTCGCCATCGAACGTCGCAGCAAGCGCGTGTTGGCAATCGGCTCCGAAGCCAAACAAATGGTCGGACGGACGCCGGCGGACATTATTGCCATCCGTCCTCTGCGCGATGGAGTCATTTCCGATTTCGATGTCACCGAAGCCATGCTCACGCACTTTATTCGGCGCGTGCATGACGAAACCCTTTTGCCCGTCCCGCATCGTCCCCGCGTCGTTATTGGCATTCCTTCGGGCGTAACCGAAGTCGAGAAACGCGCGGTCAAAGACGCAGCCATCAGCGCGGGCGCGCGCGAAGTCCATCTGATCGAAGAACCGATGGCAGCCGCCATCGGCGCGGGCTTGCCCGTGACCGAAGCGGTCGGCTCGATGATCGTAGACATTGGCGGCGGCACAACCGAAATGGCGGTCCTGTCGCTCGGCGGCATCGTCGTCAGTCGCTCGATCCGTGTGGCGGGCGACGAGATGGATGAAGAAATCATTCGCTATGCGCGCGAGAAATACAATCTCTTGATTGGCGAACGCATGGCGGAGCAGGCAAAAATCGAAATCGGTTCCGCCTATCCGCTGCAGCAGGAACGCACGATGGTCATTCGCGGGCGCAACCTGATTACCGGTCTGCCCGAATCTATTGAAATCTCATCGGTCGAAGTGCGCGAAGCATTGGTCAATCCTGTCAATCAAATTGTAGATGCGCTCAAGACCACGATTGACGAGACCCCGCCCGAACTGGTTGCCGATTTGATGGTGCGCGGCATTGTGCTGGCGGGTGGCGGCGCGATCCTCGGCGGACTGGCGGAACGACTCTCGCGTGAGACTAAAATGCGTGTCTATGTTGCCGACGATCCGTTGACTTGTGTCGTGCGCGGCGCAGGGCAATTTCTCGAAATGCTCGACATTCTGCCGCGCGGCTTTGCAGGCGCCAATGGGCGCGGCAGACGCTAGCAGAGTCTCAGAGTGGAATCGAACTATAGTTATTTTTGAGATGCTACGACGCGCGTTCGTAGTTGCAAACGAGCTCTCTCCGACACCCTGCGAGCGCTCCCAAATTTGTATTTCCCCTTCATGCTCGACCTCCTTCGTTCGCGTTCCGGTTTTATCGTCATCCTAATCGCCATCGTCTTTGTCGGTATCGCCTTGCGCGCCACCGGCAACATGGGTATTGTTCAGGATGCCACCTTTGGCGTCTTTTCGCCCGTCCAGACCTTTTTGCTCGATATAACCAACGGCGTGACCAATCTCTTTGGCGGCTTTCAAGAGGTCAACGAACTCCGCGCGCAGGTCAAACAACTCCAGGAGCAACTGAATACAGCGGTGATTGACACGGTGCGCGTCCGCGAGCTGGAAATTGAAAATTCAAAACTGCGGGAGCAGTTGGAATACAAGCAAAACAATCCCGATTATCTGTTGAGCGGCGCGACCATTCTCCAAGAGAATAAAGACCGCGCGCGTGTGCTCAGTCAGGACCCATCCACGCTTATCAACTATATTATTATTGATCAGGGGCGCGAGGACGGCGTCGAAATCGGCATGCCGATTGTCACGTCAGCCGGGCTGGTCGGACGCGTCACCGAGGTTGGCGCAAACTGGTCACGCGTGCTCTTGATCAATGACACCACTTCGTCCGTGAATGCGGTCGTCCAGTCCACCCGCGCCACAGGCATTGTCCAGGGACAGGCGCAAGGCAGTGATTTGCTGATCATGCGCTTTTTGCCATTGGGCGATTCGGTCAAGGAAAACGACCTGATTCTCACCTCGGGTATCGGGGGCGCGTTTCCCAAGCGCCTCGTCATTGGACAAGTCATTCAAGTGCGTCAGCGAGACACCGACCTTTTTACCGAAGCGATCATCCGCCCCAGCGTTGATTTGGCGCGTTTGGAATTTGTCCTTGTTATGAAAGAGTTTACGCCGCTGGACATTACAACCGAGCCGACGCCGACACCAACACCCACCGTGTCGCCCACTCCCATTTTGCCCACGGCGACCGCCGCACCCTGAGTTCAAATTACGGATTTCCATTCCAGATTATAGTGTCACCTTATTTCGTTCTACCCCTCCTAATTATTATTGCCCTCATCCAGACCACCCTCTTGCCCATCCTGTTGCCCGGTCCGGTGCGGCCCGACTTGATGTTGATGGTCGTTGTCGGCTGGGGTGTGGTGCATGGCAGCGGGGAAGCAGCGTTGTGGGGGTTGGCGGGCGGACTGTTGCTCGATCTGTTTTCCGGCGCGCCCTTTGGACTGCACACGTTCGCGCTGGGCGGAATCGGCTGGCTTGCCGACACTCTCCAGACAAACTTTTTTCGCTCCAACTTGCTCATTCCGCTCGCCACAATCTTTATCGCAACTCTCTTGTATCACATCGGACAGGCAGCGGTCATGCAGCTCCTCGGCTATGCGATCAATTGGGCGTTCTATTCGTTCAACGTCGTCTTGCCCACCGCCATCCTCAACACCGCGCTCATGCCAATCGTCTATTTTATCCTGCGCCGTCTCGATCGCGTCGTCCGCCCTCGTCTCACGTGGTAAGAGATTGTGAGTATGGACACCGACTGTGTCGTGTCCATACTCACAATTACAGCGCTCGGCTTGCGTGAATCTTTCTCGTCTTTATCGTCGCCTGGCGGAACTCGCGCTCCTCCTGCTTTTCTCCGTCCCCGCACTCGCGCCGCTCTTGACTGCAGTCCCTGTCCGCAGCGCCGACGGACTCTTGCACCTCTACCGTCTCGTCCAGCTAGAGGGCATATGGCGCAACGGCGTCTTTTTTACACGCTGGCTGCCTGATCTCGCCTATGGCTATGGCTTGCCGCTTTTCAACTATTATGCGCCACTCGCCTACTATCTCACCGCCCCTCTGCATTTTCTGGGCATCTCGTTTCCCGCCGCGCTAAATATTTCCCTCGCCCTCGCCATGTTTCTCGGCGCGACCGGGACCTTTTATTTTGCCCGCGCGCTGTTGATTGAATTTTTCGAAAACCCGGCTCAATCCACCCTCGACGCGTTCGTCGCCGCCATCGCTTTTCTCTATGCTCCCTACATTCTTTTCAACGCCATCCACCGCGCCAACCTCGCCGAACAATGGGCGCTTGCCCTTGCGCCGTTTGCCCTCTGGCGTTCCTTTGTGCTGATTTCCAAACCATCCCCCCAAAACTGGTCCCTCGCCATCCTCCCTTTTGCGGGCGTCCTGCTCGCGCACAACATCACCGGTTTTCTGTTTGCGCCTCTGCTCCTGGGTTTCATCGTCGTCACCGTATTCTCGCGCGCCCGCACCGTCGCGCAATTCCCGCGTTCCGCCGCGCTCGCCGCCTTGTCTGCTTTTGTTTTTGCGCTCGCCCTCGCTGCTTTTTTCTGGCTCCCTGCGCTTGCCGAACGCGATTTTGTCCAAATTGCCCGCGTCATCGTCACGCCCGATTTCGACTATCGCTACAACTTTGTGCCTCCCGCCGAACTTGTTGCGCTGCTCCCACCCGCCGACACGGGGCGCATGAATACGGACTGGCCCCTTACGCTCGGAGTATTGCAGGTTGTTCTGTCGGGCACAGCAATTATCCTTCTGGTTGCGCGCTTGCGCGCTCGTCGCGCGCTCCCGCTCTTTTTTCTTGCATTTGCAGCTTTTGGTTATGTGGGCTTGATGCTCTCGTTCTCACAACCCATTTGGGACAATCTATCGCTGCTCTCGTTTGTCCAATTGCCCATGCGCCTGCGCGGGCTTGTCGCGCTGTGTCTCGCGCCGCTCGCCGGTTTCGCGCTTGTCCTTGTTCCCTCAAAATGGCGTCTCGCCGCCGCGCTCATCGCAAGCGCCGGTCTGGTCTTGACCGCCTTTCCAATGCTGTACCCCCGCTATGCCCGCGATGTCCCCGCCAACCCCACGCTGTCCGATATGTTCGCCTATGAACAGCGCACGGGCGCGTTCGGCACAACATCATTCAGCGAATACCTTCCTATCTGGGTCAAAAATCCCCCCGACACGACACCGTTTGCGGAAGCGTATGCGCGCGGTCAATTGCCCGACCGTTTTGTTCTGCCGACGAGCGCGAGCATCTGCGGAGCCGGCGCGGGCGTCAACTATCAAATCGTATGCGCGTATGACGACCATCCCTGGAACGTGACCTTTCGCGCATTCTATTTTCCCGGCTGGCGCGTCATGATCAATCGTCAGCCGGTAGAGATCGAGCCAACTCCGCGCACGGGTCTCATTTCATTCCAGGTAACGCAAGGCGAGGTCATCAACGTCTATTATCAAGGCACGGGCATTCAACATTTGGCGGAAGGGATTTCCATTGCAAGCGCGCTCGTCATCGCAAGCGTCATGCTCTTGGCGCTCGCGCGAGGGTGGCGCAGCAAACCCGAAACTGACTTATCCCGACCTGGTCCTGAGAGCAAATCTATCGGCTTGGCACGCGACCGCGTCTCATTTCTCCTGCCGCTTTTGTTATTGGCGCTCGCGCTCAGCGCCGTGAAATTCCTCTACACTGACCGTATGTCGAATCCGCTGGTTGCTCATTTTGATGGCTCGCAGATTCAAGGCATCGCACAGCCGAGACGCATCCCCTTTGGCGGTCAAATTGAACTGCTCGGCTATGACGCGGGACCGTCCCGCATCAAACGCGGCGAACGTCTCGACATCACTCTTTACTGGCGCGCCCTGCCGGGCATGGACAAGAATCTGAGTACTTTTGTGCATCTCACCGCGCCCGATGGCTTTGTCCTCGCACAACAAGACAACCTGCACCCCGCAAACCTTCCCACCACGCTCTGGGACGCCGACGCCTATGTCGCCGACGCGCACCCCATCGCAATTCCCGCCACTCTCGCCCCCGGCGTCTACCAACTCCGCGCGGGCGTTTATGACCCACAGACCAACACCCGTTTGCGCGGACCGGATGGAAGCGATTACATTCTGCTTGGTGAGATTCAAATTACCGACGAATAAAAAAGGCCGCTCCAAAAATCGAGCGTCCTTTTTTTCTTATCGCTTGTAATTCTTCAAATATGGCGGCGCCTCCATCTCGCGCCCCAGCTTGGGGTCCGGCTGAGGTGGCAAATAGCTCTGCTGGATCGGTATCACGCCCGCCCACCAATCGCCCGCATAATCCTCGGCGTCATCTTTGGGACCGCCCATCCGCATCTTGGCAGTCGCGCTCTCGATGGGCAGCTCGATGATCGTCGTTGCCCTCAGTTCTTTGCGCGTCGGCAGGCGCGAATCGTCCCAGCGTCCCGGCATCACCCGTTCGGTCAAGGTGAAAAGCGCCTCATTCTTGGATTGGGGGTCGCTCAAAATGTGCCCTACCCCGAACAAGACCACCGAACGATAGTTCATCGAATTATGAAAAACTCCGCGCGCAACCACCAGCCCATCCAATATTGTGGTCGTCACACAAATCGGATTGCCCGCTTGAATGTGCCGGAGCAGTCGGCTCGACGTCGCCCCGTGCATGAGCAGCGAATCTTGACGCCGCGCGTGGATCATCGGAATCACAAACGGCTGATTCTCGACTGCAATCCCCACATGACAAATCAATGCTTCGTCCAGGATCCGATAGATCGTCTCGCGGTCATACGCCGCGCGTTCCGGCAGTCGTTTCACTCGATTTCGAAGCGTTTTTCCAAAAGTGGTCATGATGTATTCTCCCGATTTTAGTACCCGCCATCCTATCTGCAATTCCTATTCACTCCAAATTCCCTGTCCTCATTCGCGACGTGGAACCGGGTCCCTCGCACCGCACTATGTCACCATTTCGGACGGTAAGGAACGAACGCCGTTTTGTTCCCCGCCCCCGACGCCCTCCGGTCTCCGTTCCTCCGGTCTCTATCATTAAATTCCTCTCATCTGCCGCCGCTTGAAAATTTTGCCAACATGCGACTGAACATATAATTGACTTGATTTACCCATGTTGAGATACGGACGTCCCCCGCAATTTGACGACGAAGAAGAAGAGCTCGAGGTCAAACCGAGTTGGTTTATTCGGGTCTTTGCTTTTATCATCGTCGCGCTGTTTGCGGTTCTGGCATACAACCTGTATCAAATTCAGGTCGTCCAGGGCGAGGAACTCAAGCGCGCCGCCGATGAAAACCGCATTCGTCTCGTGCGCACGGACGCCGCGCGCGGCGTCGTCTATGACACCAACGGCAAGATCATCGTCCGCAACGAACCACAATTCAACGTTTCAATTGTCCCCGCCGATCTGCCGGTCGAGCGCCAGGACGAAATCCTCCAGACGCTCAGTCTCATGATTGATGCGCCGCTGGACACGGTGGTATTGGCTCAAGCCGAGGATACGCTTGGCTCGGTGCCTTTGGACGTTTCGCGCACCTTTGTATCGCCCAGACGCGTGCCCGGGCTGCGTGAACTCGTGGAGGATGGGCGCAACACGGACCCGCTGACCCCCGTCCTCGTCAAAACCAACATCCCGCGTCTCATCGCCTTTCAAATCCAGGAGCGCACGATTGATTATCCCGGCGTGCGGATCGAGATTGCGCCCGTGCGGACTTATCCCGAAAAAGAATTGACAGCCCACATCCTGGGTTATCTGGGCGCCATTTCGCGCGAAGCATTCCCCGAATACGAAAAACGCGGATACGCACAGAATGATTTCGTCGGCGCGAGCGGATTGGAAGCGTCGTACGAAGACCAGCTGCGCGGGCGCGCCGGCGTCGAACTTGCGATCGTGGACGCGAACGGAAATATTATCCGCAGCACGGAACAACAAGCGTCCGTGCCGGGCAACAACCTCATTCTCTCACTCGACACGGAACTTCAAAAAGCCGTCGAAGATGCGCTGAAAAAAGGGTTGGCAGCGAAAAAAGCCACGCAGGGCGTTGCCATCGCCATACGCCCCAACACAGGCGAGATTCTCGCGATGGTTTCGCTCCCGACTTATGACAGCAACTTGTTTGCGCGCGGCATTCGCCCCACCGACTTTGCCGCGCTGAACCAAGACCCGAACCGTCCGCTGCTCAATCACGCGATCAGCGGGATGTATCCTCCCGGCTCGGTCTATAAATTATTCTCGGCCGCGGGCGGGTTACAGGAAGGCGTCATCACGCGCGACACCCAGTTATTTGATCCCGGCATCATTTATTTGCCCAATCGCTTTTTCCCCGACGACCCCGATCTCGCCCAGCCCTTTTACAACTGGTATCGCCCGGGGTTTGGCTTTGGCAATGTGGTGGATGCCGTCTCCAATTCCAACGACACTTTCTTTTACAAGCTTGCCGGCGGCTTTACCGATTTCACCACCCCGCTCGGGCAGGCGCTCCTTGCCGATTACGCGCGCTTGTTCGGATACGGCACCGCCACGGGGATAGACCTGCCGGGCGAAGCGGATGGTCTCGTGCCCGACCCGCGCTGGAAACAGCGTAATAAGAACGAACAGTGGACGACCGGTGATACTTATAACATGGTCATCGGTCAGGGTTTTGTCTTGTCAACGCCCCTGCAGGTCCTCAACATGACGGCGACGATTGCCAACGGCGGCACACTCTATCGTCCGCACCTGGTGCGCGCGATTGTAAATGCGAGCGGCACTGTCACCAATACAATTGAACCACAGGTCATTCGCAAACTGCCGATTGATGATGCAAATCTCGCGATTGTGCGCGAAGGCATGCGCAATGCGGTCACCGTCGGCACTTCCTGGAAAATAAATCTCGTGGATGTAAACGTGGCAGGCAAAACCGGCACCGCCGAATTTTTCGGACCGCGCCGCGGCGGACGGCTGCCCACCCATGCGTGGTTTACGGCATATGCGCCGTATGAAAATCCGGAAATTGCAGTTGTCGTCTTTGTCTATAATGGCGGCGAGGGTTCCGAAGTGGCGGTCCCGATCGCGGCAGATATTCTGCGCGCCTATTTCAAATTGCCACCTGACGCGCCATTGGTCCCTCGACCCGTCCCCCCCCCACCTGAAACCGGGACGACTGCACCGGCAGCTCCGGCCGCGCCCGCCAATCCGCCGACGCCGGCAAATCAACCCACGCCAACGCCGTAGGACGCCTCGAGCACCATATGCAAGAATCTCTCGGTTTTTCCAGTATTTTCGCCATCGTTCCAACCCTTTTGTTCTGTAACCGCATTGTTATCGCCATCGAGACCAAGTCAGGGTATAAAAGAGATGGAGATATACAATGACGACAAATACTTGGTCTCTCGCGAAAGGGTCGAACCTCATGAAGTCAGCACCGGATGTCCAGGTCTCGTTACGCGGCACCCGTGACGGAGTTCTGATTGTGCTGGGCGACGGAGAGTGGAACACGATTCTCCGCGAACTGGAAATCAAACTCTCACGCCCGAACGCTTCTGCCTTTTTTCGCGGCGCGCGCGTTAGCGTGGAAACCGGCAGCCGTTTTCTCACCGAACAAGAACGCTTCGAACTCGAACGCCTGCTCGCCGCCTACAACATTCATCTCGGCGCAACCATGCCCGCGGTCGCCCCCGCGCCCGTCGTGCGCAGCGAACGGGCAGAACTGGTTACGCGCCAAAACGGCACAACCGAAGTGCTGATGGTGCGCCGCACCCTGCGCTCGGGACAGCGGATCCATCACGCCGGACCTGTCGTTGTTTATGGTGATGTGAATGATGGCGCCGAAATCGTCGCCGCCGGCGATGTCTTGATTTTTGGAAAATTGCGCGGAGTGGTCCATGCGGGCGCGGGCGGTGACAACCACGCCACCATCGGCGCCTTTACGCTCAACCCGCCTCAACTCCGCATCGGGAACCATATTGCCCGTTCGCCGGACGAAAAGAAACGCAAGACGCGAGGTCCCGAAATGGCGAGTGTGCGCTCGGAACAGATTGTGATTGAACCCTGGCAAGTATAGCGATACAATCCACAGAAAACCCGCTCAGGCGGGTTTTCTTGTTTGTTGATCGGGTGGAAAAATCCCAAAGGGTATGATATATTAGGGTGCAAGCTCAGCTTTGATACACGCGAACGTTTTGACGTTGCGTGGACGCCCACCATGATTACGCTCAAGAGCAGTGGGGACGGTCTCACGATTACACTCAGTGACGGCCCTTGGTCCAAGGTACTCGCCGAACTGGCGTTGGAGCTGGAACGCCCGCGCGCCGTCGAGATTTTTCGCGCCCCGCTAATACGCATCGAAACGGGCGAACGCGCGCTGACGCCCCTTCAGGTCGAAGAACTCGCGTGGCTGCTCGAATTGCACGATATCAAATTCGAGTGGAGCAGCAACGGCACGCAAACGCCTCTACCCGGGCTGACCGAGCCCCGAACCACCGAACACCCAACAAGCAGTGCGGTCGCCGTTTGGGAAGAAGCCGCCCTGTGTCCCCGGACCCTCCGTTCAGGGCAAACGATTCGCTATGCCGGACATGTTGCCGTGATGGGCGATGTGAATGCCGGCGCTGAAATCGTCGCGGCAGGCGATGTCCTTGTGTGGGGGCGCGTGCGGGGGGTCGTTCACGCGGGCGCCTCGGGCAACGATAACGCCGTCGTCGGCGCGCTCATGTTGGCTCCCACTCAGTTACGCATCGGCAAGCATATCGCACGCGCCCCGGATGAGTTGCAGCATCCTCAGCGCGGTCCCGAAATCGCGCGAGTCCGCGAAGGTCGTATCATCATCGAAGGATGGAAATTCAAGGATTGAAAGGAATTTTGATTTGTGATTGTTGATTGTTGATTTTCACCCACTTGACAAGCTCCTAATCAAAGATCCCAAATCATAAATCACAAATTCTAATGACTGCCACCGTCATCACTATCACCTCCGGCAAGGGCGGGGTAGGAAAAACCACCACGACCGCCAATATTGGCGTGGCGCTCGCGCGACGCGGCAAACGCGTCGCCTGTATTGACGCCGACATCGGGCTGCGCAATCTCGATGTCGTGCTGGGTCTCGAAAATCGAATCGTCTATGATATTGTGGATGTGGTCGAAGGGCGCGCGCGTTTGCGGCAGGCGCTCATTCGGGACAAACGCCTGCCCGAACTGCAAATGCTCCCCGCCGCGCAAACTCGCGACAAGACCGCGGTAAATCCACAGCAGATGTTGAAACTCACCGATGACCTGCGCAGCGAGGTAGATTTCATCCTGATTGATTCTCCCGCAGGGATCGAGCATGGATTCAAAAACGCCATCGCCCCCGCCGACCGCGTCATCATTGTGACAACCCCGGAAGTGAGCGCCGTGCGCGATGCCGACCGCATTATCGGCTTGGTTGAAGCGGCGGAAAAACCAAAACCGCAGCTCATTCTCAATCGCTTGCGCCCCGGCATGGTGAAACGCGGTGATATGCTTGCCACCGAAGATGTCCTGGAAATTCTCGCGATTGATCTGATCGGCATCGTGCCCGAAGACGAAAGTATCATCACCTCAGCCAATCGCGGCGCTCCTGTGGCGCTGGACGACAAGGCGCAAGCCGGTCTGGCATATACTCGCATTGCCGCGCGCATCCTGGGTCAGGACGTGCCGTTTGCCGTTTTTGAAGACAATTCGACGCTGCTCAAGCGCTTTCAAAATTGGTTTCGCAATCCGAACGGAGGCGGGTCATGAGTTGGCTCGATTCGTTATTCGGTCGCAAGTCGGCAAGCGCCCAGGTTGCAAAATCGCGGCTCAAATTCGCTATTCAAATTGACCGGAGCAACCTTTCAGCCGAATTGCTCAATTCACTGCAAGAAGATATCATTCGCGCAATTTCCCAACGGATTGACATTGATCGCGAAGGCATGAAGATTTCAACGGAACGCGGCGAGAACGGACAGCGTCTGATTGCCGACATTCCGATCAAGTCAGTGCGCCCCAAAACCGCCTCCGGCGAATAAAACGCGCATTCCGGTTGATTCGGTATTTCCCGCGTCAAGCTGCGCGTTATACCGAATCAACCGTCTCACCAAGTGGTCTTAAAAGAACGTCGTCCCTTTCAAAATTTTGACTGGCTCCTCATCATCGCTGTAGGTCTCCTCGTTCTCCTGGGCATTGTCCTCATCAACAACACCACGGCCGGCGTCGAAGGGCTTTTTGACACCAGCAATTTGCTTCAGGACTTTACGTTTCGGCAGCTCTTGTACGCCGGCGGCGGATTTGTCATTCTTTTTGCCCTCTCTCAATTTGATTATCGCATCTTTGCCAGCTTCCAGTGGCCCTTTTATATCGTTCTGCTCATTTTGTTGGCTATCGTTTTCTTGTTGGGACAAATCACCCTGGGCGCCCAGCGCTGGGTCCCGTTGGGTCCGTTCCAGCTGCAGCCCTCCGAAGTCGGCAAATTATTCCTGGTCCTCGTGCTCGCTAAATTTCTTGCGGACAACAACAAGCAAATGGACCGGTGGCGCACCCTCATTTTTTCGTTTGGCATTGTCTTGATTCCGTCGGTCATGACATATCTCCAGCCCGATCTCGGCACCTCACTCATCTTTATGTTTGTCTGGGGTGTCATGATTCTCGCGGCAGGTCTCCCCTGGAAACAGTTGGTGATCATCGGACTGGCGCTTTTGGTTATCCTGCCCATCGTTTATGCAACTCTTCAACCGTACCAACGTGACCGCATTACCACCTTTTTGAGCCCCACCAGCGATCCCCTAGGTTCGGGGTATAACGTGAACCAGGCGCGTATCGCCATTGGTTCGGGGCAGATTGTCGGACGAGGCATCGGCTCGGGGACCCAGAGTCAGCTGCAGTTTCTTCGCATTCGCCACACGGACTTTATTTTTTCCGTCATCGGTGAAGAGTTGGGCTTTTTTGGCGGGGTGTTTTTCTTTGCCCTCTATGCATTCGTGCTTGTCCGGATGCTGCGCGCCGCGCAGGTGTCGCGTTCTACCTTTGGCAGGTTGACGGCAGTCGGCTTTTCCGCCGCGCTCTTTTTCCAGGCATTTGTCAATCTGGGAATGAACGTGGGCATCATGCCCGTCACGGGGATTCCTCTGCCCTTTGTCAGTTCCGGCGGCAGCTCGCTCGTGACCTATTTGATGATGATCGGCATCATCCAGAGCATCCTCGCCCATGAAAAAATGCTGGGCTTGCGCACCAAGCCGCAGCCCATCTAGACGAAAAAACCTCGTGCGCTCGAGCGCACGAGGTTTTTTTGCGCGCACGGCGCGTTATTTGCTTCCTTTTGCCCGCGTCAGCGTCACCCACAAAGAATATGTCACAAACCGCGTGATCCGCCAGACTCGCTGTGCGTACAACAGAGCCAATCCGCCGGATTGGCTCGGCTTGCGCGCCTCCATGTATTCCTGCGACGGCAAGAGCAGCTGCGTCGCATAACCCACCTTGTTCGCCAGCCCCTCCTGATACAACATGTCAACCACGCTCCGCGCCCCACCCTGCGGTGAAGAATAAATCGCATAAACGAGACGCGCGCCCGCCCCGCTGCGGGTTTGCCCCAACTGTTCAAGCACGGCGCGCGGCACGGGCGCGTTCCACCATTCTACGGCGCTCGACAATGTGCGCGCAATCGCAGAGGCAAGCTCCAACCTTTGTGCCGCCCACACAAATTCATCCCAATTGATTTCCGGCTGAAACCGCTGAATCCAACGAGTCATGTCATACAACCAGACGAGCGGCACGCGGAGGTGATGCAGTCCGGCATGTGCCGAGAGGTGCACCAATTGTCGGATCGGAGCAAGCGCCTGCGCGTCACGTCCTGCCAGCACACAGCGCAGTGGGTTCCGCCAGAAATACTCCATCGTAATGCGACGGCGGTAATATGCGGGCGCAAACAAATGCCAGTGCAAATCCACCGCAGGACTCGGTGTTCCAAGCGCCGAATAATTGAGCGATTTCAAAAACTTTTCCGAAAATTTATCATGGCGTTCTCCAATCATTTTATAGCCGCAGTCAACCATGATAGATTGCGCCGCGCCCAGATCGGCACGATGAATCAAGAGGTCAATATCACCAAACGGGCGCAAACCCGGCTCCGGATACAGAATGGCGGAAAGCGCCGCGCCTTTCAAGACAAGCAGCGGGACGCCGGCTCGTGTGAATGCGTCCAACAAGACGCCAACCGCATCGTTGGCAAGACGGTTCGCCATGCGGCTGCGATAATAGATGTCTCGTAAATCAGCGAGCGGCGCAGCGGGCAGTTGCGGATCAGCCGTATCCGAGAGCGCGGCAAAAAACAACGCCGCCAAGCCATGCAGCTTTGCGGCGGGGACAAGCTCGGTCCATAGATTTGCGGGGATAGTATTGGCGGAAACGACACGCCGCTCACCATTCCATGGAAACGCGTCAAGAATTGTGCGCGTCAGGACGCGTTCAGGCGACAGCGTCTCGGATGCTGACACAGCATTCATTATGCAGATTTTGGAGTCTTGCCGGATTTGCTCGTCTTGCCGCCATAATAATTATAGTAATGGTAATTATAGCCGGCCGTCCGTCGGGTCGAGAGTTTGTTGATAACCGTGCCGAGGACTTTGACGTTCGCCTGTTTTAACGTATTGAGCGCGCGCCGCGCCACATCAATACGAGTCTTGCCCGAATCCACAACGAGAATCGCGCCCGAACACCGTGAACCCAGGATACTGGCATCGGCGACGAGGAGCGCCGGAGACGAATCAATCACGACCATATCGGACTGACTGCGCAGCGCGCTCAAAATATCGGTCATGCGTTTCGAGTCCAGAATCTCACTCGGATTCGGAGGAATGGTGCCGGTCGTCAGCAAACGCAAGCCGGGAATCGCCGTCGGTTTGAGCACACGGTCCAATTCAGGCGCGTCATCCAGAAAGAGATCGGTCAAACCGACATCGTTCGAGACATTAAAGAGGTTTTGAAGTGAGGGGCGGCGCAAATCACAATCGAGCAAAATAACGCGCTTGCCGCTCTGGGCAATCGTCGTTGCCAAATTGGCAGCAGTGGTTGACTTGCCTTCGCCGGGTCCACTGCTCGTCACTAGCAATGCGCCGTTTGGATTTTCGATGCCCGAAAAACGGAGATTGGTGCGCAGGACGCGATACGCTTCCGAAATGGGAGAACGCGGCTGCGTTATGGTGACGACCTGATCGGCGGGTCTCTTGATATCCTGAATCCGCGTAATAGTGCCCAGGGTCGGCACATTCAGCTGTGTCTGGGCATCGTTTGCGTCTTTGACGGTCTCATCGAGATATTCGATCGCAAATATGATCGCGCCCGAAATAATCAACCCCAGCATGGCGGCAATGATCAAATAGAGCTGCACATTTGGGCTGATGGGTTTGGAAGGCAATTGTGCGGGGGCGAGGATGCTGAGGTAACTGCCCGAGTCCTGACGGGTGATCAATGCGGACAAATCGGCATACGATTGCTGCCATTTCTCGACTCGGGCTTCGACTTTTTCCAGCTGCTCGGTCAGCACGCCCAATTGCTCCGGGTCGTTTTCGAGCGCGCTCTGTGCTTCAAGCGAGATGGCGTCCGCCTGACCTTTTTTGATTCTGGATTCGAGCTGGGTCAGCTGTGTTTCAATAAAACTGCGTTGTTCCTGACTGCGTTGCTGCTGCGCATTAATGGGGCTTTGCTTGATGAGTTCTTGCGCCAACGCGTCGGCGACGCGCTTTGCCATGGCGGGATTCTGGTCGGTGACGCTGATATCAACAAGCTGTCCGCCCGATGTCGAAACCTGTGCGGTAAAAAAGAGCGCCTGCCAGCCGCCGGGGTACCCGGTCTCGTTCGCTACCGCCTCGAGAATTGGCTGCTGTTTGGCGAGCAGCGCATGCGATTGGGCGACCTGTGAGGCAAGAAAAGCAGAGTTTTGATTGACATCACTCGATTGGTCAAATCGCCCCACCAAAACATCGGTGCTGGTCTGGTAGATCGGGGTCAAGGTGGTGGTATACAAATACGCCACCAACACCAGACCGGTCGTAACTAGGATGGCAAGCCAGCTCCATTTAACGATAATGGCAAGATAAGAACGTAAAGACATGGTTCAGCTAACTTTGGTGAATTGGTACGACGCTCTAAAGCAAGGGAGTTGCATTGTATATTTTTTTGTTTCTTTTGTCGAATAAAAGCGCCAACGCCAGCACAAACCACATGATAAACGCCGCCTTGAATCCCCAAAAAATGCTGTCCCCCCACCCGTGCGTGACTATCACCGCCATCGCCGCAAGCACGCCGATAGCAAGGTCGCGCGCCACGCTGCCGCGGTAGCCGCGCCAGACCCCAACCGCCAGCGCAAGCCAGAAGGCGACGAAACTCAGCAGTCCGATGATCCCGGTATCCAGCCCTACCTGTAAAAACAGATGATGCGCATGCGGCACATCTTTCAGCCCGCGTTCCGCAAAGGGCGGGGCGAACGGAGCAACATACGTATACCCTCCGACTCCGATGCCGAATAGCGGCGATTGGCTCAGCAACCTCACCGCCTGTCCCCATAATTCCTGTCGTTCGTCAACACTTTCGGACAATTCCGTGCCGACAGGTCCATATAAAAAATCGGCAGGGGACATACCGCCCAAAGCATTATTGAGCGCCAGCGCGCCGAGCAGGAGCAAAGGCAGCGCGGGAACCAGCCAGCGATTATACAGCGCCGCCCACACGATCAACCCGACGGCAACACCGAGCCACGCGCCGCGCACCTGGAGCAGGAACAATATGAGCGTGATCGGAACGAGCGCAAGCGCGGCAGCCGCGCGAATCCGTCGTTCGGGCACGCGCAGACATGCCAGAGCGATGAGCAAGATCGGCGCCAGCGCACCCGCCATTACGTTTCCATTTGTCGTTTCGAACAGCAGGGTCCAATTTTGTTCGTAAAAGAACGGAATTGGAATCATCGGCGCGCCGCGAAATGGCACTGTGAAAGGCGTGATGACAGCCAGTCCGGCGCCGATGAGCACAAGCAGCATGGCTGCCGACCACATTCCCCGAACGCTGTGAACGTGGTCCAAAACCACAAACAAAATGAGGACGCCTGCAATCAGGTCCGCCGCAATCACAATTCCTTCGGGATATTTTGGCGATAGCGCAAATACGATCGCAAAGGTCGCGAGCAGAACAAGGAGAAATGGGTTGATTTGCGTTCTGGGAAAAGGACTGCCCAGCGCAAGCCAGCGCAGGACAAAATATAGGGGCGCAACCGCAAAGGCAACCGGCAAGAGCGGCGTGGGCACAAGCAACAAAAGGATGACGGGAATCGCAAAGAGAATTGAGGGTCGCCAAACACCTTCAAGAGCATGCAGACGCGCGCCTCGCCTCTCTGCGTCTTGTTCCGCGCCGAGCGCCCGTGACTGCAACGGAGAACGATTCGAGCTAGACATGGTCCGATGCTTGATAGAGTTGCACGAGAAGAGGGACCTGGGTCTGGGGTGTAAAACCTTCCGCGCGCTGTTGGGCAACACAAGCCAATCGAGCCGCCCATTCAGGATTTGTCAGCACGCGCGCCAGGCCGTCGGCAAGCGCCTCAGGATCTTCTGACGGCACAAGGAGGCCACTCTCTTGATTTTCAATCAATTCGGGCACACCACCAACCGCCGTAGCCACCACCGGCAGCCCAAGCGACATCGCCTCCAGAATCACCATGCCGAATCCTTCCCACCTCGAAGACGAAACCAGCACATCCGCCGCGGACATCACACGCGGCATATCATCACGAAAACCAATAAAACGGACGCGCGATCGCACACCCAACTGCGCGGCAAGTTGTTCGAGAAAAGCGCGGCGGGAACCATCGCTGGCAATCAATAAAAGCGGCGCGAGTGCGGGGTTTGTGTTTTGCAGCCGCGCCATTGCCCGGATTGAAACGTCCACACCCTTTTTGTGTTCCAACCCCCCGCCCGAGAGAATCACCAAAGCGTCGTCAGGAATATTCAGATATGCGCGCGCAAAAGCTTTGGGTTGTTTGGCTGCCTCAAGAGCACGGAGGTCAGCAGAATTATAGACAACGGTGATTTTGCTACTTGTTTCGGGCAAAAAGGAAACAAGCGCGTCCCTTACCGCTTTGCTCACCGCAACAATATTCCCATAGCGGCTAAAAAGAAAGCGTTCCAGCGGCTTGAGATACCACCGGCGGCGGCGGTTTGTCACACTCTGCTCCGAGACAAAATAGCGCTGCTGCGTGTGCCAAAGTGAGACTAGCGCGACATACCAAATTGCGGGCCAACCCTGCGCGTGCACCACATCAAAGCTGCCCGAACGCAACAAGGCAGAGAGCTGTGACAGACCGCGGGGATCGTACTTGGTTTTGAGTTCGAAATTGTGCGCGGGCACTCCTGCCGCCGCGAGACGTTCCCCAAAAACCCCGATTTCGTATAACCCTGCGATTTCGTTCTCGATGCCGGATGTTTGCTGTAAATAACGGATGAGATGCCAGAGCGACGTGGCGATGCCGCCCGCCGCAAATGTGCCGGTGATGTGCAAAACGCGCATGATAAATGCCGCTGACCGGAACGCGTCAGACCGCCTCGTTCACAATCGTCCGCAGACGTTCGCACACCCGGTCTACCTGAGTTTCGGTCATGATTCCCGAAAAGGGGAGTGCGAGCGATACATCACCAAGATATTCGGTTACAGGGAAATCGCCGCGTTGATAGCCAAAGCGGTCACGATAAAAGGGTTGGAGATGAATTGGGGTAAAGTACGGGCGGCTCGGGATGCCCTCTGCGGCAAGAGTATGTACAACCATATCGCGCGAGGCGGGAGGTTTGATCCGCACGACATAAACAAACCAGCTCATGCGCGTGGTGGTCGGCGCAATAAAAGGGATTTCAATCAATTCCTCATCTCGTAACCGCTCATTGTACCAGCCCGCAACCCGTTCGCGCTTGGCGAGTAGTTCGTCGAGCCGCTGCATCTGCGCCAGCCCCAACGCCGCGCTCAATTCATCCAAACGATAGTTATAACCGAGCCGCGTATGGTTGAGCCATGCGTCAAAGATATCCCGCCCCTGATTCCGCAGTGATCGAAAAAGCGCGTTCCAATCAGAGCGATTCGTGACGACCATACCGCCCTCACCTGTCGTCATTTGTTTGTTGGGATAAAACGCAAAGACGGACGCATCGCCAAAGGTCCCCGCTTTGCGCCCTTTATATTCTGCGCCCAACGCTTCGCACGCGTCTTCGACCAACGAGAGATTGTGCGCTCGCGCCGTTTCGAGCAGCGGGTCGAGGTCGGCAGGTTGACCAAACGCGTGGATAGGCAAGAGCGACCGGAGACTAGAGACAAGCGATTCAGGATTGATGATTACTGATTTCTGATTTCTGACCGTGGGAGGGAGCCAATACGCGGCGCTGTCATCACCGCGCGCCAGGTCATGGGCTGCCTGGGCAACGAGGACGGGGTTGATATTGCCGGTGGTCGGGTCAACATCAACAAAGATGGGAATGCCGCGCTCGTACAAAATACAGTTGGCGGACGCGATAAAGGAAAACGGCGAGGTAATGACAAGCGCGTTCTCTCGGACGCCTGCGGCAATCATCGTGAGGTGCAAACCACTGGTGCCCGAATTGACGCCAACGGCATGTCCAACTCCAAGATAATCTGCAAATGAATTTTCAAAGGCAGAGATTTTTGGTCCAATGCTGAGCTGACTGGTCTCCATGACCTCCATGACGGCCGCGCGTTCGGCAGAGGTGAGGTCAGGACCGGACATGGGAATTGAGTTCATGCGGGTGATTGTACTCGAACGACGCAAATAAATGCAAGGGGCGCGAGCAGCGCCAATACAACAAAAAACGCCGCTTTGGGTGAGAACCAAAGCGGCGTTCAATTTAGCGTTTGCGGCGAGGCCGGAGCGCCCCGTCGTCCAGCAAATCCTGCGGACCGACGTCGTCGTCGCCCAATTCATCCTCCTCGCCATCCAATTCCTCTGCCAACAGTTCTTCTTCTTCGCTTTCCAGACCAATGTCCACGAGGAGCATGTTTGAACCACTTGCAAACTCGAGCTCGTCGAGCGCGTCCTGCGCGATCTCGCGCGCAACTTCGTCCTCTCCCTGAATGATCTCAATCAGCGCGCGCCGCGCATCCTTGCCGCCAATCTGCCCCAGCGATGTGACGGCGGCGGTGGAAACCTCGCGGTCGGGGTCTTGAATCAATTCGATCAGACGGGGGACCGCGGCTTTGAATTCGAGTTCACCCACCGCGCGGGCAGCTTCAAAACGCATCTGCGGGTCGGGCGAAAACAATTCCTGTGCGGCGGTGCGCTTCCAGAATGGGTCAGCGCTGCGACCCATTGCAAAGACGGCGGTGGCGCGCATTTTAGGGTCGTCATCCGCATATGCCAGCGTAATGATATTGCGCGCGGTCTCGTCGCCTACATACGCATAGGACTCGATAGCCCGACGGACTACCAGCTGGTCCTCTGCGATATTGCGAATGACGGCAAGCAGGGCGGTCAGGATCTCGTCGCCGTCAGAGGCAGAGATGCGCTTGGTTTCACCGAGCAGCACAAAGTGTCCCAGCCCTTCGGCAGCTGCCGCGCGCACATGCGCGTCCGGGTCACTGCGCAGCGCGCCAATCAGGTAGCGAATCAATAACGGGTCCTGTTCTTCCCACAAACCATTGATCGCCTGGACACGCACCTCGGGGTCTTGATCATCCAACAGATATCGAAAAATGCGCGCAAAGTCGGCTTCGATCCGCTCTTCTGCCAATTCAGCCATGGCTGCCGCAACACGCCGACGCTTTTCCGGCGGCAAGTTCTGCCAGGTCTCTGCAAATTCCTGCAATTCCGGACGCGTGACGTCGGAAAAGGCAAACAAGAGCGACGAGGCAAGCGAAACTTTGTCACTGGTCAGATATTTCAGGGCTGATTTGAAATCAGCGTCAAACAGTCTTTCGGGGCGACCACTCATTCCAATATTCCCGTTCGGGTTCTGCATAAAATTATTCACCCTATTCAGTGGAAATTATAGCATAAAGCTTACAGGTGGGGCACGGTGTGTTCTGAATAGTTGTAGAGACGTTTTGAGATAATGCCTCTATGGAGGCGGTCTCTGTGTTATACTTTTTTTTATGAGTGCGCGGGCATTTGTGCCGGGTCGCGATCAACGCTTTTATTTGCTTGCAGGACATCGCCAACCATTGGCGGATAATATAATCGCGCATTGGATTGAACAGTTCACCCAACCCAACGACCTGATCATAGACCCTTTTGTCGGGTCGGACGCGGTCGTACGGACGGCATTGGAACGGGGAAGGCGCATTCTGGCGACAGACTCGAACCCGATTGTGGCATGGGCGGCTCGGGTGCAAGCAACCCTTCCGAATGCTCGCGACATTCATACCGCCCTGGCGCGGTTGGGAGACACACGTAAAGAAGGCGAAACTCTGCAAGCATCCCTGAACAAATTGTATGTCAGCCAGTGTGCCAGGTGCGGCGGCGCGGTGATTGCGGACTTTTTTGTCTGGCGCCGCGAGGGTGGCAAGGAGCTGCTGGCAGAGAAAAGCTATACCTGCGCTAACTGTGGACCACGTCGGGACGATGCAACCGAAACTGACCGCCAACGCGCCAAAGAGGGCCCGAAAGGGCTCAGCTATCATCTTCTTTTGCAACGGCTGTTGACAGATGACCCTGTCACGACGCCGCACATCAAGCGACTGCTTGAATTGTATACGCCTCGAAATCTGAATGCGCTGGCAGCGGTGACAGCCAAGCTGGATGCAGATTTCCGCGATGATGCCGCACACAATATCCTGGCAGCCCTCTTGCTGCATGCACTGGATGTCGGCTCGTCCCTCTATACATCACCCGGTGCCATGCCCACGCGCGAGATTCCGAACGAATTTGCGGAAATGAACATTTGGAGCGCGCTGTCGAGCGCCGCGCACGGCTTGAGCAAACGCGGCGCAGGGCTCAAGTTAGCTGTCAGCGCCGCCCAGGCCCTCCGGAGCAGCACACCTGCCGCGTTTATAGGACAAGGCAGCGCGCGCTATCTCTTGGAACAAGCCCCCGCCGCGAACGCGGCGCTGATTCTTTCCAGTCCGGCGCGGCTCGACCCGCGGTTCTGGGAACTGTCGTTCCTCTGGTCGCGCTGGCTTTTGGGCAAAACGGCAGCTGCGTCGTTGGAGCCCCTGCTGCAAGATAAACGTCAGCGATGGAGTTGGTACGGCGACGCATTGACCAGATCATTTGCAGATGCAGCCGAGTTGACGCGCGAAAAAGGCGCCCTGGTGGTTGCGTTTCCGGCGGGCAGCCACGCCATGATTGAGGCGCTGATGCTGGCAGCTTCACCCGTTTTTGCGCTCCGGGATTTTTCGTTCCGTCCCCGGCGCGGGGCAGATCGTTCTACGGAATGGGGCGCGCTGCGCGGCGATTATCAAGTGGTGTCGGAACGCACAAATGTGACAACCGTCCCTGCGTCAAATTCGGCGATTGCGACAAGAGTCCGCGCGGGCTCGCTGCGCGCCGCGCGCGAAATACTGGAGGCGCGGGGGGAACCGCTGGCATATTCGTGGCTGCATCACGCGGGTTTGAGCGAGTTGGCGCGCACAAACGTTTTGGCGGAAATGATCCGCGCCAATTATCGTGAGGGCGACAACGCCTTTCAAGTTCTACGACATCGCATGGAAGAAGGGTTCAAGGAAGGATATATTCAAGAATTTGACCATTGGGCAAAAGAGGGGAGGGTGCTTTGGCTTGGGCGCGAGGGCGCGGAGCATACGACGGACGACGAACGTCGGACGACGAACGATCAACAACGGGCAGCGGCTGACGTACGAGGAACAGCCAATATCGAGAGAAATTCACATGCGCCAGCCGAGCTTTTGCTTCGGGTCGAAGAGGTAGTGCGTGAGCTTGTAGAACAGAGACGAACGATCGGCGCTGATGAATTGGATGACGCAGTATTGGCGCGATTCGGCGGGCTGTTGACACCGGAAATCGAGTTGGTGGAATTGTGCGCGGCAGCGTATGCGGATTTGGCAGACGGCGTGTGGATTCGGCGCGCCGACGATGCGCAAGCCGAACTCGCAGCCGCCAAATCACTTGTGAAAGAACTGGGCGAGCATCTGGGGTTCAAGATGACCGCGTCAGAGAGCCGATTCGACAGGGTTTGGCGCATCGAAAAAATCATTCCGGGGTCCGCAAGCGGCACATTGCGCGAGGAGCGGATCTACGAAGACGCGTACGTGTTCTTGTTTCGAACACGCGCAGATTTTGACGAGCTCTTGACCATGCGGGTTGCCCCACTGCATGGACTGGTTGTGCTCGCCGAGTCACAGATGGCGCTGACGCGCGAACGAATGTGGCGCGATCCGCGTTGGGAGAAACGACTGGAACGCGCAGGGTGGGATTTTATGCGGGTTCCCATGATCAAAAAACTGCTCGGGCAAGAGTTTATAACACTGCCCGAGTTCCAACTTGCAGTTGGTCTGGAGCCGCCGTTGGCAACTGGTGACGAACAATTGCAGTTGTTGTGACCAAGGGCGGATGGCAAATACTGTCCGCAATTTTGTCGCGAGACCCCTTGACAAAAATAGAGAATCTAATATAATTAGATTAATCTAACATTATTAGATTTTCTATGAATTCCGGTGTCGCCCCTTCCCCCACGTTATCCCCGCGTCGTCAACGCAACCGTGATCTGATGGTCGAGTCCATCCTCGAATCCGCCCGCGCGATCATGCGTGAGGACGGCGTGGCTGCCCTTTCCATGCACGAGCTGGCTCGGCGGCTGGATATGCGCGCGCCTTCGCTGTATCACTATTTTTCAGGCAAGATGGACATTTACGATTCCCTCTTCCGGCTGGGGTTCACCCTGTTTGCCGACAGAATGCAACCGGTAACGCAAAATGCCGGGAGCTGGCAGGAAGAATTGGAACTGACGTTTCAAGCATATATGTCATTTGCACTGGAGAACCCCGAGTTGTACCAGTTGTGTTTTGAACGCCCTGTGCCGGGTTTTGTCCCCTCCCAAGAGAGTCTCGCCCTGAGTTTCGGGCAGCTCAATGCCACATATGAACGCGCGGCGCGCATACACGAGCTCGCCAATACCGGATTGCCCCCCCGGCAGGCGGTAGATTTGGTGATTGCGATGATGCACGGTCTGACCGCCTTGCATCTGGCGAATGAGCCGCACCTGCCGGTGGGACAGGGACGTTTTGGCGCCTTGATTCCCGCCGCGTTGTCTGTGCTCGACAAAGCTTGGTCAAATCCCTGACCCGATTCCCTCAAGGAGAAAAATGGCTGCTCTTGCTGCTTCCCCCACCGTTTTCGGTGCCGTTCGCGTGCCTTATCTCAGCGCCGACGAGGCATATTCCCTTCTGCACACCGAATTGGAGAGATTCACCGCGCTTCTCGACACGCTTGCGCCTGACGACTGGGGCAAGTCAACCGCCTGTACTGCCTGGAATGTGCGCGAAATGCTCGCCCACCAGGCCGGAGGATATGCGAGCGGGACCGGATACCGGGAAATGATTCGACAGTATACCGCCCGACCGAAACAGGGACAGCTCCCCGAAGATGCAATCAATGAACTCCAGCTCCGCGAGCGCGCAGACAAATCTCCCACGGAATTGATCGCAGAACTACGCCGCGTTGGTCCCGTCGCGATCCAAAACTGGGCGTATGGGTTCCGCCTCATCAAGCCGGTTGCAGCTCCGCATCCCGTTGGCGGACGCTTGTCTTTGCGACATCTGATGTGGGTGATCCACAGTCGGGATACCTGGATGCATCGCCTGGACATTTGCCGGGCAACCAATCGCCAGTTTTACCAGACGCGAGAACACGATGGGCGTATTGTTGCGCTCGTGGTGCGCGACGTGGGCGCGCTGCTCCGGAAAAAACTCACAGGGCGGGCAATTGTCCTCGATCTATCAGGTGTCGCAGGTGGTGTCTATCAGGTGGGAGCCGGCGAACCCGGCGCCACCATTCAGATAGACGCGCTCGATTTCAATATTTTTGCTTCGGGGCGCTTTACGCAAGCACAAGCTCGCGCCAGAGCTTCATTCAGCGGCGATACGGCGCTGGCAGAAGAGGCACTCTCCAAGATCCTCGTGTTGTATTGAGTTTCTCAACGCATCTTCGACAGAAACAACCGTGAGAGATCGCGGAACACAGACCGCCCTGGTTTTCGTGCCGGGGCGGAGGAATATTTGAAAAAAAAGAGAACGCGCCTGCCGGCGCGTTTTTTGTCACAGGTCGGTGGCAACCCGTTCGACGCGAAACTCGCTGCCCTGTTTGCGGAGGCGCCCCAGCGTCATGACCGCGTCGTGTTGAAAAATCAGGAGGACATTCTCTTCGTATGCCCACTCCCGAATGCGGCGTTTGGTCTCGATACTCACCATGGGTTCGAGGTCATAAGACGGGACCCAGGCGAGTCGTTCCAAATAGACGGTGCGACCCGCGAGATCACCGAGAAAAATAGCTTTTTCGCCTTTGGACTCGATAATGATGGATTGATGGGCGCGCGTATGTCCGGGCGTGATCAGGGTCCGAACTTCTTTGGTGATCTGCGTATCGCCGTTTAAAAGGCAAACCCGTTCAAGAGGAATAAAATTGTCGGGGAAATAGGTCGCCCTGGTGCGCTCGTTGGGAAACGACGCGTCGAGAAACTCCTGTCGTTGGATCCAATATTCCGCATTGGGAAACGTGGCAATGACCAGAGTTCCGTCGCGTTTGGTATTGCCGCCCGCATGGTCAGCATGCAGATGGGTATTGACTACCAGATCAATATTCTCGGGCAAAAAGCCGATGCGAGCGAGGTTGGTCAAGAGTCTTGAACCGCCCTTGCGCGCAAAATTCTGTTCCTGTTTGGCGGTCAGTTTGGCGCCGAGACCTGTGTCCACCAGGATGGTTTTTTCGCGCGTCACGATGACGAGACAGTTGACCGCCGTTTTGACACGATTAAATTCGTCGGGCGCGAGCAATTTTTCCCAGAGGACGCGTGGGACGACACCAAACATGCCGCCCCCATCCATACGGACAAAACCGTCACTGACAACAAACAATTCTACATTGCCGAGTCGCATGAAATCAAAATTGCGGACACCACGCTATAACGACTTGGCGTGGCAAGTCCCTGCAAGGACACATTTTACTCCAAGTAAAAAAAAGAGGGGAAATAACCTGCATAGGGCGCCAAAAAAGGGCGACGGATCTCTCCGTCGCCAAGTTTTATGCAATTTGCTATTTTTTGGCAGAGGCGTTTGCCATGGCGCCCAGAATTTCGTTCTCGCGACCCATGTGGCAGTTTTTGAATTTTTTGCCGCTGCCGCACGGACACGGTTCGTTGCGTCCGATTTTTGGACCGGCTTTTTTGGCGGGCTGGGCTTTGCGCGTTTCCTGGTCATGAGTGCGCGATTCCTGCATCGCGCGCGATTGCTGCTGGGGCACACGCGTCAGATGGGCGTGATGAATGTTGTGAGCGATGGTGCGTTTGATGTCGTTGTTAAGCCCGTTGAACATTTCATATGCTTCGCGCTTGAATGTGACAAGCGGGTCTTGTTGGGCGACGGCGCGCAGCCCGATGCCGCCGCGCAGTTCGTCCAGCGTGGTCAAGTGCCGCACCCACAGCTTGTCAATCGTGTCGAGCATGACCAGCCGCTCAAGCAAACGGGTCTCGCCTTCACCTTGCGCCTGCTCCTTGGCGGCATATGCCTGGTCCGCCAGTTCGGCAAGCTGCTCTTGAATCTGCTCGGCGGTCATGTTTTCCCACTGCGCGGGCGCGTCGGCGGGCAGAGGAAAGATCGTGCGGACTTCAATCGCCAGCGCCTGCAAATCCCAGTCATCCTGATATTTACCGGGGAGCAGCGTATCCACAGTCGAGTCCAGTTCGTCATGAATCATGCGCCGGACAAACGCGCGCAGGTTCGTTGATTCCAGGATTTTTTGGCGTTCGCCGTAAATCACCTGCCGCTGTTTGTTGATGACATCGTCATATTCCAGCAAGTGCTTGCGAATATCAAAGTTGTATCCTTCCATTTTGATTTGCGATTGTTCGATGGCGCGTGCGACCAACGGCAAATCAATCACCATCTCTTCATCCTGCCATACGCGCTCGAGCAGACTCTTGTTGCCCATGCGCTTCATGATCTCGTCTTCGAGCGAAACATAAAAACGTGAGGAACCGGGGTCGCCCTGACGCCCGGCGCGACCGCGCAGCTGGTTGTCAATCCGCCGCGCTTCGTGACGTTCGGTGCCGACGACATGCAGCCCGCCGAGTTCGACGACTTTATCCCGGTCTTTATCAATTTGCGTCATGGCGCGCGCAAACGCGTCATTCCACAATTCCGGGGCGACAGGTTTCGAGAGGTCAACGCCCTTTTTGCGGAGTTCTTCGCGCGCAATCCCTTCCGGATTGCCGCCGAGCAAAATGTCAACGCCGCGACCTGCCATATTGGTTGCAACCGTGACCGCGCCGGGTTTACCCGCCTGGGCAATGATGGTCGCCTCGCGTTCGTGATTCTTGGCGTTCAGAACTTCGTGCTTGACCCCTTTGCGGTTCAAGAGCTTGGCCAACATCTCGGAATTTTCCACCGACGTGGTGCCCACGAGCACGGGGCGTCCCGCGTCGTGCATTTCCTTGATTTCGTCCACGACCGCCTTGTATTTGGACTCTTCGTTTTTGTAAATGACATCCGAATCGTCCTCTCGAATCATCGGGCGGTTGGTGGGAATGACGACCACATCCAAGCCGTAAATCTTGCCAAATTCTTCCTCTTCGGTCTTGGCGGTGCCCGTCATGCCCGCCAATTTGTGATACATGCGGAAATAGTTCTGAAAAGTGATCGTGGCAAGGGTGAGCGATTCGCGCTGGACCCTGACACCTTCTTTGGCTTCAATCGCCTGGTGCAGCCCCTCGGAATAGCGCCGTCCAAACATCATGCGCCCCGTGAACTCGTCTACAATGACCACCTCGCCGTCGCGTACGACATAGTCCTTGTCGAGTTTGAACAGCGCGTGCGCCTTGAGCGCATTGTCGAAATAGGAAACAAGTTCGACATATTCGGGATCGTAGAGCGATTTGTTGGCAGGAATACCCAACAGACGCTCGATTTTGATAATGCCGTCTTCGGTCGGCGAAACGACGCGCAGTTTGGGGTCAATCGTGTAATCTTCGCCTTCTTTCATGCGAGGCATGAGCTGAGCAAAGCGCCGATAGTCGGACGAAGATTCTTCGGCGGGTCCCGAGATAATCAACGGCGTGCGCGCTTCGTCAATCAGGATGTTGTCCACTTCGTCCACAATTGCGTAATGCAATTCGCGCTGAACCATCTGGGACACATCGAGCACCATGTTGTCGCGCAGATAGTCAAAACCAAATTCATTGTTGGTGCCGTACAGAATGTCAGCCGCATACGCTTCGCGTCGCGCGACCGGCATAAAGTGATTCAGGCGGTCGTCCCCGTGCGGATTCGGCTCGTTATAGTTTGGCTCGTAAATGCCGGCAGCTTCGTGGGCAATGACTCCCGTGCGCATGCCCAGACGCAAAAAGACGGGTCCCATCCAGCCCGCGCCCACGCGCGACAGATAATCGTTGGGCGTCACAAGATGCACCCCGCGCTCTGCCAGAGCATTCAAATAGAGCGGCAGAGTTGCGCCCAGCGTCTTGCCTTCACCCGTGCGCTGTTCGGCGATTTTGCCGTCGTGCAGGACGATACCCGCCATCAACTGCACATCGAAATGGCGCTGTTTATTGACGCGCCACGACGCCTCACGCACGGCGGCGAATGCCTCGGGCAAAAGCTCGTCCAGCACGGCTTGTTCGAGGTCGAGCAGTTTTTTCTCGCGTTCGGTGACTTTGAGCTCGAGCGTCTTGCGTTCCTTGTCGTCAGGTTCATCGAGCCATCGCTGTTTCAGCTCGGCGAATTCTTTGCGCTCATCGTCCACCTGCTGATGAAAGCGTTGGCGAAATTCGCCGGTCTTGGCTCTCAATTCTTCGTCCGTCAGTTTTTGGACCGCGGGTTCGAGTTCATTGATCTTGGCAACGATCGGCTGAAGAGCTTTGATTTCTTTGTCGTTTGGGTCGCCGGTGATTTTGTAAAAAAGGTTCTTTAACATTCGTTGTTACTCTCTATCCCGCGAATTTCGGCGGTCACGTTGTCGCTGTATAAACTTGTCTATCTCGCGATTGGGTACCGGCTGGTCGTCTGTGCCGAACGCATGTTCTCTTTGCGCAAGGATGATATTTTCCTCAGAACAAGTCGGTGTAAGCGATTCACCATCGGTTGACGAATGCGATGCCGCTGCACAGGGTCACGCAAAATCTGAAACGTCGGGCTGCCTACCAACTGCTCGACTTTGGTCCACAAGGACTCGTTACGATAATCCCCTTGCAAGGCGTTTTCAATGAGCGCCAAATCCTTGAGGATTCGCATGAATCCGCGTCCTTTTTGGTAAAGTGTTCTGCTTGCAATCTGGACAACCTCTACCTCTGCACGGATAACGTCCAGACGTGAATCAAGAGAGCTTCGATAGATGCGCGGGTATGGCTTTGCGTCGGGAATTTGTCCAAAAACTGCAATCCCGTTTTCCAACCAAAAGCGAGGGTATGGTTCAAAAGCCATTGATGCCAGCAAATAGCGCTCTGACCCGAAAACGACATCCAGTTTCACATCGGGAAACGTCTCTTCCAATTGTTTCTTGACCAGACGTCGGTCATCGCTAGCGACCCCAGTCGGCGTCAGAACCAGAATATCATAGTCGCTGGTTGGCGACGGCAAGCCATGCACACGCGAGCCGTGGAAAATAATCGCGGTCGCGTCGGGAACGAGCATGCGGATTTTTCGGGCGATTGCTTTTTGGTCCGGGTCTGAATACGCGTTCATTGTAAATCACAAATGTCATTACGATACTTTACAAATCCAGGGTATCCCCCACAAACGAGCCGACGCTCTCCGCTTTGTTGGTGCGGTCAATCACACCTGCGAGCAGCGGGGCGACGGAAAGGACCGTCAAGTTCGGAAGGTCGGTATCGGGCGGCAGAGGCACTGTGTCGGTGCAAATAAATTCCGCAATGCCGCTCGCCTTGAGACGCTCCACCGCGGGACCCACCAACGTCGCATGGGTGCAGGCAATTCTAACCGATGTTGCGCCGCTGCGTCTGATCAGCCCAACCGCTTCGGTGATCGTGCCCGCCGTTTCAACTAGCTCGTCCACCAGAATCACGTTCTTGTTTTCGACGTCGCCAATCACGGTCAACGCCTCCGCCTGTCCGCTGATGCGACGTTTTTCGACAAAGGCGAGCGGAGCATCCAATTTCTCGGCAATGTTTCGCGCTTTTTTGGCAAACCCGAGATCAGCCGAGACAATGACCGGGTTCTCGAGATTCAGACCCTTGATATGCTCTGCAATGAGCGGATATGCTTGCAGCTCGTCGCCGGGGATGCTAAAGAACCCCTGAATCTGCCCCGCATGTAAATCAATGGTGATGTAGCGGTCCGCGCCCGCCGTGATAATCAAGTCCGCCATCAAACGCGCGGTAATGGGCACGCGCGGCTTGTCTTTTTTGTCGCTGCGCGCATAGGCATAAAACGGAATAACCGCCGTAATGCGTCCTGCCGACGAGCGCTTGAGCGTTTCGATAAAAATAAAGAGCTCGATCAGATTGCGATTGACGGGGGGACCGAGACCTTGAATGATAAAGGTATCATGCCCGCGTACGCTCTGGTGCAGCTGGATGAAAATGTTTTCATTCGCAAAGTCGCTAATCTCGGCTTGCGCCACCGGCATTTTCAACGCATTGCAGATCTTGGTGGCGAGCGGTTCATTACCACGCCCGGAAAAGATCAACGGCTCGCCCCATGGTTTCATTTTGTTCACAAGTCTGATTGTGGGAATCGTTCGCAAACGATTCCCACAGCAAGCAGATTATTTTTCCTCGATTACGATTGTGTTGATCACATCACCCACGGCAATCTGGTCGGCAACCCCCATCGTTTCAGGAGTTGTTTGCCCAAAGGACGTATATGCGCCATCCAAAAACGGCACATCACTCAGCGTGATATAAAACTGGCTGCCGCTGGAGGGCGTGGTTTCAGGCGGACCGCCCTGACGAGCCATCGCCAGCGCGCCGCGGGGATGGGTGCGCTTGATTTCGGGCGGAATGGTATAACCGGGACCACCCGTGCCGCGCCCCAGGGGGTCGCCGCCCTGAATCACAAACGGCTGCGGATCTTTTTCCACGCGGTGGAACGTCAAGCCGTCATAAAAACCCTCGCGCGCGAGAAAGACGAAATTGTTGACGTGCTGGGGCGCATCCTGGGGGAACAAATCCACCACAATGTCGCCCTTGTTGGTCTTGATGATCGCCCGATACGTTTTGTTCGGGTCAATCGTCATGGGCGGCGCAGACGAGTACATATCGGCGCGTTCCGCAGGCGATTTGACAGCTGCCGCGCCTTTGGCGATCAGACCGGCGGCGGTTGTCGGACTGACGCTGCTCGCCGGCTGCGACCCGGACCCGCACGCGGCAACCAACGCCAACAAGACAGCAAGAATTAGTGATACGAGACCGATGCGTGTTACGTTCATTTAGCTCTCCAGAATCATTTTGAGTTTGGGTGAGGTGTCATTGATCAGACGGCGAATCTTGGGCGCAAAATTGATCTCCATCATTTTCAAGAGACCCGTCAAGTTGACATTGCCCCTGGCGCTCATGCGCGTGCCCGCCGGGGTGATCTCGAAAATATAGGCGCCGCGCCAGGTAAAAATGGGCGCGACATAGCTGAACGAAATCTGTTTGTGCGGCTCGAACCCGGTGATCACGCCGTCGAGATTGTACCGGGTGTCCATCAAAACAAATTGTTGTTTGAATTGCGTGCCGACCCCCATGGGACCGTTCCCCAACCTTTGAACACTCTGGACAGGCATCCACCTGGGGTTGTTTTCGACGTCGGCAACAAATTCAAACACTTGCGTCACAGGCAGCACAATTTCAATGCTGTTGGATATTTGGATCACGGTGATTATGCCTCTCGCCCCGCCCTGCGCACTATCGGAGGACGGGCAACAAAGTTGGCAGAGTCGGCTAATGCCATCATTACGGATTACTGCACTTGGGTCAGTTCGACATCAAAGACAAGGATCGCGTTCGGCGGAATAACATTCCCTGCGCCGTCGGTCCCGTAACCAAGTTCGGGCGGAATGATCAGACGACGTTTTTCGCCGACCCTCATTCCGTCCAGACCCTCGTCCCACCCCGGAATCACAGAGCCCGTGCCCAACACAAAAACAAATGGCTCGCCGCCCTCAGAGCTGTCGAATTCTGTTCCGTCGGTGAGATACCCCGAATAATGCACACTCACCGTACTGCCCGGATGCGCGACCGCGCCGGCGCCGGGTTGAATTTCGACAATTTGCAATCCGCTGGGCGTCTGACGGACGGCGCCGGTCACCTCGGGGATGCCGGGTCCCAGCTCGGGCAGCGGACCGGGCGGCGGATTGCCCTGCATATATAAAACCGCAAACATCAAGACACCAATCACCAGGACTGCGATGGCGCCGATAAAAAACATCGGACTGCGCCCGCGCGAACCGGACCCGGCTTGGTCGGGACGCGCATCCCATTTGTCCTGCTGGACATGTGTTTGCGCCTGCACAATCAATTCGTCCACATCTTTATAGTGGCTCGCATACATTACGCGCGCTTTGCGCAGAGGCGGCAGCGCGCCTTCGTAATCGCCCGCATCGAATTTGGTCTTGCCGTCGCGATACAATTTGTCAATCTCGCGCATGCGCAGCGCCCACTGTAATTTAGCTTCGGTGCCCTCGCGAATGCGGTCCTCGGTCATCGCCTTGCGATACAGCGCAATCGCCTTGTCCCACTCTTCGGCTTGGGACGCGACTTGAGCTTCGGCAAGCCATTGCGCAACCATATCCTGGTCCGGCGCAGCCGCTGCCGATACATTCTCGGCTGCCGTGTTTTCTATCTCGGTGGTTTCAATCGGTGCAACCTCGCCCGGCTTGATTTCGTCTGATGGATTTTCGCCGAGTTTGTTTTCGCTCATTGCATCTCCGCTGCAGTAATTTTTTGATCGGCTGTCGTCTGTCGCGTATCGGGACGGGTGACACGCATGGGGTTGAGATGATAGGCGTCGTTCAAGACGCGCAGGCGCGCGCCGCGTTCGCCCCACTGGACGACATTGATCGAAGCATTGTCAATATAAAAAGGGAGCGGACGCTCGACATCCAGAGCCAGCGCCACCATGAGCAGCATATTGATCGTGCCGCCGTGTGTGATAGCAATGACACGCCCCTCGCGATGTTTTGCGCGAATGTCCGCAATAAATTCCGTCACGCGCTCGATAAACGCGTCGCGCGATTCTTCGCCGGGGATGTGCGGTCTGAGACCGCCCTCTTGCCACGCGCGGGCGACATCGGGGTGTTTCACCCGAATTTCGCTCATCGTCAAACCCTCCAGCACCCCAAGCGAACGTTCAAGCAAGCGGGGATCGGATGTGACAGGCGTGTCGAGCGCGCCGCCGATCATCTCGGCGGTCCGAAAAGCGCGTTTGAGGGGACTGGAATAGAGCGCGTGAAATTCGCCTTCATCGGGCATGCGTGCCGCAAGACGGCGGGCTTGTTCCAAGCCGCGAGCATTAAGTTCGATATCACTGTGCCCCTGAATGCGCCCGTCTGCATTCCAATCGGTTTCGCCGTGACGAATCAAATACAGTTTCAGCATAATTCCGAACAGGAATTATACCAAAGGTTCATAAATTGACGGTGAGAAGCGGGTGATAACAAAAATAACGCCTGAACGTGTTCAGGCGTTATTTTTGTTACGTAGAATCTCGTTGGCGATGGTATAAACGTCGCGTTTTCGTTCGGTAATTTCGTGCAGCCATGCGTCCCATCGAGAGTCGGGATAGCGGTCAAGGAGGTTTTGCAAGAGTTCCGTCTTGAGCAGCTCGTGCAGCTTGTTGCGGAAACGCGCGGTTTCCTGCGCGCGGCGCAGATCGTGCTGGCGGATATAGCTTTGGTGAGAGGCGATGGCATCTACCAGTTCGGGGACACCCTTGCCCGTGAGTGCAACCGTTTTGAGGACGGGAGGACGCCACGCCGTGCGGTCGGGATTGAGATTGAGATTCATTTCCAGCGCGGCGGCGGTGGCATTTGCGCCGTCTCGGTCCGCCTTGTTGACAACAAGGACATCGGCGATTTCGAGTATCCCTGCCTTGATTGCCTGAATATCATCGCCTAAACCGGGCGCTTCGAGGACGAGCGTCGTGTGAGCGTAACGGGCAATGTCTACTTCGCCCTGCCCCGCGCCAACCGTCTCGATCAAAATGGTCTCGAAATTGGCGGCATCGAGGACCAGCGCGGCGTCCGAGACCGCTGCCGCGAGACCACCCAACTGTCCGCGCGACGCCATACTGCGGATAAAGACACCCGTGCCCTGCAAATCCTGCATGCGAAGCCGGTCGCCAAGAATCGCGCCGCCCGTGAACGGCGACGAGGGGTCCACGGCGAGGATGGCTACATGCTTGCCGCGCGCGTGCAGCTCTTTTGCCATTGCATTGACGAGCGTTGACTTGCCCGTGCCCGGCGCGCCCGTGACGCCAATCAGGTCGGCGCGCCCCGTCAAGGGAAAAATCTCGCGAACGAGTTCGCGCGCCGCGACTCCGCCGCGTTCGACGCGGGTGATGGCGCGCGCGACGGTGAGAGGGTCGCGTATTTGGAGATTCGAGACTAGAGATTCGCCAAAAGGCGGCTTGGGGAGAATGGGAGAGGACAATGGCTGTTTCGGGTTTGCCGATTTTGGAATTTGGGATTTCGATTGGGTGACCAAGGGCTGTGGTCTGTCGTGGATGCTCTGTCACGCGCGGCGACGTGTCATCTCGTCCTTGACAAATTTGACGAGGTCGTTGGTGTTGGTGCCGGGGCCAAAGACGCCGGTAAAGCCGAGAGCATTGAGCTGCGGAATGTCTTCGTCGGGGATGATGCCGCCCGCGACAAGCAGCACATCGGTCTTGCCTTTTTCCTGCAAGAGCCGGGTGACGCGTGGAAAGAGCTCGAGGTGCGCGCCCGAGAGAATCGAAAGCCCTACGACATCCACATCCTCTTGCAGCGCCGCTTCGGCAATCATTTCGGGTGTTTGGCGAATGCCCGTATAAATCACTTCCATGCCTGCATCACGCAAAGCGCGCGCGACAACTTTGGCGCCGCGGTCATGTCCGTCGAGTCCGGGTTTGGCGACGAGTATGCGAATGGGGTGGTCTGGCATTGATTTTTTGAAAATGCAGAACAAATTGGTAATTTGTCCTACGTCCGCGAACCTTTTCTTTGGGCAACGAGTGGATTGGCGTCCGGTCGAATTCGCTAATTGGTTATTGTCGCCCGCGCAAAAGCGAGCATTTCGCGCAGCGCCTCAGGTGGTTCATCACTCAATCCACTTGCAGCAACCTTGTCCTCACTACCATCATGATAGTGTTTGGGAAACGTTGTCACATGACTCTACTTTTTGTGCGGCGCATTGTTATAGCGATACAGTGTACCGTCTAGTCAAGTGGTTCCGCCACGCGGTCAATCAAGTTCGTTTGCAAGTCGGTCATACCAAGCTACGCCGCAGTTTCCTTCTCCCACTCTACCGGCAACTCTGCGTGGGTGAGAAGCAACGGTCGCGTCTTGTGTTTGATCGTGTCCGCGTTGATTACGCATTTGCGAATGTCGGAACGCGAAGGGATTTCGTACATGACATCGAGCAGCACTTCTTCGATGATTGTGCGTAGACCGCGCGCCCCCGTCTTGAACCGCAGGGCTTCCTGCGCTGCCGCCTCCAACGCATCGTCGGTGAAAACAAGCTCGACGCGGTCCATCGCAAACATTTTTTGATATTGCTTGATGATGGCATTTTTTGGCTCGGTCAAAATCTTGATGAGCATTTTTTCGTCGAGCGGGTCAACGCTGACAATGACCGGGACGCGCCCGACAAATTCGGGAATGAGTCCAAACTGGACCAAATCGTCGGCAGTGACCAGACGCATGAGTTCGGACTGGGAGAGCTCGCGCGCGCTGCGCTGGGCATCACCCTTGAAACCCGCGATGCGCCGCTCGGTCAAGCGTTCGCTGACGATCTTTTCCAGCCCATCAAACGCCCCACCGAGAATAAACAGGATGTTGGAGGTATTGAGCTTGATGTATTCCTGCTGCGGGTGCTTGCGTCCCTGCTGGGGCGGCACATTCGCCGTCGTGCCTTCGACAATCTTCAAGAGCGCCTGCTGGACGCCCTCGCCCGACACATCGCGTGTGATGGAGGGATTGTCGCCCGTCTTGCGCGAAATTTTGTCAATTTCGTCAATGTAAATGATGCCGCGTTCGGCGCGCGGAATATCCTGCTCTGCCGCTTGAATGAGCGACAGGAGAATGTGCTCGACATCTTCGCCCACATAGCCCGCTTCGGTGAGCGTGGTCGCGTCGGCGATGGTAAAAGGCACGTCAAGGATTTTGGCGAGCGTTTGGGCGAGCAATGTTTTGCCGCAGCCCGTCGGTCCGATGAGCAGGATGTTGGACTTGCCCAGTTCCACCTCATCGGTGGCGGCGCCGTTCATGACGCGCTTGTAATGATTGTAAACGGCGACGGAAAGCACTTTTTTGGGGCGGTCCTGTCCGATCACGTATTGATTGAGCCGGCGATAGATTTCACGCGGCGGAAGTGTTTTGATCGAAAGCATTTCGCCGCGCGGCGTCATTGCCTCTTCGGTCAAGATTTCGCGGCACAGCTCGACACATTCATCGCAGATAAAGACAGAATCGGGTCCCGCAATCAGGCGGTTGACCTGTTCCTGGGAACGGCCACAAAACGAACAAAATTCCTCGGCGCGTCGGGTGCGACTTAGCATTGTCGGCTCCGTAAGAGAGGTAAAAATGCGGGCTGATACGGCAAGGGGCGACCGCCAAGGTCGCCCCTACATAGTTATATCCGATGTCCGTTGCTTCCGGCTTTGTCGAGTTCGCCCTTGGGCGAAGGGACAAGGACTTCGTCCACGATCCCATATTCGACCGCCGCTTGCGGTTCCATGTAATAGTTGCGGTCGCTGTCGCGAATGATGCGCTCGACGGGCTGACCCGTGTGTTTGGCGAGAATCTCATTCAGGCGTTCGCGTTCGCGGATAATGCGCCGCGCTTCGATTTCAATGTCCACTGCCTGCCCCTGTGCGCCGCCGAGCGGTTGATGGATGTGAATGAGCGAATTGGGCAGCGCAAAACGTCGTCCGGGCTGACCGGCGGCAAGCAGCACCGTGCCAAAGCTGGCTGCCAAACCGACGCAGTAGGTCGAAACAGGGCAGCGAATGAGCTGCATGGTGTCATAGATGGCAAGCCCGGCGTAAATCACGCCACCGGGCGAGTTTACATACAGGCGAATTTCTTTATCGGGGTCTTCGCGTTCGAGAAACAAGAGCTGCGCGACAATGACATTTGCGATCTGATCATCAATGGGAGTGCCAAGAAAGATAATGCGCTCTTTGAGCAGCAAGGAAAACACGTCATAGGCGCGCTCGCCGCGTCCGGTGTTTTCGACGACCATTGGTATGAGACTGCTAGGAAACATAGGATTCATTTTATCTCGGGCAGACAGGGAAACAGGCACAAGTCACCCTGTTTCTCTGTCTACAAATCATTTGCTCAATTCAATACCTTTCGGCCAATCTTGCCCGCGCACTTGGCGCGGGTCGGTGATCAACCCGCTGGTAATACTCTCACCGCGCACCATGTCGGGTGTGAGAATCAGTCCGCTGGGGGCTTGCTCGCCCTTGGCCATCGCGACGACGCGGGTCATGGCTTGATTGATGCGCAGATTGAATGAGATCTCGTCGCGCACATCGGGAGTATTGAGGGCGCGCCGCGCCACGTTGGCGTTGACGCCCGACTGCACCGCTTCCAGCACCCGACGCTCAATCTCGGCTTGAATCTGCTCCGGAGAAATCGTAACTTTTTCTTCGCGCACCAGTTCGCCCAAAACCAGCAGCTGCTTGAGACGTTTTTCGGCGTTCGGTTTGAGACCCTCCTTGATTTCCGCTTCGGTTTTTCCCGAAAGCCGCACATAATTGTCCCACGTCAAACCCATCTGCTGCAGATTTTCCTTGTAATTTTCAAAAGAGTGTTCGAGTTCGTGTTCGAGCATCTGCGGCGCGTACGCGATTTCGGACTGGTCCACGATGGCTTGAAGGACATCGTTTGCGAATTTTACTTCGTTGTCTCGTTCTTTGACGCGGCGCAAAATATCGCGAATGTTGCCCCGGAACTGGTCGAGGGTCTTGAACTGGCTGATCGCCTGCGCAAATTCATCGGACAATTCGGGCAGCTGCTGTTCTTTGATGTCCTGGAGTTTAACGGTATAGTGCGCGGTCTTGCCGCGGAATTCCTCGTCATCATAGTCCTCGGGATAGGTGTGGTCCACCTCGCGCGTCTCACCCACAGACATGCCGATGAGCTGCTCGTCAAACGGCAAATAGGCGGCAGACTTGTCGCCAATCGTAACGCGCACGTCCTTTTCTTCGATCGGTTCCTCGCCCTCGACACCGCCGATCACGTCTACCGTAATCACGTCGCCGCTTTGCGCGGGTCGCTCGACAGGGGTCATGGTCGCCTGGGCCAATTGGAAACGATTGAGCGTCCCCTCCACCTCGTCGTCCGTGACTTCTGCATCGGCGGGGGTCATGCGAATCTCTTTATAGTTGCCGAGTTTCACTTCGGGGACAATCGGAATGGTGTACTTGAGAACCACCGGTTCTTTTTGGACGACTTCCAGATTGCCTGTATCAATTGGAAAGAGATCGTTTTCCTTGAGTACCTGGCTATAGAGGGTGCGCGACAGGTCTTCGACGGCTTCTTCGAACAAGACCTCTTTGCCAAATGTGCGTTCGACCATCTCGTATGGCGCTTTGCCGGGGCGAAAGCCGGGCATGGGGCGGGCGCGCGAAATGGTTTGGGCGGCGCGTTTCATGGCGCCTGCCAGCTGCTGCTCGTCCAACTCGACGGTGACGATGGCGAGACGGTCGGGGGTAATTTCCTTTGTAATATTCATTGAAAATAGCGTACCGCGTATGACAGATAGTTGTTGACTTGTGGCAGATAACTAATGGCGACTGGGTTTTGCTGTTCGCTATCTGCGATCTACTATCTGTATCTCGATGCCGGAAGCGGGATTTGAACCCGCACGTCCTTGCGAGCACAGGATTGCAAGTCCGGGACGTCTACCAATTTCACTTCTGGCTGAAAACATGCTCATATGCCGGAAGCGGGATTTGAACCCGCACGCCCTTGACGGGCACAGGATTGCAAGTCCGGGACGTCTGCCAATCTCACTTCTGGCTGAAAACATACTCATATGCCGGAAGCGGGATTTGAACCCGCACGTCCTTGCGAGCACAGGATTGCAAGTCCGGGACGTCTGCCAATCTCACTTCTGGCTGAAAACATGCTCATATGCCGGAAGCGGGATTTGAACCCGCACGCCCTTGACGGGCACAGGATTCTAAGTCCTGGGCGTCTGCCAATTTCGCCATCCCGGCGGAAACGAAAAAATTTCCGTCCGCCTGCGCGGACGAAATTATGTTCGCCGTGTTATTATAGTGGAATGTAATGAATTGGCAAAAAACAAGCCCGATTTGTTCTTTTGCGGATTGTTTATGCCCAAGCTTACGTCGCACACCTTTGGTGGCGCGTAGAGCACGCTCGCCGCAACGTGCCGGTGGCGGAACGAATCGGCGTTCGTTCCCTACCTCTCAAATTTTCGCCGCACACCTTTGGTGGCGCGTAGAGCACGCTCGCCGCAGCGTGCCGGTGGCGGAACTCGAGATTGTGCCGCACATCGCTTGATTTTTGCCGCATTGACAGCGTGTGCTATAATGCCTGTCGTTGTTTAGAAAAAGTTTGGGCGGTTAGCTCAGTTGGCTAGAGCGCATGCTCGACACGCATGAGGTCACAGGTTCAATCCCTGTATCGCCCACCTATAAATAAACGTTACCAGCCGGACGAGTAGTTTTCAGCGCACCGCTAGCGAGACGGGGTCATCGGGTGCAAGCCTCGTTAGGAAGCGAAAAGACAAAAACCACCGGCGAGTTGCCCGACTAAAGCTGCACTAGAATACAGTGCGATAGGTCGGGCCGGCGAAAACCGTTATCCCGTATAGAGAGGTGTAATGCTCAGGCGCATTGCATCAGCTGGGTGGAACCACGGGTCTGCAATATCGCCGCTCGTCCCAAATTGGGATGAGCGGTTTTTGTTTTTCGAGACATCGCGGAGGAATTATGAAGGTTGTGATGAAATTCGGCGGGACCTCGGTCGGAAGCGCCGAACGGATCGCGCAAGTGGCGGAAATTGTGCGCAACCAGACGAACAAGGGCAATCGGGTTGTAGTGGTGCTCAGCGCGATGAGCGGCGTGACCAACACGCTGCTCGGCGCGCTCAAAGATGCGGCAAACGGCAACATGGGCAAACTGCTGCAAACGCGCGACGAGTTGTTGAAAAAACATTTGGACGTTATCAACACGCTTGTCAAGAACGGGACCGCGCGCGAACAACTTGCGGCAACGACGACCGGCGCACTGGACCGCTTTGAAGATTTGTGCAGCAGTATCTATGTGCTGGGCGAAATTACGCCGCGCGCGACCGATGCAGTCGGGAGTCTGGGTGAGCGTTTGATTGTGCCGATTACGGCACAGGCGTTCAACGACTGCGGCATCAAGTCACAGTGGGTTGGAGCGAACGAGTTGATCCTAACGGACGATAACTTTGTTGCGGCAAGCCCGTTGATGCAAGAGACCCGCGAACAAACACGCGCAAAATTGCTGCCTGTCCTGGACGCGGGGGCGGTGGTGGTGACGACCGGTTTCATCGGCGCGACAAAAAAGGGAATTATCACGACGCTGGGGCGCGGCGGCCGCGATTATACGGCGACGATCATTGGCGCCGCGATTGACGCCAACGAGGTGCAGATCTGGACGGATGTAAACGGAGTCATGACGACGGACCCGCGCATCGTGCCCGAAGCGATTACCCTGTCCGAAATCTCCTATGGCGAAGCGGCGGAACTGTCATATTTTGGCGCCAAGGTGATTCATCCAAAAACGATTTTACCCGTTGCCGAAAAGAACACGCCCATTCGAATTCTCAATTCCTTTGAACCCACTCATCCCGGCACATTGATCGTGCGCGAACCAAGAAGCAACGGGTCCCCGATTCGCGGCATCACGGCGATCCGCAATGTCTCGCTGGTCACGGTCGAGGGGCGCGGGATGCAGGGTGTTCCGGGAATGGCTGCACGCGTCTTTTCATCGGTCGCGCGAGAGAATATCAGTGTCTTGATGTTTTCGCAGTCGTCGTCCGAGCAGAATATTTGTCTCGTGATTGAATCGCAAGGGGTGCTCCGGGCAGTTCGGGAATTGGAACACGAGTTCACCCCCGAAATCATCGCACAGAACATCGAGCGCGTATGGGCACAGGACAAGATTGCGATTATTGCGGTAGTGGGGAGCGCCATCAAGACTACACCGGGAATTGCGGCACGGGTGTTTGGCGCGCTTGCGGAACAAAGCATCAACGTCATTGCGATTGCGCAGGGCTCGTCGGAATACAATTTGTCGCTCGTGGTGGATGAAAGCGATGCGGACAATGCCGTGCGGGCGATCCATCGGTCAATTGTAAAAAGATGACGGACGACCGACGACGAACAAGAGACAGCAAAAACAGAGAAAACAAGGAAACGGAAAGCACAAAGAGAGGAGCAATCGAATGAATAAAATTCCGGTCGCCATTTTGGGCGCAACAGGATTGGTGGGTCAGCGGTTTATCACGCTGCTCAAGGACCATCCGTGGTTTGAAATCGCGGAATTGGCGGCGAGTGACAATTCAGTCGGGAAACGGTATGGCGACGCGGCGAAATGGCAGCTTCCTGTCGAGATACCCGAGCATCTCAAAGAGATGGAGCTGCTGCCGAGCGATCCCGTGCGGGTGCATGCGCCGCTGGTCTTTTCTGCGCTGCCAACGGATATCGCGGGGTATTTAGAAGTCGAGTTCGCCAAACGGGGGGCAATCGTCTCTAGCAATGCGTCGCCCCACCGGATGGACCCGGACGTGCCGCTTTTGATTCCGGAAGTGAATCACGAGCATCTCGGGCTGGTGGAGGTGCAAAAGAAAAAATATGACAGTGACGGATACATCATGTGCAACGGCAATTGCACGACGATTCATCTGGTGCTGGCGCTCGCCCCTCTGCATAAGCGATTTGGCTTGAAAAAGGTGCTTGTGACCTCGATGCAGGCATTGTCAGGCGCGGGCTATCCTGGAGTAGCGTCGCTGGACATTATTGATAACGTCGTGCCGTATATTGGCGGCGAAGAGGACAAGGTCGAAACCGAGCCGCTGAAATTCCTCGGGACGTATGCGGACGGTGCGCTCCGCCATGCCGATATCCGCATCAGCGCACACTGCAATCGTGTCGCAACCCGCGACGGACATTTGGAAACGGTGTCGGTTGAATTTGCGGATAAACCAAGCACAGGGGACATAATCGCGGCATTCGACGAATTCCGAGGGCTGCCGCAGGAACTGGAATTACCGCTCGCGCCCGCGCATCCGACCGTCTATCGCCGCGAAAAAGACCGCCCGCAGGTGAAATTGGACCGTGATGCCGAAAAAGGGATGGCAACGATAATCGGACGCCTCCGCGAGTGCAATGTGCTGGACTATAAATTTGCCTTGTTGGGGCACAATACACTGCGCGGCGCAGCCGGAGCCACGGTTTTGAATGCGGAATTATTGTATGCCAAAGGAATGTTGAAAGAACACGAGGCAAAAATGCCGATTCGAGAGAGAAACCGATAGACAGGGAAACAGGCAAAGAGAGAAATAGAAGTCAAAGGGGGAGATTGCGGCGCGGAAACGGTTTGTCTCGAGGCGGGATGCGGTTTTTTGGGGAACGTCATCCTCGAACTTGTGCTAAAATCCTTGTATCTTCAAGACAAACAGTAAGGAGTTATTGTGGCAATCGTTGATTTGTATCATTATGCGCGCAGCGAGGACCTGGACACAATCTCGGAAGAAGGCATCCAGGTCGGCAGCAAATATTTCATGTTCGATGTTCCCTCGCGCAACAGCTCTGCCTATTTGTGGCGCTACCCGGATGAAGATGTGATGGGCTATGACGAAAATCCGAGTTATGTGCTGTTGCGCGCCAAGGTGGACGCAGCCAAGATCAAGATCGCGCCAATGGACCTGATCAGCGCGGCGTATGTGAATTATATCGGGCGCGGCCAGCCCAAAAATCCCGACATCGCGGCGCGGTTGATTGCGGCGTATGAAAAGGCGCAGGTGCCCTATTTCGAATACCAGCACGGCTCGTTTCGGACACCAGAGGTGTTGGTCGAGGGCGGCGTGGACGCCGACGATATCGCGGTCATCAAGCAGCCCGAGTCGAGCGGACGCGGCGAAGGCAATCGCCGCGCCTACCAGTCGAAATTTGCCGAGCACATGATCCGCCTGCTGGGGATTCAAAAGACACAAATGAAACTGAATGAGCTGACCGAAGCGGCGCTGAATCGCGGCGCGGCGGTGCGGGTGGCGAAACACGACGACGCGACCGCGTATTTGGAAACCTATCTGCTTTTGGAGACGGGCGAGTTTTTTACGATTGAAAAAGAGGACTAGAAATGGCAAGCGACAACGGCGATTCACTTCGCCCTTTACGACATTCCGCCGCGCACATCATGGCAGAGGCAGTGTTGGACCTTTTTCCCGGCACAAAATTTGGCATCGGACCCGCCATCGAGAACGGGTTTTATTATGATTTCATGCTGCCGCGCCCCGTGACCCCTGAGGATTTTCCCGCCATCGAAAATCGCATGCGCGAGATCATCCGCGGCAAGCACGCCTTTCAGCACTCGACACAGACGGTGGCAGAGGCGCGCGAAAATTTCAAGGACCAACCCTTCAAACTCGAGCTGATCGAAGCGATCGCCAAGGGCGAGCTCGGACTGCACGGTGAAGAACAAGCCAAACCCACAGACACGGTCTCTATCTACAAACACGATACGTTCACGGACCTGTGCGCTGGACCGCACGTCGAAAACACGCGCCAGGTGCCCGATAATGCCTTTAAATTGATGCAGATCGCGGGCGCATATTGGCGCGGAAGCGAAAAGAACCCGCAACTCACGCGCATTTATGGCACGGCGTGGCAGACGAAAAAAGAGCTGGACGATTATCTCTGGAAGCTGGAAGAGGCGAAAAAGCGCGACCATCGCAAACTCGGACGCGAGCTCGACCTGTTTATTTTGCCGGAAGAGGTGGGCTCGGGCTTGCCTATCTGGCTGCCCAAGGGCGCCACGATCCGCAAGATTTTGGAAGACTATGTGTATGCCAATCAAGTCGCGCGCGGCTACAAGCACGTCTATTCGCCGCATATGGGCAAAAAGCAGTTGTGGATCACGAGCGGGCATTGGGACTTGTATGGTGACAAGATGTATGCGCCGATGGACATTGACGGCGTGGACTATCTCGTCAAGCCGATGAATTGCCCCATGCACATGATGGTTTTCAAGAACGAGCTGCGCTCGTACAAGGACCTGCCTCTGCGGATCGCCGAAAACGCGACCGTGTATCGCCGCGAACAATCGGGCGAGTTGAGCGGGCTGCTGCGTGTGCGCATGATTACGCAGGACGACGCGCACATATTTATACGTCCCGACCAGATCGAGCAAGAGTTTTTGAACGTGCTCGACCAGACAATGGACCAGTTCCAGACGATGGGCTTTGGCGAGTTCGAGGCGTGGGTATCGGTGCGCGACCCGAAAAACAAGACAAAATATCTGGGCGATGACGAATCGTGGACGGACGCCGAAAACTCTATCAAGCGCGCGCTCGATGCGCGCGACATGGACTATACGATTGCCGAGGGCGAAGCCAAGTTTTACGGTCCCGCGCTCGATATCATGATCAAGGACGCGCTGGGACGAAAATGGCAATGCACGACGATTCAGGTGGACTTTCAATTGCCGCGTCGGTTTGAACTGGAATACATTGACTCGGAAGGCAAGGCGCAGACACCCGTCGTCCTGCATCGCGCCCCGCTCGGTTCGATGGAACGCTTTTTTGCCATCCTCATCGAACATTATGGCGGCGCATTCCCGCTGTGGCTCGCGCCCGTGCAAGCGAAAATCATTCCGATTGCGGACCGCCATAACGATTACGCGCGCGCGGTGGAATCCAAACTGCTGGCGCAGGGATTCCGCGTCGAAGTAGACTCGCGGAGCGAGCGCATGAACGCCAAAATCCGCGACGCGCAGGTCATGAAAATTCCCTATATGCTCGTCGTCGGCGACAAGGAAGCGGAGGCGGGCGCGGTCTCGGTGCGTCTGCGGACGAACGAGGACTTGAAAGCGATGCCGCTGGAGGATTTCATCGGCATGGCAAAGCGCATTGCAGAGAGTAAGGGGATGGAGTTGAAATGAATCAGCAACTTGTTGAATCGAACCCCAAAGTAATGAAGGGAAAACCTGTCATTGCGGGAACAAGAATCACAGTCGAGTCTCTTCTCGAGAAACTTGCCGCTGGGGAGACAGAGGAGCAGTTGCTCAAGGCATACCCGCGGCTGACTCATGGAGCAATCGCCGCCGCGTTGGCATTTGCGGCGACAGCTCTACATGCAGATGTAGTTTATCCTACCACGGTAGATGTGTAAACGGTTGTGAATGAAATGTCACGGCGGCAGAAGGAATTGTTGAAAGTAGGCTGAAATGAGCACTATAAGGGAAATTGAACTGGCAGTAACACAACTCTCTGCTCAAGATTTGGCACGTTTTCGTCAGTGGTTCGATGAATACGATGCGCAAGAGTGGGATGAGCAATTCGAAAGAGACGCCAAGTCCGGCAAGTTGGACGACATGGCCGAAAAAGCGATTGCCGATTTTCGCGCGGGCAAATTCAAGGAAATATGAGGCACTTTACTACTCCTTCCTTTTGGGAGTTGTATGACAAATTGAGGAAGGGCTGCTTTGGTTTTGGATTGGCAGCCACTCGGAATATGACCATTTTTTTGGATAAATGGCAACCTGTTTGACCGAGAGCCAACGGCGGCGCGAGTTCCATCCACCCAGCTGGTTCAAGCGGCGTTCGTTCCGACAGCCGCGACACTCGCGATTACCTATTCTCACAATTTGCTGATGCTTTGAGGCTACGAGAGCAAGGCTTGGAATAATGAGCTCAGGGATTGCAAACTCACCCACAAAACCTATAAATAGGCGGATAAGTATTCACGGAACTACCATGAGCAAGACTTTTTTAATCACCGGCGGCGCGGGCTTTTTGGGCATTAACCTTGCCCGAATGCTGCTCGAAAAAGGAGACAAGGTTATTTCCTATGACCTTGCTCCCTTTGATTACTCCGATTGCAAAGACCGCGTGACGGATGTGCGCGGCGATATTCGCAAGCTCGACCAATTGAATGCGGCGATGCGCGGCGTGGACGTGGTCATCCATGCGGCGGCGGCGCTGCCCCTATACTCACCCCAAGACATTTATACGACGGATGTGGAAGGCACGCGTGCCGTTCTGCAGGCATCCAGGCAGAACAATGTCGAGCGCGTCGTGCATATTTCGAGCACGGCGGTCTATGGCATTCCTGACCATCATCCGCTTCTGGAACATGACCCGATGGTGGGCGTCGGTCCCTACGGCGAAGCCAAAGTTAAAGCTGAAGAGGTCGTGCTCGAATTTCGCAAGGCGGGCATGTGTGTGCCCGTGCTGCGCCCCAAATCGTTTATCGGACCGGAACGGCTCGGCGTCTTTGCGATGCTGTATGAATGGGCGAACGAGGGCAAAAATTTCCCCGTGCTCGGGAGCGGCAACAATCCGTATCAGTATCTCGCGGTCGAAGACTTGTGCGAAGCCATTTATGCCTGCGCGACCCTGCCTTGCGAGGTCGTGAACGATACATTCAATGTCGGGGCAAAGGAATTTGGCACGCCAAAATCAGACTTTCAGGCGGTGCTGGACTATGCGGGGCACGGCAAGAAAATCGTGCCCATTCCCGAAGGACCCGCGATTCTAACGCTCAAAGCGTTGTCCGCATTGGGGCTTTCGCCGCTCTATCCGTGGATTTATGAAACAGTGGGCAAAGAATCGTTTGTTTCCATCGAAAAAGCACAGAAGACATTCGGGTTCAAACCCAAGTACTCGAACAAGGATGCGTTGATTCGCAACTATCAATGGTATGTGGCGAATCTGAACAAGTTCAGGAATGCGTCCGGAGTTTCCCACCGGGTCCCCTGGAAACAGGGTGCGCTCGGTCTGGCTAAAGTGTTTTTTTAATGCGGAAAATTCCGCTGCATGGCAGCGGAATTTTTTTTAGGATGGTTTGAAATGTCGTTTCATGATTCACACCTCGAAATGCTCAGACTGCCATATATGTTTCGTGAATACGTTCATGTTTCGCCGGACGGTAAGACGGCGGCATGGACGTGGTTTGGTCAGAATCCGGCGGCACAAATCTACATGGCGCCGACGGATGGGTCCGCGCCGCCGCGACGCCTGACGAATACCCCGCACGATGCCTATGTCATCGGTTGGACGTTCGACAGCCGCGCGATGCTGGTCCATCAGGATAATTACGGCGATGAACGGTATCGGTTATTTCGCATCGAGCGCGAGCACCCCCATGAAATGACGGCGCTGACCGCGCCCAAGCCGAATTACTATTTGCGCGGCGGCAACATGCACCCGAACGGACGCTGGATTGTCTATGGCGCCAACGTGGATGTGGCGACCAACACGCCCATCCCGCAAACGGCGGTGATCCGCCAGGACTTGATAACCGGCGAGCGGGTCGAGCTGGCGCGCCCCCTCAAGAGCGGCGGGAATCTGCCACAGCTTGCGCCCGACGGGTCTCGGGTGCTTTATACACGCGCGGATAAACATCCGGCAGGACGACAGAGTTGGCTGGTGGACATTGACGGCAACAACAATCGTGAGATTCTGAATTTTGGCGTGCGCCGCAAGGTCTCGGCGTCGTGGTTTCCCAACAGCCGGCATATTTTGGCGTTGGTTGAAACAACCACACATCGCCGTCTGGGGGTTTATGATTCAGAGACAGGTGAAATGCGTTGGTTGATTGACGACCCAACCCGCAATATTGAAGAGGCGTTCCACCCCATGAACGGCAATCAGATTGTCGTTCTAGATGTCAGAAATGCCCGGAATCTGCCATCGCTGCTCGACCCCGTGAGCGGAATCGAGACGCCGATCAACTCTGCTTTCGCCGGCAATCTCTTGCCGTTGGCTCCGCACAACGCGGGCGAATGGGTGGGGTATTATGTCAGTTCAAGACAGCCCGACGACCTGGTGCGCTTTGCGCCGGATGAAACGACGCCCGAAAAATTCGTTTCGCTCACGCGGGTGTGGGACCAAACCCGGCTGACGCAGGAGGCATTTACCCCCGCCAAAGTATTTTCGTGGCGATCCGTGGATGGGCTCGAGATCCACAGCTGGTTGTATCGCGCCAAGGGGAAACCGCGCGGCACGATCGTTTGTGTTCACGGCGGACCGACCTGGCACACCCAAGACGCGTATTACCCGCGCATCCAGTATCTGGCGCGGGCGGGATTCAATGTGCTGGACCCGAATTATCGCGGCAGCACCGGGTTCGGAGTGCCCTTTCAGGAAGAGATCATCAAGACCGGCTGGGGCGGATTGGAGCAAGAGGACATTCGTACGGGCATCGAGGCGCTGCTCGCGCGGGGCATTGCAGAACACGGCAAGATTGGGATTATGGGCGTTTCGTATGGCGGCTATTCTTCATGGCACGCCATCACCCACCTGCCCCGCGACCTTGTGGCAGCCGCTGTGCCTATTTGCGGGATGACCGATCTGGTGGTGGATTACGAGACGACTCGCCCCGACCTGCGCCCCTACAGCGCCGAGATGATGGGCGGGACACCCGACGAGGCGCCGGACCGTTTTTTTGAGCGCTCACCGGTGAATCACGTGTCAAACATTCGGGGCAGACTTTTGATCGTGCAGGGGATGCAGGACCCAAATGTGACCCCGGAAAATGTGCGCGTGGTAACGGAAAGATTACGGCAAGCGCGTGTAGAATACAGTGTGCTGGCATTCGAGGACGAAGGGCACGGCGTGTTCAGACCCAAGAACGTCGAGAGATTGATGGAACAGGCGGCGCGATTTTTTGCAGACACATTTGGGACGACATAATTGTTTGAACTTGTCATCATTCTGGTTCTGCTGTTGACGAACGGCATTCTGGCGCTGGCAGAGATCGCGATCGTTTCGTCGCGCAAGGCGCGATTGAAACAACTTGCCGCTGAGGGACACAAAGGCGCGCGCGCCGCGATGGAATTGGCAAGTGAGCCGAGCCAATTTCTTTCGAGCGTCCAAATCGGCATTACGCTCGTCGGGATCCTTATGGGCGCGTTCGGCGGCGCAGCGCTTTCCGAACCGCTGGCAGCTGTGTTGGCGCAGATACCGTTCATCGCGCCCTATGCGAGTCAAATTGCGTTTGCGATTCTGGTCGTCATCATTACGTATCTTTCACTGGTCATTGGCGAACTGGCGCCCAAGCGCCTGGCGCTGACCAACCCCGAACAGTTTGCCATATTTATCGCGCCGTCCATGCGCGCGCTTGCGAAAATAACCGCGCCGCTGGTGCGGTTTTTGAGTTCATCCACCGAAGCTATCCTTCGCATTTTGAATGTGCCGCTGACGAGCGAACAAACCGTCACCGAAGAAGAAATCAAGCACATGATTGACGAAGGCACGTTGACGGGTGTCTTTGAAGAATCGGAACGCGAGATTGTGGGGCGCGTGTTCCGGCTCGGGGACCTGGATGTCAACGCGCTCATGACCCCGCGCCCTGAAATTGTGGGTCTCGATATCGAGGATAATGAGCAAGCGCTGCGCCGCAAACTAACGCTGTATCCGCACACGCGCTTTCCCGTGATCCGCGGCAGCATTGACACGATTCTGGGCATTGTGGCGACCAAAGACCTGACCGAGCAAATCCTGAACGAAAGTTCAATCAATCTGGCGCCGGCAATGAGGTCCGCGCTCTTTGTGCCTGAAGGGATGAGTGCGCTTGCCCTTTTGGAGCGGTTCAAAGCAGAGCGGGCACATCTGGCGATTGTGACTGATGAATACGGCAGTGTGAGCGGCTTGGTCACGATCAACGACCTGGTCGAAGCGATTGTCGGCGAAATCCCCTCGCTCGGCGAGCTGCATGAACCCGAGGTTGTGAAACGGCAGGATGGGTCCTATCTGGTGGACGGCAAGCTGCCCACCCACGAATTCAAAGAGAAATTCGACTTTAAGACCCTGCCCGACGAAGAGGATGGCTATTATCAGACCGTCGGGGGCTTTGTGATGGCAATGCTCGGGCGGGTGCCGCGCGCAGGCGACTCGTTCGTGTGGAATAACTGGCGGGTCGAAGTCATGGATATGGACGGGCGGCGCGTGGACAAGGTCTTGTTTATGCTTGCGCCCGGACAGGAATCCGGCGACACGTCAACTGTTTGACGCTTCAAGGTAACTATGCTATATTTCCGCCTCGCCGTGAACCAATCGGCGAGTATTTATTTACAAGGTCTACCGACCAGGAGTATCCCATAAGCGACCGTCTTAGAGTCAATGAACAAATTCGCGCCCGCGAAGTCCGTGTGATTGATGATGCTTCGGGCAAACAGCTCGGCATTTTCCCTCCGCGCGAAGCTACAGCGATGGCGCGCGAACGAAATCTCGATCTCGTCGAAGTGGCGCCGAACGCCAACCCGCCCGTTTGCCGAATCATGGATTACGGCAAGTTTCAATATGAACGGACGAAAAAAGAGCGCGAGGCGAAAAAAGCCCAAAAGGTGATCGAGGTCAAAGAGGTTCGGATCCGTCCCAAAACCGCGATGTATCACGTCGGTTTCAAATTGAACCGCGTGCGCGATTGGATCAAAAAAGGCAACAAGGTCAAAATCCGCATCCTGTTCCGGGCGCGTGAAATTACGCACTCGAATCTGGGACGCGAGACGCTCGAACAAATTGCGGGCGACATGGCAGATATTGCCACGGTGGAACAAGCGCCGTTGATGGACGGAAAAAGTTTGGTAATGCTCCTGGGACCCGGCGCGCAAAAAGGCGGCGCCGATGCCGCGCGGCGCGCGATCCGCTTTGCCAAGACGCGACCACCGGCGGATGAAGCGGCAGCGTTGGCTGCCATGCCTGCTTCGACCAGTGTGGTTGAAGCAGACGATGAATCCGAAACAACGGAAACAACAAAAGAATCTGTCGTCTAGAATTTCTATAGGGGCTGTGAACCATCCCATATGATGTGTGATGTCAGAGCATTTTTTGCCTTGACAACCTTCCCTCACGCACAGCCAAAGGAATCAAGAGGAAGAGGATTATGCCCAAGCTCAAGACACACAAGTCCACTGCCAAGCGTTTCAAGCGCACCGGCACGGGCAAATTGATGCGGCAAAACATGCCCAAAGGGCACTTGAGACGCCGCCATTCAAAACGCAACAATCGCAAACTCGATCGTTACGTTCCCGTAGAACTGCACGAACAAGAGAAAAAGATCAATCAATTGGCGCCGTATATCTAGGCGCACCGGGGAACGCTGCCGCGAGTAAGGAGAGGAACGCTGCAGTGAGCGTTCCCTACCCATACTGTAAGGAGCGAACGCCGTTTCGTTCCCCGCCATAACATAAGGAGCGAACGCCGTTTCGTTTCCTTTCCGACAGGGTGGCAAGAGGATGCCTTCCCCGTTGATTCGAGCGGATGGGGCAAATCCCATCGCTTGCAAGGAGAATCTAAAATGCCTCGTGTCAAACGTGGAGTGGCCGCGCGAGCGCGTCACAAAAAAGTATTAAAGCAGACCAAAGGGCAAGTCGGCTCACGCCATCTTTTATATCGCCGTGCCCACGAAGCCCTGACGCACTCGCTCTTTTATCATGACCGCGATCGCCATGATCGCAAGGGCGAATTTCGCCGTCTCTGGATTGCGCGCATCAACGCCGCAGCCCGTGAAGAAGGCACCACTTATAATCAACTCATGCATGGGTTGAAACTGGCAGGGGTCGAAGTGAATCGCAAGATTCTGGCAGACCTTGCGGTGCGTGATGCAGGGGCATTCAAGACCCTGGTGGATGTATCTGCCCAGGCGCGTCAAGCCCAGACGCAAGTGACCGCGCAGCCGGCGCCCGCCGCGTAATTGTCGGGGCAATCGCAGAGAACCGCTCTGCGATTGCCCTTTTTTTTTATTTGTCATGATCACCAGTCCAGCCAATGAAAAGGTGAAATTTGCGCGGGCGCTGGCGCACAAAAAGGAACGGACCGCCGCGCACAAGTTCTTGATCGAGGGCACGCGGTTGATTCAAGAGGCGGCAAGAGCGGGATTGATTCCCGCTCTTGTGTTTTATGAACGCGCCGCGTTCCGCGCAGACCCGCATCTGCGGGCAATGATTGTGGCGTGGGAACGAGAAAAACGCGAGGTGTACGAGGCGAGCGCGTCGGTGATCAAGGCGCTTTCGGACACCGAGACTCCGCAAGGTATCGCCGCCGTGTTTCCCCTGCCTGCACTCCCCCCTCCCCCAGACCCCGCGCTCGCCCTGATCATTGACCGCGTGCGCGATCCCGGCAATCTGGGGACGATGCTCCGCACCGCCTGGGCGGCGGGTGTCGGGTTGACGCTGCTCGCGCCGGAAACGGCGGACGCGTACAACCCGAAAGTGGTGCGCGCAGCGATGGGGGCGCATTTTTACGTCCCAATTGTCGCCGCCTCATGGCAAGAGATTGCAGCTCGGACACAAGGTATCGAACGTATCTACCTGTCGGACGCAGCCAGCAAAACGGACTATACACGCGCCGATTGGACCGCACCCGTGGCGTTGATTGTCGGCGGAGAGGCGGAAGGCGCAGGTGCAGAGGCGCATAAATTGGCAACCGCCAAAATCTCCATCCCGATGCCGGGCAGCGCGGAATCGTTGAACGCGGCGGTGGCGACGGGAATCCTCTTGTTTCAAGCCGTCCGCCCGCGTTGAATCCGAGCGGCGCCGACATGACAAGAAATAACTCACCCCGAATCTATGATTCGGGGTGAGTTATTTCTTTTGCCTCGGGCAACAGTTTCGAGAGGCGCTCGACCAGCGGTTTGAGGGGTTCGGGAAGACTGCCGTCAAAGACCTCGATCTCGTTGGAGCGTTGACCGAGCCGCGCCGCGATCTCGTAGGCATATCCATCGGGGTTTTGCTCGCCGCCGCTCGATGTTTGCCAGAAATTGGACTGGTCGAGCAGCTTGCGCATTGCAATTACCTGTCCGTCGTTCAATGCGCGGCGCAAGCGGTTGTATTCTTTTTGCGGGACGCCGCGCGCATCATAGGCGACGCGCCCATCGGGATAGACCACAACTTCGCCGGTGGTAAACCGTAATCCGCCGCTTTTGCGGAAAGCGACGAACGCGCCGCGCGGCAAGCGCAGCGGCTCAATCCGGGTTTCGGGTTCGATACCAAAGACGGCGGGAACCCCGGCATCAGCAGTTTTCGATTCGAGTTCCGGCCCCGACTCGTGGACATCGGGTGTCTCGTCACGCTTTGGCTCCGATTCCTTTTTCCGTCTCGATTTTTTGGGCGCAGGCGCATCCGCCTCGTCACCCGCCGCTTGCCCAAGAGCGCCGAGGACCTCGTCGCCCGTGTCGAGCATGGGGACATCGGCGAGCGCGGTGGTTTCGACCGCCTTTTTCGCGGTCGGCTTGGGCTTGGTCGCCTGCTTGCCCTTGCTCTTGGCTTGTTTTTTTTCTTTTTTGCTCATTGGAGTTTGACCGATTTTAGAATCGCTTCCATGCGCGCGTTGGCGCGGTCCACTTCGTTTTCGGGCGCGGTGAGCGTCAGGTAATACGAGCGATCGGGTGTGAGGATGATGTAATCGCGCGCAACGACGACGACGGGCAAAGAAACACGCCGCGGGGTGTCAATGGGTTGGACCACATAGGTATAGCGCAGTTCCTGGGCAGGCGCACCTGCCACCGTGGTCTCGGCGTTGGAAATGAAATGATAGGCGGTGAATTGACTGCGCTGTTCGACGCGGCGGTCAATCAACTGCTGCATGGTGGGCGGCGCGGTGGGGTCAAGGTCACGCGCTTCGACGGTCAGCGTTGTTTTGTATGCTGACGCGGCGGTCGGGTCCTCGACCTTGAGCAGCACCTCTTGCAGAGATTCGGCATTTGTCCAGCCCGCGGGATATGCGAGTTGGAACGGCGACGAAGGTTCCTGATACAGCTTGGTGCGGTTGATGACCACCTGGCTCAAAAGATAGCCGAGAGCGAGGGCGACGAAGACGACAATCGCGACGCCGATGTCTTTTTTGAGCGTTTGAAAATCTCGAATGTCAGGCGTGGACGCTGTGGCAGACATGATTTGTGCTCTCGTTTCAGGTTGATTTGGCAGGGCGCATGGTAAAGGCGTGGGCGCGCTGCATGAGATAGACGAGCGCGCCAAAGGTCAGCAGGGCGACGACCAGCCCCAACGCGAGCGAGCGCCACGGCTCGACGGTGAGTCCGGTTGCGCTCACCTCGTCAATGAGCCAGCTGAAAAGCCCGTTCAAGACGGCGGCAACTACGACGCCGAGCGGGACCCAGTAGACCGGCTTGTGCTCGAATTTCGCCTGCGCCATGAAATAGCCGAGCACGCCGCCAAAAGATGCTTGCGCCAGCGCGGTGGTGACGACATTGATGATGCCGGGAGCGAGGGCAACACCCTGATTGTCAACAATGTAATGCAGATTCAGCATCGTCGCGACGCCAAGCCCGGCAACAGTGCCATAGACAATGCCATCCATGCGTTCGTCGTATTCGGGCGTTTTATAGACCCAGATGCGAACGGAAACATACATGATGGCGATATAGATAAAACCGTTGATCAGAATGGCGGCGGCAAGCGAGGTCCAGTTGTTGTAGGAAGCCCAACCGGCGACATTGAACCATTCCGTGATCATGGGCAGACCGATAAAGCCCGTCAAGACGATGGCTGTCAAGAGCACCGAGCCGATCCGCTCTTTGGGTTCGGGTTCGAGCCGGTCCTGTTGATAAAAATACGCAAGCCAAAGCGCCGTCGGCACGATTGCAAAAATCAGACCGACAATGACAAGCGTGGTTGAATCCAAACCCGTCACATCGCGCAATAGAAACGCGAGCACGCCGCTGACCGCGCCCATCGCGATGATCATGATGGCGGCAGATTTCCAAAAGCCGGGGTGCGGTTTGTTGACCTGGGCAAAATGCCGGTCGCAATACACACGTCCGCCGAGGGTATTGTACGGCGGCGAGACGGGTTCGTTATCAATGCAACAGCGTTGTTGTTGTTTGTCTGGCATGGTTGATATGGTCCGTGTTGGTAGGGAACGAACGTCGTTTCGTTCCACAGATGACGGAACGCTTTGGCGAGCGTTCCCTACCAAAGCGTTTGTTAGCGGCTACGGCGCACTGTCGCATCCACCGTAAATGGATTTTGCGCGTTTTGCGGGACCTCAATGCCATTGTCAGCGACGATGGGACGATAGTTGCGCGCAATGATAATGACGCTGTAGGTCTGCCCCACCGGCAAAGCGACATCGGTCTGATAAATCCCGCTGTCGTCGGACACGGCGCTGGCGATGATTTCACTGCGCGTGACCTGATCGTCGGCGGCGGCCTGGGTGGCGCTCAGCCCGGGTTTCATCACAAACACCTGTGCGCCCGAGACGCCGCGTCGCGTGTCCGCGTCCACGATCTGACCCGTCAGGTAGACACTGTTGGCAGCCGCTTGTGGGGCAGAGGGCGCCTGTCCGGTGGTGCAGACGATGAGGGCAACATCATCAACAAACATGGAGCTCACATTGCCTACCGGATTTTCGGACGTAAAGGCAAGACGGATGGTCTTGCCCGCGAGCTGGGAAAGATCAAACTGCTTGCCGACCCACCGATCGTCCGCCTGCGAAGAGACGAGTTTTTCGACCGCGCCAATGATCTCGCCATCGGTGTTGGCAATGACCGCGCCGAATCTGGCATCGCTGGCAAAGAGACCGGAAAAACCACTCGTCTCTTGATGCAGATAACGATAGTATTCGAGCTGCACGCGGGTCGCATTGGCGGGAATCGAAACGTCCTGGTAGATGGTCTGAACCGGTTCCTTGTCCTGTCCGCCGAGCCAGGCGCTCCGTTTGCCCGTGCGCGGGAGTTCCGTATCAATCAGCACGGAACGCTCACCGGAAATATCATTCCATGCCTCGTCGGTTTCAAACGCGCCATTGACGACCAAATTGACACAGCCCTGCGGGGTGGTGTTGGAAGGCGGCGGCGGCGCGCCGGTGGTGGCAGGGGTCGTCGGGGGCGGCGGCGCGGGCACATTATCGGACCCGCCGACATTCAGCCCCACGCCCGCAAAACCATCACGAACGCTCTGGGCATCGGACGGCACATTGGCGTACAAGTCCTGTGCAGCGCGGAGCGTCGCGCGGGCGGCATCAATAAATTGGGAATCGGGTCCGAGATATTGGGTCAGCGCGCGGTAATAGATTTGTTCGAGTTTGTCGGGGCCGATGCGCTGACCGATGAGATAGGCGGCATGGTTTGGAATGCCGCTGTTGATATGCACGCCGCCATTGTCGCCTTTGCGACTGACGGGCAGGCGGGCGTATTCGTTCACATGCTTGGGCTGACCGACACCATTGAGCGGGTCGCGCGCATCAAATGCGCCGCGCATGTTCGGGTCTTCGAGCGACCGCAAATAGGGACGCGGGAACGGGGGCGACTTGATGACGGCTTCGCCAATATACCAGTTGCCGCGGTCAATCAGCACGCCAAAGACATCGGCGTAGGACTCGTTGAGCGCGCCGGATTGGGATTTGTATTCAAGGTCTGCCGTGGAGCCAATGACGCCGTGGGTAAATTCGTGCCCAACGACATCGAGACCGTACGACAGCGGTTTGAAAATGCGACCCCCATCGCCATAGATCATTTGCTGGTATTCGCCAATCCACGCGGCATTTTCGGCGTCGGAGGCGTCGCTGCCAAAATGGACGGTCGAGACCAGAGGGCTGCCCTGTCCGTCCACGCCGTCGCGTTGGAATTTGTTGAAATAATAGTCATAGACCTTGCCCGCGCCGTCGTGTGCCGCCTGGGCAATGTCATCGCGCGAGCGCTCGCCTTCGCTGATCAGCAGACGACCGGGGATATCGGTATCGTTGTCGGCGGTAAAGGTCTGACGCTCTTTGGCGTTACCGAGCTCGTCATACGCCAGAGTGACGGCGGGGCGGCGGGCGTTGACAAAATAGCGCCATTGTCCGAGCGGGGAATCGGTCATGACGGTGATATACCAGGTGAGCGTGGCGTGGTTTTCGCTGCTCTCGTCAATATAGATGACGAGTTTGGTTTTTTCGGACAGAATTTTTGGGTTGACGCGGGCGCGTTCGGCGGAGGTGAGCTGGGCGTAGAGTAAATTGTCGAGCGCGACCTGTTCGGCGTCCGCGCTCGAAACGAGGGGCACGGTCATGACATTGAGATCGGGCACGAAATGACCGTTGACAGCGACGATGTTTTCCTGTGGGTCAATGTGGACAATCAGCTGTTTATTGTGGACGGGAATATTGTGATAGGTCTGGTCGAGCCGCACATGGGCATAGTTGAGCTGCTTGTCCGGTTCGATGCGGCGCAGAGTGAACGAGTCACCGCTCCCGAGTTTGAAAAGGGCAGCATTTTCATTCAAAAAGCCGCGCGCAATGAGCTCGGGTTTGCCGCGCTCGTTGGGTTTGACCGTGTAGGGGATGCGCGCATGGGCATCATTGCTTGAAATAAAATTGGGCACGCCACCGTGTTCGTCCCACGCGGCGGTGAGTTTTCCAAATGCGCGCGCGTTGAGATAGAGCCACGCGGCGCGAGGTCCGGGTTCGGCAGGGTACGCGACGACGCTGGATACAAGCATGGCGGCAAGACCCGCCAGCATTACGGCAAAGATGGCTACAAAAATCCAGCCAGAACGATTTCGGCTCATTGAAATTCCTTTGGACATTATTGTTAAAAACTCGCGGATTGGGCCGATCCGGAGGGGTATTTTACTAGAGATGGGGGATTTGTGCTATTGGCGCGATAAGGGCAGGTGTGCGTCCTATTTTTGGTTGCGAGTAGCGTACGCTCGCCGCAGCGTGCCGGGCAGGGAACGAAACAGCGTTCGTTCCTTACCATCCAAAATCGTGACGCACACCCGATAAAGGCATGGACAGGTGATTGGAGATTGGAGACCGGAGACCGGAGATTGGGGACTGACGGCTGCTGTTTGATTGTTTTGATTTTCTTTGATTCTTTTTTTGAAAAATGCCTATAAATAGGGCGCTGTATGATTGTTTGATTATTCAAAAAATTCGGACTGCGGGGGGGTGCAGCAGGACATCTCGATCGGCTGTGGAACGATTGCGATCAAGGGACAAGAGCACCCTATTCAAGTGAGGGTAGTGTAGCGCGAGTCATGGGCAATGTAAATACGTGTCGCACGTATTTTCTACGTAATTTGGAAAAATACGTAGAGGGGAAGCTATTGACGTTTCATTGCGCATTGTTGCGAATGATAAAAGCTGCGTCATAGTTCGGAGAGCGTCGCGCACGATACTCGCGATTGGCAGTGTTGAAATCGCCCTCCGTCTTGGCAACCCATTCAGCGACCAGTGCGTTCATAGAGGACCTGCCCTTGGATTTTGTCTCAAAAAGCCCCCATTTTTGGGGGGTTTTGTAGGTTGCTTGACAATTCGCGTATAATAAACATTCGATTGCCCCGCGGACGGGTAGGTCCGCGATTCTTTTTTTAGATTAGAGGAGCACGACTATCAAGTGGAAAATTTTGCGGCATAACGGGGTGGCGTTTCCGCCCGATTATGAACCGCGCGGACTAACGACGACCATCAGGGGACGGGTTGTGAATTTGACGCCGCTCCGAGAAGAAATGTTGATGGCGTGGGCGAAAAAGGTGGGGACGCCGTATGTGGATGACCCGGTGTTTCAAGCCAATTTTCTGTTCTCGCTGCGCGAACAATGGCTCGACCTTGATGCGGGTGTGACCATTGAGGATTTTGACCTGCGCGAGATGGTGGCGATTGCGCAGGCGGAAAAGTTGGCGAACCTGCCGGAAGAGAAACGCAAAGAGATCTCGGCACAACGCAAGCTCGTACGCGACGAGTTGAAAGCGAAATACGGTCACGCGCATGTGGACGACCACGAAGTGGAGATCGGCGCGTATTTGATCGAGCCGCCGGGGATTTTTATGGGGCGCGGGCTGCATCCCCTGCGCGGGCGCTGGAAACCGCGCGTGTTTTCGAACGAGGTGACGCTGAACCTGGGTGAGGACGCGCCCATTCCCGACGCGCCGCACGGCGAGTGGGCGGGCATTGCGCACGAGCATGACTCGTTATGGGTCGCGCGCTGGGAAGAGACGCTGACCAAAAAGATCAAATATGTGTGGCTGGCGGAAACGTCGCACCTTCGGCAGGAACGCGAGCAGGCGAAATATGACAAGGCGGTGCTGCTGGAAGAGCATCTGCGCGATGTGCGGGCGGCGATCAAAAAAGGGATGCGCGACCGCGATGACAAGAAAAAGCAGGTGGCAACGGTCGCGTATTTGATCGATCGCTTGTCTATGCGCGTGGGCGACGAAAAGGACGAGGACGAAGCGGACACGGTGGGCGCATCCACTCTGCGCGTGGAACATGTGAACGTCGGGGAGGACCGAATTGATTTTGACTTTCTCGGCAAGGACAGCGTGCGGTGGGAAAAGACGCTGTTGTTTGAGGATGGCAATGACCGCGCGCTGGCGGACAATCTGAAACATTTTGCAGAGGGCAAAGCGCCAAACGAGCAGTTGTTTCCGACAATCACCTCGGCGCGGGTGAATGATTTTCTAAAAGGCGTGATGCCCGGTCTTTCTGCCAAGGTGTTTCGCACGTATCACGCGACCAAAACGGTGGACACACATTTGCAGCTGAACGGCAAACTGCGGCAAGATGCGTCAGAGGCGCAAAAGGAATTTGCCGCGAAAATGGCGAACCTGCAAGCAGCCATTACGTGCAACCACAAACGGACGCCGCCGAAAACGTGGGCAGAGAGTTTGGAAAAACGCGCGGCGGGGGTCGAAAAACTGCGAGGGGCAAAACCTGATCTGGGAAAATTGGACGAGCAGGTTCGGGCGCGGCAGACCGCGCTGGACAAGCTTGTCGCCGACCAAAAGACATTCGAAGATCAAGCGCCCGAAGCGGTGAAAAAAAAGCAGGACGCGCTGGCGGCGCTGGAAACCCAAGGCGCGCCGACTGACGAGAAAAAGGTAAAAGAATACAACAAGAAACTGCGGACGGCGATCAAAGCGGCGCGGGATGCGGAAAAACTGTACAAGAGCAAGACCAAGCGTTACAAGGAGCGCGTGACAGCCGCAAACAAGGCGCTGTCGGCGGCGCGGGAAGCGCGCCGGCGCGCCGAGACGAGTTATAGGGAACGGCTGGAACGGGCGGAACTGCAGCTCAAGCTGGTGCGCGAGACCAAAGATTATGCGCTGAATACTTCGCTCAAGAACTATATTGACCCGCGCGTATACAAAGACTGGGGCAAAAAGGTGGGCTACGACTGGAAAAAGCTCTATACCGGCTCGCTGCAAAAGAAATTTACGTGGGCGATGCGGGACCGGGAAAACGATGACGAGTCATCCGAGGATGAGGGAGCATAGGACTCTGCTATTCTGATTACTATTCGCAACTCGCTATCACTATGCGTATTGAATCCGCGCGCGCGAAATGATACAATTCGCGGTAAGCGCGCGCGTTTTCTCGGAGAGGGTCAAGCGCCTGAGGTTGAGCAAGGACGGGGCGCATCGAGCCGGGCGGGGAACGAAACAGCGTTCGTTCCTTGCGGTTCAAAATCGTGACGCACGCCCCACACAGCCGGACAATTTTGATGGACGGATCACACCGTTAATATGGGTTGTTTTTTTCGAGGAGGAGAAATGAGATCCTTGCACGTGCGTATTGGAGTGGCAGCTCTTGTCTGTGCGGCGGTTATCGCCGCCATGTTGTTTGTCGTCCCGACCACCCAGGCAGCGTCAACGGACCGGGGCGCGACACAGATCGCAAACACCGGCGCGGCAAGTTGCACCTGGACCGTGCAGCGCGGGGAAGCGCTCTATAAAATTGCCGCGCGCTTTCATACGACGACCGCATATCTGGCGGCATTGAACAATCTGCACAACCCGAACTATATCTATGCGGGCATGGTGTTGATGGTCCCATGCGGACCCCAACCACAGCCGTGGCCACAGCCGCAACCACAGCCACAACCGCAGCCCGGAATTTGCGGTTACTATATTGTCCAACGCGGGGATTGGCTCAAGACGATCGCCGCGCGCTATGGCATTTCGTGGCAGGCGCTGGCACAGGCGAACGGTTTGCACAATGCAAATTATATTTATGCGGGTCAGCGATTGGTGATTCCGTGCCCGCAGCCGCAGCCACCCGTCTGCCCTGGCTGTCCGCCCTGCCAGGGTTGTCCTCCGCCGGTCTGGCCCACCCCACCGCCGCCCGTTTGCCCCGGTTGTCCGCCCTGCCAGGGCTGCCCGCCGCCGGTCTGGCCCACCCAGCCGCCACCGGTGATCTATGCAAACGTCAATGTTCGAAACAATGGGTTCCATCCGCCGGTGATCACAGTCAAGCAAGGTTCGATTGTGCAATGGACCAATGTGTCGAACGCGGCGCACACGGTCACGCAGGGCTTGTGTCCGAGCGGACAATGCACCGCCACGCCCGGAGGTTTTAATTCCGGAATCATGGGACCGAATGCAACATTTACGCACCAGTTCTGGCAGCTCGGCACGTTTGCGTATTTTGACGGCGCAAACGGGGCAGCCGGGACGGTGGCTGTAGTTCCCTGAGAATGAGCTCCGCGCCGCAAGATACCCGCCGTCGTTTCCCGAAAGGTTCGACCTTTGTGGTCTTTGCCTTTTTGGTTTTGACGATCCTGCCCGCCTTTGTTGCGTTTGTGTTGACGCCGCCGGATGCCAAGGTGGTGACGAACGTGCAGGGCTGGAATGGCTGCGCGTATACCGTGCGGCGCGGAGACAATTTGTTTCGCATCGGCGCGCGGTATGGGGTGACCTATCATTATCTCGCCCAACTGAACGGGATTTACAACGCCAATTACATTTGGGCGGGTCAGGTGATCAGCGTGCCGTGCGGCAACGTGCCATATCCGAACTATAATCCGAACTTTGACCCGTATGGGCGACCCGCGCCACAAAGGGTCTACCCGCCGTATCAATGTCCGTGGTGTCAGCCGTTCGAGATACCTGCCAACTGCGGAAACACGATTCAATACCAGGTGCAGCCGGGCGATAACCTGTTTCGGATTGCCGTGAATAACGGTTCGACGATCCAGTGGATTCGCACCCAGAATGATTTGTGGGGCAAAGTCCTGCGCCCCGGTCTCTTGCTGAATGTGCCGTGCCAGGGGTATGTGACCTACGGTTCGAACGTATGGACACCTACCGGGCAAGGGATCATAACCGCAACCTCGGGACCCCCGCCGACCGTCGTTCCGACTGTGGTGCCGGGCGAACGTATCCGCATGAACAACGGTCAGTTCCGCCCGCCACAGCGCACGGTCAAAGTTGGCACGACCGTGGTCTGGGTAAACAACGAACCTGCGGGCGGCGCAGTCTATACGGTGACGAGCGGACAGCCGGGGCAGCCGAATGGAGTGTTTAACTCGGGGAATATCCTGCCGGGCAGCACGTTCCAATTCACGTTTACCGTGCCGGGGAATTACAGTTACTTTTCACAAACGGACCCGAACATGGTGGGCGAGATCATTGTGGAACCGTAGAGTCAAAAAACTCACAGCCCCCTCTCCCGAAAGGAGAGGGGGTTTTTCTTTTTTTTTTGACGCAGGGCGATTTCTTTTCTATACTCGCCGCGCGGCGCAAATTGTTGATTTGTCCGCCGCCGTTTGCGAGATGCAAGAAAGAAATGGACAATTTACCGTACGGGAGAGCATATGGCATTCAAAGTGGGTGATCGGGTGCGATTCATGAATCTGGGAAAATTCAAACGGCGACCCTTGTTTCCACCGCCCGCGGTGGGGACGCCGCACACATACGAAGGCGAATTGGGCACGGTGGTGTATGTGCCCGAAGCGGACAAGATCGCGGTGCGTCCCGACGGCAAAGAGCACGCGCACGGCGCGCAAGCGGGCTGGGTCTTTCGTCCGGAAGAACTGGAAATTGTGACCGACCAATAACACATCCAACCCATGACACAAACGATTGCGATACTCGATTTTGGTTCGCAATACACCATGCTCATTGCGCGACGCGTGCGCGAGCAAAATGTGTATTGCGAAATTTTTTCGCCCCGCGTCACGCGCGCCGAATTGGAACGACTCGACCTCGCGGGCGTGATCCTTTCGGGCGGACCGGCGAGCGTTTACGACGAGGGCGCGCCGCACATGCCCGAATTTGTGACAGAGCTCGGCGTGCCGGTGCTCGGCATTTGCTATGGGATGCAGCTGCGGGCGCACCAACTGGGCGGCAAGGTGGAACGCGCGCCGCAGCGCGAATTTGGTCCCGCCGTCGTGCGGATCACCTACCCCGTTTCGTTTCTCTCGAATCTCGCGCCCGAACAAGCTGTGTGGATGAGTCACGGCGACAGTGTGTGCGCGCTGCCCGAAGGGTTCGAAAAACTGGCGGAATCGGACACCTGCTTTTTCGCGGCAATGAAAAATTCGGACCGCAGCATTTACGCGCTGCAATTTCACCCGGAGGTGGCGCATACGCCGAGCGGCAAGCAGATTTTGCGTCATTTTCTGTTCGAGATCTGCAAATGCGCGGGCGACTGGACGCCGGGCGCGTTTATCACAAGCACGGTCGCGCAGATTCGCGAACGAGTGGGCAGGGAACGCGTCTTGTGCGCGCTGAGCGGCGGCGTGGACTCGATGGTGGCGGCGACGTTGATCGAGCGCGCGGTGGGGGCGCAGTTGACATGCGTATTCATTGACCACGGGCTGTTGCGACAGAACGAGGGCGCGGACGTGGCGTCGCTGGCACAGCAGATCGGCATCGAACTGGTCGCGGTGGATGCGCACGACTATTTTTTGAAACAATTGGAGGGCGTGACGGACCCCGAACGCAAGCGCAAAATCATCGGCGCGGCGTTTGTGGAAAAATTTGACGAGACGGCGCGTTCGCTGGGGGCGCACAAATTCCTGGCGCAGGGGACGCTGTATCCCGACGTGATCGAGAGCGCCGCGCCGTTGGACACCGCCGAGGGGCGCACGCATGGCAACGCCGTGACGATCAAGACGCATCACAACGTGGGCGGACTGCCGACGACGATGGGGTTTGCGCTTTTGGAGCCGCTGCGGCACCTGTTCAAGGACGAAGTGCGCGCGGTGGGGGCGGAATTGGGTCTGCCCGAGCGCGTGGTGTGGCGGCAGCCGTTCCCCGGTCCCGGGCTCGCGGTGCGGATTCTGGGCGAGGTGACGCAGGAACGGTTGGACACCTTGCGCGCGGCGGATGCGATCGTGCGCGAGGAAATTTTGAACGCAAACCTGGAAAAGGTGCCGTGGCAATATTTTGCCGTGCTGACGCCCGTGCAAACTGTCGGCGTGATGGGCGACCAGCGGACGTATGAAAATGTGCTCGCCATCCGCGCGGTGACGAGCGAGGACGGGATGACCGCCGACTGGGCGCGTCTGCCGCACGACCTACTGGCGCGGATGAGCACGCGGATTGTGAATTCGGTACGCGGGGTGAATCGAGTGGTGTATGACATTACGAGCAAACCGCCGGGGACGATCGAGTGGGAGTAGGGGGATTTTGGATTGCTGATTGCTGATTGCTGATTGCTGATTTTCGATTTTCGATTTTCGATTGCTGATTGTGGGACGCCAGCTATGCAGGGCAGCGGGGATGGAAACGCGAATTTGCGCGAATCTTTACGAATCTACGCGAATTTTCCGTTTTATTCGCGTGAATTCGCGTAGATTTGCGGTTCCAAGCGAAAGAACTTGCGTGACACGGATTGGGATTGTTGGTTCAGCAAGATGTCATTTTGGCGAGGGCGCGGCGGATTTGGACGAGGTTCAATACGTCCTCGCGGTTGCAGGTGCAGAGGGTCTAGGCGATGGGAAGGGCGCGGAGAAATTCGTCCGCGTCTTGGCAGTGAAAAGACAGTCTATATGGCGTCTGCAAAATGGCTTGACATCGGAATCGTCATTTCGAACGGTGCGTAGCGGAGTTTGCGATGCGATAAAATCCATCGCCGAAATCCTCTCTTGGCAAGCCGAGGATTTCGGCGATGCAATACATCGCAACTGGCGACAAGTGCGGTCGCCGTTCGAAATTACAAATTCTGCGGCTTGGCAGAAGCCATGCCCCTTCTTCCTCGATCCGTTGAAATACTTTGGCTGCTCGCGTATAATCATTTCTTAATTCTGGGGGGTACTGTCGTTTACGTGATGGGGCGAGCGATTCCCACTATCCGCGTCGGTCAAACAACTTCTGAATCCCTATATCGTCGATAACGTTGAGGGATATAATGCCAAATTTAACCAAACGAATTCAAGAATTGCGAACTCTGTACAACAAGCATAAATCAACAGGCTTGAAGGAGATACCCTCTCTATACATTCCATCAGCCATCTTGTTGAAGCAGAACCAATAATTCGGCAATCATACGAAGCAATTGCAGCGAAATTAGCTTGACCAAATCAACTTGTGAATGCAAATCGAAGTACAGGTATGCCGCTCACCTACGGTCTCGATTTCGGCACGTCCAATTCCGCCATCGCGGTTTTTCAAAACGGCGGGGTAACGCTCGCGCCCATTGACCCCAGCGCGGCGAATCCGGCGGTGGCGAGCTCGGTGTTGTTTATTGACCGCGCGGGGGACAGTCACGGCGCAACCGCGCTCAACAGAGAGGGCGGCGCGTTCACCGGCGCAGTCAGCGTCCCCAGAAACGCTTCCAGTTGTTTCAATTCGACGGGGGTCAAGCCCAACGGTTTTAATTCCGACACGCCCACCATCGCGGCGGGGGCGCGGTTATAGTGGTCGAGAATTTCGGGGAGCGTGGTGTAGCGCGCGTTGTGCATGAACGGCGCGATAAATTGGGTCTTGCGGAGGGAGGGCGTTTTGAACGCGCCGACGAGCGAGCCCGCGCGGGCGCGCATATAACGCAGCTGCGGACAATCGCGCTCGGCGTCGTCGCTGTATTCGCTCCAACATTTGAATTCATCCGCAAAATTTTCGACCACCCCTTCGGCGCGCCCGAGATCGTGCTCTTTTTCGGCGTCTTGCGGGACGCCCGTATTGTGAAATTCATCGTCGGTCAAGAGCGGCGTGTTGTGACATCGGACGCAGCCCGCTTTGCCGATAAATAATCTCAGCCCCTCCCTTTCGTCCGCGGAAAAAATTTCCCCTGCCAGTTTGAAATCATTCGCCGCAACCGCATCCACATACTTGTCAAAACGCGACGCGCCCGGCAGCAGTTTGCGCTGATAGGCAGCGAGCGCTTTGCCCATGTTGGCATAGACGCGCGAAACGCCGTCCTGCTCCTGCGCGGTCATGCGGTCCCATGCGGCGCGGGCGGTCTCATCGGCGGCGGGTCCGGCATGTGCGGGCAGGCGCTGCAGGTCGGGGAGCGCGCCAAAGAGCGCCTCGTATGCGTCACGATAATTTTCGGCGATGAGGCGGGCGTACTGGGTGCGGTCGCCGCCTTGCTCGTTCGCATGTTCCAACGGCGCGAGCGCCTGGCTCCACAAACTGTCCTTGCGCCCATCCCAAAAGAACCATTCCAGATAGCCGCTGCCGACCACGCTCTGGGTGCGGCGGCGCGTGTCCAACAGCCCGCGTCCGCGGGCGCGCGGGTCCTGAAAATTCAGTTCGGGGATATGACACGACGCGCACGAGACCGTTCCGTCCGCGCTGAAACGTTTGTCGAAAAAGAGTTGATGCCCCAACGCAACCGCGCGCGGGTCATCGGCGACGAGGTTGGACTTGTCGGGCGCGAGCGGCGGCAGGTTCGAGAGCGAGAGGGAGCGCAAGGTCTTGATTTCGTCCGCCGTCCACGACGGGGGGGGGACGAACCGGACAAAATAGATGAGCGCGGCGCCCAGAAGAAGGCACGCCGCTATCAGAATAATGCGCGTAGGTCTCGGCTTGAATGATAGGGAGAGATTTCTCACTGCGTTCGAAATGACAGACGTGTTGGCGAATGATGGGTGTGTTGGCGAAATGATTCGGAGAGATTTCTCACTGCGTTCGAAATGACGGGTGTGTTGGCGAATGATGGGTGTGTTGGCGAAATGATTCGGAGAGATTTCTCACTGCGTTCGAAATGACGGGTGTGTTGGCGAAATCAAGTCTCAGCCCGCTCAATAGACAAAGGGGATGAGTTTTTTGACGCGGGCTTGATAGGTGGTGTACTCGGGATATTGCTCTATCAGCCATTGTTCTTCGCGGCGCGATTTAAGGTCGAACCAGACCAGGAGCGCGACAGTGCACAAAATGCTGATGAGCGAGCCCCACAGGATGCCCCACCCGAATCCGGCAATGAGAATGCCAAAATAAATCGGGTGGCGCACCAGACTATATGCGCCGGAGGTGACGAGCGAATGATTGTCCGCGCGCGGCTTGGGCAGAGGCGAAAGATTTTCACCCAGATACAAAACGGCGACGGCGCCGATGCCCAGACCCGCGACAATCAGGACGCCGCCAAACAGCATGACAAACCAGGGGACCGCCAGGCGCGTCAAGGGCGCGCTGATAATGAGGACACCACCGATTATGAATTGCCCGATCACCCAACCTTCGCCGCGACTGCCCATACGCACAAGTGTAACACGAAACGCGTCGGGGCGTATACTCAACAGACGCTTGGCTCGATTGTTTTACTTGCCCGCGGGCACATTTTTCTGTTGATTTCTGTGGGCTGTTCCATGGAGGTTGGTCGCATGTCCTCGTTTCAAAAGGCGCTCTCCGGCCTGGCGCTGTGGCTTGTTTTTACTGCGGTGGTTTTTGTCCCGGCCGCCTATGCCGCCGATTTTCGGGGCGGTGAACGTGTGGTCATTGCCGCGGACCAGGTGATTGATGATGACCTGTATGTTTCTGCTCAGGAACTTGTGATTGATGGGACGGTCAACGGCGACGTGTATGCGGTCGCGCAAACCATCACGATCAATGGCACGGTGGCATTCGATGTAAACGCTGCGGCGCAAACGCTCACGGTCAACGGTAAGGTGGGCAGCGATGCGCGGCTTGCGGGTCAGGCGATCACGTTTGGCGAGAACTCGCAAGTTACGCGCAGTCTGTTGTCCGCCGCGTTTAGTCTCGAAACCAAACCCGGCGCGCGCATCGGCAACGATTTGCTCCTGGTGGCATACCAGGGGCTGATGGCGGGGGATGTGGGCAAAGACGTAATCGCGGCGGCGAATGGCATCGAGCTGCGCGGCACAGTGGGCGGGAATGTGCGCGTCACGGTGGGAGACACGAGCGCCAACGCGTTTTCGCCGCGCATGTTTATGCGGAATATGCCCGTTTCCGTTCCGACGGTCCCGGCGGGATTAACGGTTGCGCCTTCCGCCGTCATCGCGGGCGACCTGATTTACGAATCCCAACAACCCGCGCGCGTAGAGAGCGGCTCCCGGGTGACCGGACCCGTGGTACAGCAAACGCCCGTGCCGACGGCGCAGGAACGCGGCGAACCCATTACTCTGGCGATGCAGCGAGCGCAGCAGACGCAAGCGCTGGTGGATACCGCCCTTGATCACGCGCGGCGATTTCTGATTCTGCTGCTGCTCGGGCTGCTCGCGGTGTGGCTGCTGCCCAAGTTCGTGAGCGCGCTGGCGGAAGCAATTCGCGCAAAACCGCTCGGCAGTCTGGGACGCGGCGTTTTGATGGTGGTGGGATTTATCGCCGCGCTGTTTATCATTGCCCTTGCGACTCTATTGTTCGCGCTCTTGTTTGGCGTGCTCACGCTCGGCGACCTGGCGGGGCTTGTCATCTCGACCGGGATTCTTGTGTTCGGCGCGCTGACGTTTGCCTACAGCGTCTTTACATCATATCTCGCGCCGGTTGTGGTGAGTTTTCTGATCGGGCGCGCGATTTTTGATCGCGTGCAGGCGAGTTGGGCACAAAACCGCGTTGTCGCATTCGTGACAGGGCTGATCTGGTTGTCGCTGATTTCTGTCGTGCCGATTCTGAATGCGCTCATCGGCATTCTGGTCGCAGTGTTGGCGCTGGGCGCGCTGGCGCTGTGGTTTGGGGCGCGCCGTGCCGGTATGGAAGCGGCGGCAATGCCAGCCGTTTGATTCGAGAACCAAAAAAATCGCGGACGATGCGCTGCATCGCCCGCGATTTTTTGTTGCCGGTTTATTTTGCTCCGAGCGATTTGATCGAGCCAAGACCCGAAACGGTTTGCCGGACCTGTGGACTGCCATAATATTCCACACTGCCCGCGCCGCTCAGACGCGCGTTGAGCGTGTCGGTTGCCCAGACCCGGGCGCTTCCAGCGCCGCTGATGCTCACACTCGCATTGGTACTTTTCAAATCAGCTGCGTTATAATTACCCAGCCCGGAAAGCGTAGCATCCTGTGTCTGCACCTCTCCGCCCAGGGTCATGTTGCCCGCGCCGCTGATCCCGGTCGTCAGGGTGGTCGCTTGAATTTGCGGAATGGTGACGTTGCCGGCGCCGCTTGTGCGCACGGTCAGCGAGTCACCCTTGAGCGATGGCGCGCTCACGTTCCCGGCGCCCGAGACGACAATCGAATCGAGCGTTTTGACTTGCAGGGTATAGCGAATGGGTTTGGCCGGATTGAGCGCAAGCAGACCCCGCGTCGTATCGAGACCGATGTCGAGCGTTCCGTTTGTGACGGTCGTCTTGATCAGCGGCATCAAGTTGTCGTCCGCTTGAATTGTCAAACTCTCGGTATCGCCCTGCACAATTTCGAGTTCGCCGACGCCCGAAAGCTGGACACGCTGAAAGTTGCTGACTGCGCGCGATTCGGTGATCACATTGCCCGAACCGCGCGTGACGTTTGTGGCAAGACTGCATCCGACCAGTCCGATCAGTGCGAGAGCCAGAGCGGTAATCAAATATTTCATGGCAAACTCCTTTCTTGTTTTTTTGATCTCGTCAGCGGGCTAGTGCATCATTAACCAACTTGATGTGCATCCTTTTTGTTGAACGCCCGCTCCTAACCGGTTCGGGACAATCCGGTTCACAAGAGCTTGTTTAATGATGCACTATTCCATCTAACTTTAATAAGCTGACAGATTCGGTCTCGACAACTCGGAGGAAAACGCGAATCTGCGCGAATTTGGGCTAATTTTGATCCTTATTCGTGGTTACGCAAAGCGTAACAATGATTCGTGCCAAGCCGCAGTTTGGCG
>JADZCJ010000016.1 GCA_020851635.1 Anaerolineae bacterium
ACTCACCTTACGCACAATGGGTGAAAACAGGTGTAAAGTGAGGGTATGGATGATCAACTTCTCGACCTCTACACCGATTATCTGATCAGCTCGTTCGGGTTGGTCACCGCGACTGGACTGTCCACCTTGCTCGGCAAAAGCGTGAGTCACGATAAGATTACGCGGTTCTTGGCGAGCAAGCCGCACCGCACGGCAGACTTGTGGCGGCTTGTCAAACCGTTTGTGCGCCAAGTTCAAGCCGCCGACGGCGTAATGATTCTTGATGACAGCATTTCAGAAAAACCCTTCAGTGACGAGAACGACATTGTGTGCTGGCATTATGATCATGCGCACGGCAGCGTAGTCAAAGGCATCAATTTTCTGAGTTGTTTATATCACGTGGCGGACATTTCCTTGCCCGTTGGGTTCGAGATCATCGCCAAGACTGAAACCTACATTGATCAAAAGGATGGGAAGCAGAAACGCCGTTCGCCCGTCACCAAAAATGAAATTTATCAAAGTTTACTCCGCCACGCGGTGCAAAATCAAATTCCGTTTCGGTATGTGCTGAATGATATCTGGTATAGCTCGGCCGACAACATGAAATTCGTGAAACATAGTTTGAAAAAAGACTTTATCATGCCCTTAAAAGGGAACCGCAAGGTGGCGGTCGGTTGGGAAGCGAAACTCCACGGTCAATTCGTGAGCCTGGACGCCTTAACGCTGGAACCGCACTCTCGGCTTGAAGTGTATTTGGAAGGCGTTGATTTTCCGCTCTTCCTGGTCAAGCAAATCTTTGAAAACAAAGATGGCAGTACGGGGGTGCAGTATCTGGTCACGAGTGATGCCAACCTCAGCTTTGACGAAATCACGACTCTCTATCAAAAACGATGGAATGTGGAACCGTATCACAAATCGCTGAAACAAAATGCCGCCCTCGAAAAGTCGCCCACCCATACGGTGACGACCCAAACCAACCATCTCTTTGCGGCACTATGTGCCTTCATCAAACTGGAAATGCTCAAAGTCTCGACCAAACTGAATCACTTTGCCTTGCGCGCCAAACTGTACATGGGGGCACTCGCCACTGCCTATACTGCGTTGAGTGAACTCAAACCCGTGCGGCTCATCGCATAACGCGTGGACACCGGTTCAACGAATAAATTCGTCGCTATAGCTCACCCTTGCGTAACGTGAGTTACTTATGCAAACCTCAATAAATGCTTGGGCACCGAAACCTGCTATGGTTACACAACCCAAAGACGCGTTGCTCCTCCGCTGCGCTTATCTTTTTTATCAAGAGGATAAGGACATTCTCGAAATTGCTCGCATGTTGGGGATTTCCCGCTTTCGTGTCTCGCGCTATTTGAAGGAGGCGAAGGAACGCGGGATTGTGCGGATTGAGCTGCGCGACCCGAGCATTGAATGGGAGAAACTTGCGATTCAGCTCGAACGCGCTCTCGACCTGCCCCGTGTGATCGTGTTCCCCGCGCCCTATGAAGGAGAACTCGACCAGCTGCGGCTGTCAGTTGGTGAGGGAGCGGCGGCACTGTTTGACGAGATTCAGCCCGATATGACGATTGGGATTTCGTGGGGACGCACCATCGCACAGATGGTTTCGGCTGTGCCTGACAAAAAAATTGCTGCCAAGCGCGTGGTCGAACTGGCAGGTGGTTTTGCAGAGGTTATGCCCGGTGTGTCCGGTTCTGCTGTGGCTGCCCGTTTTGCGGAAAAATTGAACGCGGAATGTGTGCATCTGCCTGCGCCTATCATTGTCAAGACAAGCACGACGGCAGAGTCGCTTCTGGCAGAGGAGAGTATCCGCCGCACGCTTGATCTCGCAGCAAGCGCGGACATGAGCATTATCGGAATTGCACCGATGCATCCTGATTCGCTAATGCATCGCTCGGCATCCATTTCAGAGACAGATTTCAAGGCGCTGGGAAAAACGGGCGCGGTCGGTTCGATCTTGGGGCGGTTTTTTGATGCGGATGGTGTGGAATGCGATACGGCGCTGAGTGAACGGGCGATTTCGCTGCCGTTTGAACAGTTCCGCAAGATACGCGAGCGCATTGTGCTTGCGCCGGGCACACACAAGATTCCGAGTATCAGAGCGCTGGCGCGAGGAAAACTGTTGACAACACTCGTGACAGACAGCCGCACTGCCTCTGAACTACTTGAGACATTGTCGGAAACTTTAACGAGCAACACAACTGCTGTCACAAAGTCAAAGAGCCGGACGCTTGCCACGAAAGGTTGAGCATGGACTATTACACGATTCGCCCTTTATTGACGGGCTATCAGGAGCTGGACAAGGGGCAATACGCCACCTATGGACGCGGTTACGGACAAATCATCGAGGTGCCGGTGTTTGCGTTTTTGGTGGAGAACGACAAGTGCCGCTTTCTGGTGGATACAGGCATGAGCGATACGGCGCGCTCGGTCAAATATCATCATCATGGGCGACAGGAACCGGGACAAGCGATTTACGAGCAGCTCGAGCGTTTGGGGATTGCGCCCGCCGAAATTGAAACCATCATTTTTACGCATTTGCACTGGGACCATTGCTACAACATCAATCACTTTCCCAATGCGCGCTTGATTGTGAGCGAAAAAGAGTATCGCTATGCGCTAAATCCGATTCCTTATAACTGGAATTCATACGAACATCCGCGGCTGGGTATCAAGCCGCCGTTCGACGGGTGTAAATTTGACCTGGTGAACGACGAGGAACAGATTTTTGATGGGGTGCGCGTGTTCCCGACGCCGGGGCATAGCCCGGGACATATGTCAGTTTCGGTGCGCACGGAAGCGGGGCTGTATGTGATTGCCGGCGACCTGTTCTTTTTGCGCGAGAACATTCAGCCCGACGAAAAACGCGATTGGCTCTTTGTTCCAATCGGGCGTTATGTGAACATGCTCGAATTGTGGCACAGCAGCGAGGATGTTTTGCGACGCGCGGACTATATTCTGATGACGCACGACCCGACGCAAATTGGCAAAGAAATTTATCCTTGAACTGACCTTTATCTTTTTTTCGTTCGCAAAGCATGGAGGTGCAATCGTCCCACATTCACAACCGTTTCGCAAACCAAACAATTGATTCAATGTGGAGGAGACCTATGATGACAAAGCCGGTCATTCTGTTCAAAACAATTCTGTTCGTGCTGCTCATTGCTGCAATCGCCGCATGTGCGCCCGCCGCGCAACCCGCCGCGCCAACACAAGCCCCTGCCCCGACCGAAGGCATTGCGCCCACTCAACCCGCGCCGACTGAAGCAGCTGCAACTGAACCCGCCGCAACAACCCCCGCGAGCGGAGAAAAAGCAAGTCTCATTATCGAAAGTTGGCGGCAAGACGACCTCGCCGTGTGGGAAGACAAAATTCTTCCCGCGTTCATGGCAGCACACCCCAACATCGAAGTGAAATTCCAACCTGTCTCAAATACCGAATACAGTACATCGCTCGCGACCAAGCTGGAAGCGGGAACCGCCGGTGACCTGATTATGGTCGAGCCGTTCGATTACCGCCTCAAGATGTATCAGGACGGTGACCTTGCCAAGCTCAACGACCTGCCCGGTCTGGAGAATTTCAGCGACCTCGCGTTGAGCGCGTGGAGCACGGACGACGGCGCGGAAACATATGGCGTGCCTCTCGCTGCGGTGCTGCATGGGTTCATTTATAATCAAGATATTTTCGAGGAACTGGGCTTGACCCCACCGACCACCGAAGCAGAATTTCTCGCTTTGCTCGACAAGGTCAAGACGGACGGCAAATATACCCCACTCGCAATGGGCACCGCTGATTCGTTCGTGCCCGGACTGCTCGGTTTTCAACTCATCGGACCGAATTACTGGAAAGGTGAGGAAGGTCGACTCGCCTTGATTAACGGCACGGGAAAATTCACGGACCCTGCCTACATCAATACATGGGCGGCATTAGAAGATTGGATTCCTTATCTGCCCGAAGGATACGAAGGCGTGAAATACGGGGATATGCAGAACCTATTCACGCTTGGGAATGCCGCCGTCTACCCCGCAGGTTCATGGGAAGTTAGCATCTTTAACAATCAGGTTGGCGACAAGTTCAAGATGGGCGCGTTTGCGCCACCTGTGCCTGAAGCGGGGGATTCGTGCTATATCAACGACCATATGGATATGGGTATGGCGTTGAATGCGAACGCCAAGAATCCCGAAGCGGCGCGCGAATTCTTGACGTGGCTCACCACACCCGAATTCGCGGAGCTGTGGAACAATTCTCTGCCCGGCTTTTTCAGTCTCTCGAATCACAGTGTCGAGATTTCTGACCCGCTGGCGCAAGAGTTTTTGAGCTGGCGCGAAAATTGCGCCTCGACCCCGCGCAATTCGTATCAAATCATTTCGCGCGGCGAGCCGAATACGGACGGTGAAATCAACCGCCTGACAACACTGGTGATGAACGGACAGATAACTCCTGATGAAGCAGGAGCCGAAGTTCAAGCCGGGTTGGACAAGTGGTTCAAACCGCAATAAATGTTGTTCTGCGGGCGCACTCGGTCGAGTGCGCCCGCACTACCCCTCTCGTTCGAGTATTGGCATGGCACAATCCCAAGTGCGTCAACTAAGGCGCAAGTCATTCCCGTTTCACATTCTGGTCTTTTTGGCACCGGGACTGTTAATTTATTTCGTCTTTATGTGCATTCCGCTGCTGGATTCGCTGCGGCTCGGATTGTTTGCGACGGACGGCGGAGTAGAACAGTTTGTGGGGCTGGACAATTTTGTGCGGTTGACGAGCGACCCGGATTGGGCGCCGCGCTTTTGGAGCGCACTTGGGCATAGCTTGGTCTTTTTTCTGATTAACATGCTCGTTCAAAATCCGATTGCTTTACTTTTGGCGGCGCTGCTGGCTTCGATGGGACGGAGCGGCGCGGTCTATCGCACTTTGATTTTTGCGCCCACAGTTCTGTCCCTCGTAATTACTGCGTTCCTCTGGAGCTTGCTGCTTAGTCCACTATGGGGCTTGCCCAAAACAATTCTGACCCCTATCGGCTTGGCGGCCTTTGCCCGTCCATGGCTGGGTTTGGAAAGTACTGCACTGCCAACCCTCGCGCTCATGTCTATCTGGCAGTTTATTGGCGTCCCGGTCATTCTTTATTACGCTGCGCTGATTGCCATTCCGAACGATTTTGTCGAAGCGGCATACGTTGATGGAGCGACGGGCTGGGACGTTTTTTGGCGCATCAAACTGCCGCTGATTCTGCCTGTCGTTGGCATCGTGGCCCTGATGACCTTTATTTTCAACTTTAATGCGTTCGACGTGGTGTATGCGGTGAAAGGTGCGCTCGCCGGTCCCAATTTTGCCAGTGATACGATGATGACCTTTTTCTATCGCACTTTTTTTGGGTATGAGCTGCAGCAGCCCAACCCGACGATGGGGGCGGCGATTGCGGGGACCAGCTTTGCGATTCTGATGGTGGGCGCTCTATTTTACATTTTTGTCTGGCAGCGGCGCACTCAGACCTACGAGATGTAAATATGGACCGTGCTGTTCCTATCACCAAAATGACCGCTTCCACTGGCACTCGAAAATCGTATGCCCGCACGCGTTATATTAACGGGCTGATCAAGCACGCCATCTTGATTTTCTTTTGCTTGCTTGCCATTGTGCCGACTGCCATCATTGTGGTCAATTCATTCAAGACACGCGACGCGATTTTCAGTGAACCGTATAGATTGCCGACCCAAGAGACATTCAGCATGCAAGGATATGAGACGGTGCAAGAACGGTCTGACTTTGTGGTGTATTACCGCAACAGCGCGATTGTCACGCTCACGTCACTATTTTTGATTCTGCTGTTTGGGGCAATGATTTCATTTGCGCTGGCGGAATATCGTTTTGCGGGCAACAGTTTGATCTTGTTGATTCTGTTGGCGGGCATCATTGTGCCGATACGACTCGGCTCGGTCAGTATTTTGCGGATTATGGTGTCACTTCAATTAGTGAACACCTTGGTCGCGCTCATCCTCGTTTATACCGCACAGGGATTACCGCTCGCGGTTTTTGTACTGACGCAGTTCTTTCGCCAAGTGCCCCGCGACTTGAAGGACTCGGCAAGGATTGACGGGGCGAGTGAGTATCGCGTGTTCTGGCTTGTAGTACCGTTGGTGACACCTGCTATCGCAACTGTCGCGGCGTTAACGATAATTCCGATTTGGAATGACATCTGGTTTCCTTTGATTTTGGCGCCGGGTGAGGCAACTCGCACGGTGACGATGGGGGCGCAGCAGTTCTTGGGACAGTTTGCGAATGATTGGAATGCGGTGCTGGCTGCACTGACAATGTCGGCGGTGCCGATTCTGATATTGTATTTTGTGTTTTCACGACAGTTGCTGCGCGGGCTTACGTCGGGTGCGCTCAAGTAGAGAAATTATGGCGGAACGCATCAAACTGGGGATTGTCGGGTGCGGGTTTGCGGGGACGCAGACGATGTACGCACCGATTTTGCGGCATTTGCAACATGCCGAAGTGACCGCGCTGATGGACCCGGACCCAAAGGCGCTGGCACTCATGTCGGAGCATTACGGGGCGTTCGAGTGCTTTACGGATCTTGATGATCTTTTTGCGAATGCGCCCATTGACGCGGTCTTGCTTGCGACGCCTGTGTTTTTACATGAGGAACAGGTAATCCAAGCCGCACGCGCGGGAAAACATATTCTCTGTGAAAAGCCGATGGCTCCGACGATTGAGGCGTGCGACGCGATGATGGCGGCTGCCGAGGAAAATGAAGTTGTATTTGCAGTTGGATTTGCGCGGCGATTCGACAAGAGTTTGCAGTTGACGCACGCGCTGTTGGAACAAGGGCGGCTAGGACGGCTGGTGCATATTCGCGCAGAGGTGAGCTGGTGCCACGACCTTTCACCGCTCGGTTTTAATTGGCGGCAGAGCATTCGAACATTGGGGGGATTGTTTCAGGACAATGCTTCGCATATTGTGGATTTGTGCCAATGGTGGGCAGGGCCGGTGGAAACGGTCAGCGCGCAAATGCGGCGGGCGCGGGCGGATTGGGAAGTAGAGACACATGCACATGCGACGCTGCGACATGCAAGCGGGGTGATTTCGACGATTCATACGAGCAATATCTCGCACAAGCCGGGGGTCGAGTCGTTTTTATTGGAAGGGACTGCCGCCTCGCTAGAGCTCTCATTCGGTCCTGCCGCCAAGTATGCTTCGCCCGAACCGTTCACGGCATATTTGTGGGAAAAGGGGATTGAACGGCGCGAACTGACGCTAGGCAATTTTGGCAATATTGACCGAGAACTGGCAGCACACAGTATGTATCGCCGCTCGATTGACGAATTTGCATCGGCGATCCAAGAAGGTCGCGCGCCGTGGATTGACGGTTCCGTCGGACGCTCTGCGATGGAGGTCGTGAATGCGGCGTATCTGTCCGCGGCGCAGGACACAACGATTCATTTGCCTCTCACCTCGTCCGGTGATTTGATGCGCGTTTTTGAAACCATGCCGTTGTTTGTCTCTGCATAAGATTTGGGTTTTCATCGTGCATCAGATTCGTTTCACCATTGCAAAGCTGCTTGCGCGGCTTGAACTGCTCAAGCGTAATTTGTTCCGGCGAAAGCTCGCGCTCCCGCCGTTCGAATTTCACGCGGGGGTTGTGTCCCTCGAAGAGAGTGCGGGAGAGTGGCAAACACTATTGCCCGGAGACGTTTGGGGCGAACATCGTCAAGAATTTACGCTGCGTTCCGTTTTTCGCGTGCCATCGGATTGGAGGGGTGAGATTGCGCTCGTGCTGCCGTTGGGGACGACTCCAAGTCAAGATGCGTTGAAATTTCTGTACGGACCCGAAGCGCTTTTGTCTATAGACGGCAAGGTGTATCAGGGAGTTGACCGCAATCACACGGTCATTACGCTCGACAAGAATTATTGCGATGGCAATTCCCATTCGCTTTTGCTGCAAGGATGGACGGGCATCAAGGATGAACGGTATTTCATTGGGGAACCCGCGCTCGTTGAAATTGATCCGGCGGTACGCGCGCTGATAGCACAACTCCGCATTGGGTTGGGGGCAATTGAGAATCTGCCGGAGACGAGTCCTGAACGCGCTCGGCTGCTCGATTTGTTGGATACGGCGGTTGGGCGGCTCGATTTGAATGAGCCGTTCGGTGAACAGTTCTATACGAGTGCGGAGAACGCACTGGAATACCTGATGCGGCATTTGGAAGAGGCGGGTCCTGCGCTCGGGGTCACGGTTGGCGCGGTCGGGCACGCGCATATTGATGTAGCATGGTTGTGGACGCTGGCGCAGACACGACGAAAAGCGGCACGCACGTTCAGCACAGTGTTGCGATTGATGGAACGCTATCCCGACTTTCGATTTTCGCAAAGCCAGCCGCAACTGTATCAATATATCGAGCAGGACCATCCCGATTTGTTCCAAAGTATCCAAGAGCGCGTGGAAAGCGGGCAATGGGAGACGCTCGGAGGAATGTGGGTCGAAGCGGACTGTAATTTGAGCGGCGGGGAAGCGTTGGTGCGGCAGTTTTTGTTGGGGCGCGAGTATTTTCGCACCAAGTTTGCGGCAGAGGACTCGCCTGTGCTCTGGCTGCCGGATGTGTTTGGGTATGCGTGGCAACTACCTCAGCTGATTCGCGGCGCGGGGCTGGAGTATTTTGTCACGGCGAAATTGAGCTGGAACCAATATAATCGCATTCCGTACGATTCGTTCTGGTGGCAGGGGTTGGACGGGACGCGGGTGCTGACGCAATTCATCACGACGACTGCGCCGGGATGGTGGGGCGCAACGTACAGCGCCGAACTCACGCCGGCAGAGGTTTTGGGGACGTGGGCAGGGTCACAGCATAAGGAACTGTCGCAAGCATTGTTGATTCCTTATGGACACGGCGATGGCGGCGGTGGTCCGACCCCCGAAATGGTCGAAAATCAGTGCCTGATGGCGGGGTATCCGGGGCTACCGAAGGTTGAAGCGTCTAGCGCGCGCGGGTTTATGGAACGGCTTAAAGCCCATTCAGGCAGCCGCTTGCCCGTGTGGAACGGGGAATTGTATTTCGAACTGCATCGCGGCACGTATACGACGCAAGCCAACAACAAACGCGCCAATCGCAAGGGCGAGTTTTTGCTGCACGACGCAGAATTTTTGGCTACATGGGCGCACGTTGTCGCCGGGGCAATGTATCCGCATGACGAATTAAAGCGCGCGTGGGAACTGCTCTGTTTGAATCAATTTCACGATATTATTCCCGGCTCTTCGATTGCCGAGGTGTATGCAGACAGCGCGCGGGATTATGAAACGATTGCGGCATTGGGACAGCAAGTGCGCGAAAACGCGCTCGCTGTGTTGTGCGAGATTCAACCTGCTCAAACGCGGCTCGCGGTCTTTAATCCGACCAGTTTTGACCGCGCGGGTGTGATTGCGTTGCCCAATTCTTGGCAGCCCCATACGGTTCCGATGGATTTGGCAACCGGGGAGCTATTGCCGACACAGGAAATTGCGGATGGGATGCTCTGTGCCATCCCAAGCATACCTGCGTATGGCGCACGCGCGTTTGGCGCAAGCACGGAATCCGCAGCAAAACCTGAAAACAAACTCTGCGCGGGTTCGACAGCCGACGCGCCCGCCGACGCGCAATCCTCGGCAACGTGTGCCTGGGTGTTGGAAAATGGTTTGGTGCGCGTCGAGTTTGATGACGCAGGGGACCTGGTTCGCTTGTATGACAAGCGGGTAGGACGCGAGGTGATTACGCGGGGGGCAGTTGGGAACCAGTGGCAGGCGTTCCAAGATCGTCCACTGGATTGGGAAGCGTGGGACATTGAAATTTACTATCAAGACCAATGTACGCTTGCCGAACCCGCGCACCAGATTCGGGTGGTCGAGAGTGGACCGCTGCGCGCCTGTTTGGACATCGAGCGACGAATTTTTGGGAGCACGATTCACCAGAAAATCTATTTGTATCACGACTGCGCCCGATTGGATTTTGAGACGACGATTGATTGGCAGACACAGCATACGCTGCTCAAAGTCGCGTTTCCGCTCGAGATTGCAAGCCCGCGCGCAACGTATGAAATTCAATGGGGGAACGTCGAGCGTCCAACGCACCGCAATACGTCGTGGGACTGGGCACGCTTTGAAAGCTGCGCGCACAAGTGGGTGGATTTGAGCGAAGGGGATTATGGGGTTAGTTTGCTCAATGACTGCAAGTATGGGCATGACATTCGAGACAATGTGATGCGCCTCACAGTATTGCGCGGACCGACATTTCCTGACCCGAACGCGGACATGGGAACGCACCAGTTCACCTACAGTCTGCTCGCGCATGAGGGCAATTGGCGAACAGAAACGGCACAGGAAGCGTATGCGTTGAATGATGAGCTGGTTGTGCGTGCGGTGAAAGAACCACGCACGCCGAGGATGCCGCCTGTCTCGTCTTGTATCGCGGTGGATTCGGCAAATGTCATCATCGAGACAGTTAAGGTCGCAAAAGATGATGGTGGCGTGATTGTGCGTCTGTACGAGTACTGCCGCACGCGTGGTCTGGTCACGTTGGAAACCAAGTTCGAGATCGAAAGCGCGGAACTGACGAACCTGCTCGAAGAGCCTGTAGGCGCGCTCGAATCTACTGACAATTCTGTTTCGCTCGACATTAAACCATATCAAATTGCGTCCGTACGCATCCGACCTCAACGGACAATGCCGGACAGCAACGAATAAATTTATGAAATCACTTGTTTTTCAGGGCACGCGTCGCGTGGAATATGGAGAGTGGCAAGACCCGCAACCGTCTGAAGGAGAGGTTTTGATTCAGGTGGCAGCGTGCGGAATATGCGGGACGGATATGCATGTGTATCACGGAATGCCTGCGACCTGGCCCGTACCCGGTGTGCGGGGACATGAATTTTCGGGCACAGTGCTGGCGTGGGGAGATAATGTAACAGGGTTTGAAAAGGGTGACCGCGTGGTGATTCAACCGCTCATTTACTGCCGCCGCTGCCCATCTTGTCAGGCGGGTTATACAAATTTGTGCTCGAACGTGCAGCTCGTTGGCGGTGAACGGGCGGGCGGTTTCGCGGAACGCGCGGTTGTGCCCGCAGACCGCGTGTTCAAGATTCCTGATATGCTGGGTTTGGAGATTGCCGCGCTGACTGAGTCGTTGGCAACGTCGGTTCATGCGTTTCAAGCAAATGTGACCGGGCTGGTACGTCGTGTGGCGGTGCTGGGCGCGGGTCCGCAGGGGTTGTTTGCGGTGCAACTGGCGCGGCTGGCGGGAGCGCAGATGATTATGGCGTCTGATGTGATTCCGGCGCGGCTCGAATTGGCGCGGACATTGGGCGCGACGGACACATTTGATGCACGTCGTCCTGATTTGGCGCAGGCGATTTTGGCGCTCACGAATGGTGAAGGGGCTGATCTAATCATTGAGGCGGCAGGAAAAGCGGTGACGCGGGCGCTCGCGGTGCAGTTTGCGAGACCGGGCGGCACGATCGTCTTTTTGGCGTTGGGCGCGGAACCCACCGCGCTTGATTTCATGTCCATCGTGCCGCGCGAATTGAAACTGCACGGGACGCAGTGTTATACGGACGCGGATTTTGTACGCTCGATTGAGCTGTTGGCGACAGGGCGGATTGACGGCGCGGCAATGCAGAGTGTGTTTCCATTGTCCGAGGGCGCGGCGGTCTTTGAACGGCTTGGGAGCAATCCCGGTGATGCAGCCAAGGTGCTGCTTGCACCGAATGGAGCGCGTTAAGCGAGTTATGAAGCAGGTTTGGCTCGGGACCGGGTGGAAGATGAATCATGGCACGCGCGAGTCGGTGAGCTATGCGCGGGAATTGGCGGGGTATCTGGCGCAGCAGCCGCCGACGGTGCAGCTGTTTATCTTGCCGCCGTTTACAGCACTCGCGCAGGTTGCAGAGATTTTGCGCGAGTCGCCGGTGTTGGTCGGGGCGCAGAATATGCATGAAGCGAGCCGAGGAGCATTTACAGGAGAGATTTCTGCTCCAATCCTGCATGAGTGCGGGGCAGCGTTGGTGGAGTTGGGACATTCGGAACGCCGCGAGCATTTTGGCGAGACGGATTATACGGTGAATACAAAGGTGCTTGCCGCGTTGCAAGCAACCCTGATTCCGCTCGTGTGTGTCGGTGAGCCAAAAATCGAACGCGAGTTTGGGGTGGCTGCGGATTGGGTGCGCCGGCAGGTCAAGATCGCTCTTTACAACGTACCTACGGTGCAGTTGGAGCATGTAATACTCGCGTACGAGCCGGTATGGGCCATCGGAGAAAGCGGGACCCCGGCGACACCGAAACAGGTGTCGCAAATGCACGGCGTGATTCGCGGAACAGTAGCAGAGATTTATGGGAGCGAATTGGCGCAGGAACTGCCGATTTTGTACGGCGGTAGTGTCAACCATCTGAATGCGGCAAGTTTGCTGACGCAACCTGACATTGATGGGCTGTTTGTCGGAAGGGCCGCGTGGCGGGTCACAGATTTTATCCAGCTCATTGCACTGGTGGAACGTGTCACTGTTGGGAGGGTGTATGTCTGAAAAATCAAGTCCGATTGTGGTGGGCGCAGACCATCTGGGCGCGGGATTGAAAAATGTGCTGCGTGATTATTTGGCTTCCAAAGAATATGCGGTCGAGGATGTGGGGGTGAACCCTGACGATGTGGTAGATTATCCCGATATTGGCGCGCAAGTGGCAGAACGCGTCGGCGCGGGAGAGTTTGAGCGCGCGATTCTCGTCTGTGGAACGGGAGCAGGGATGGCGATTGTTGCCAACAAGGTGCGCGGTGTGCGCGCCGTATGTGTCAATGACCCCTATACTGCCGAACGCGCCCGCGCGAGCAACAATGCACAAATTATCACGTTTGGAAGTCAGGTGGTTGGCGCGGAAACAGCCAAAAAGTTGGTGGACATTTGGCTGTCGAGTGAGTTTCAAGGGGGACGTTCGCTGCCCAAAGTTGCCAAAATTGACCAACTGGATCTCAAGTATCGTTCGTGAACCAAAGGTTTCTGACTGTGCTGCCAACTGATTATCCCGTTCAACTGCAAACGAGTTTTGAACAAGCTATTGCGGAAGGAACCTACAAGCGCGGACAGACTTTGACAATCCCTCAAGTTGCCTCGATGATTCACACCAGTAGTGAGCAAGCGACGCAAATTCTGAATGCGTCTTTTCGAAAAGGGCTGGTGGACAAAACGGCGGCGGACGTATTTGTTGTGCTTGGGGTTGCGAAACCCAAGATTGAAAGTGTGTTTCAACACGCTGCCAAAGCCGGATTGAAACCTACGACTGTGGTGCGGGCGGTAGAATTGGGACGAGCACATGAGAAGGTAGCTGCCAAACTCGGCGTTGAGACCGGGGCATGGGTGTACCGACAAGACCGCACCCGCAATGTGGGAGGTGAGGCCATTGCAAATCAACGGAACTATATTCCGTTGGAGGTTTGCCCCGGTCTGGAAACGCAAGACCTTTCCAAGTCGTCGTTTCAGGAGCTGCTCGAGGGCAAATATCACGCTATTGTCGCGCAAGCGTATGAAACCTACGGGCGAACTATTGCTACTGAACTCGACCGTGCGATTTTGGATTTGCCGGAAGGCGCGCCGGTGTTGTGCGTAGAGCGTATTTCTTGTGGCGCAACGGGCTTGCCGTTGGTTTGGGCAGACATTCATATTCGCCCGGACCGCTATCACTATGTTGCCAATCTCTGGCCCGCGCTTCAAGCTTTGATGACACCTGCACAAGCATAAATCATTCGTGTTTTCTTTTGCGGTCAACCTCACTTTTCTTTTCACCGAAACGCCTTTCCTCGAACGTTTTGCGCGCGCACGCGCATGCGGGTTCCGCGCTGTCGAGTTCCACAACCCTTATCCGTATATAAAAGATGGCGCGGAAATTGTCCGAACCGCGCGACAAGCAAAGGTCGAAATCATCCACTTTAGTTTGCCCGTGCAAGGTTGGGAAAAGGGAAATCGCGGCATTGCAGCGCATCCCGATTTGAAGGAAGAATTTTGCCAGAGTGTGGCAACGGCGGTGCAATGGGCGCGGCAACTGGGCTGCCGCCAACTCAATTGTCCCGTCGGGAATCGCGCCGATGGTTATACGCTCGAACAGCAGCATGCAATGTTGGTCGAGAATTTGCGCTATGCTGCCGAGGCGACAGCACAAGCGGGCATCACACTTTTGCTGGAACCGCTGAACCCGCTTACGCATCCGACGTATTTGTTGACGACGACGCGGCGCGCGTTTCAGCTGCAGGATATGGTAAATGCGCCTAACTTGAAGGTGCAATATGACTATTATCAGATGCAGCGTTCGGAAGGGGAACTGGCAGAGACGGTGCGAAGGAATCTGTCGCGGATTGGTTTCATTCAATTGGCAGACAATCCGGGACGCCAGCAACCGGGCACGGGCGAGATTCGCTATCCGTTTTTGCTGGCAGACCTCGCAAGTTCGGCATATGATGGCTTTGTTTCGCTTGAATATAGTCCGTTGGGAAAGACAGAAGATTCATTTGGCTGGATGCGGGAATTTGGAGCAGCATTATGAATATTGTCATTATCGGCACACTCGACACCAAGAGCGTCGAGGTCGAATTTATGTGCGAACACGTCACGCGTGCGGGACATACACCGCTTGTGATTGACCCCGGTTCATCGGGACAACCTGCGAGCGCGGCGGACATTCCGCGCGCACAGGTTGCCCTTGCGGCCGGACAAGCTCTTGAGCAGTTGCAGGCGACGCAGGACAAAGCATACATTCAAAATCAGATGACGCAGGGACTGGTCAATGTGGTGAATGATTTGTATGCCCAGGGGCAGGTGCAGGGTGTGATTGCGGTTGGCGGCGGACAGGGAACGGCCATTGCTACTGCCGCGATGCGCGAACTGCCAGTGGGTGTGCCGAAGGTGATGGTCTCGACGGTGGCGTGCGGCAAGACGCCGTTTGGTCCGTATGTGGGCACCAAAGATGTGACGATGATTCACTCGGTGGCAGACATCAACGGTTTGAATGCGATTACGCGCCGTATCATTGCACAAGCGACGGCTGCCGTGTGCGCGATGGCAGAGGTGGAACTGCCGCCGCAAGAAATACGCAAGTTGGTCGCAATTACGCAGGCGGGGGTGACCACTCCGGGCGTCATGGCAATCAAAGAGCAGTTGGAGAGCGCGGGGCTGGATGTGATTGCGTTTCACTGTAATGGGATTGGCGGGCAGGCAATGGAAGAATTGATGCGCGAGGGGAAAATCAGCGGGGTGATTGATTTTTCGCCGCATGAAATTACGGATATGCTGTACGGCGGCTTGATGCCCGCGCTGCCGGGGCGGATGAGGGTGGCGGGACAGTTGGGAATTCCGCAGGTTGTTGCGCCGGGCTGCGCCGATGTGCGGCTGCACGAATGGATGGAGAATTTTCCTGCCGATTTACGCGAGCGTCCGTATGTGCGACATACACCAACGCATACTCATTTTCGCACTACGGCGCAAGAGATGGGTGCAGTGGCACATTATGTTGCGGAGAGTTTGAACGCAGGGCGCGGACCGCGCGGGGTGATTGTGCCGCTGCGCGGGTTTAGCATGCAGAATCGCGCGGGACGTCCACTGTATGACGAGAAAGCGAACATTGCGTTTGTTGAGACACTGGAGCGCGAATTGTCGAATGCAGTCAAGCTCGTCCAAGTAGATGCACACATCAATGACCAAGCATTTGCGGATGCCACGGTGAAATTCTTCTTTCAATTACTTGCTGTAGTCTGGCGAAAATGAAGGAATGTGAACATGGGATGCCTCCTGAGTAGAATGGCACAAAGCCAATCTACCGGTTCCAACAGGAGGTCATCCCATGCTCACACGGATTTTACACAATTCTCCAGCAGTATGCACATTTCTCGAACAACTCGATTTGTCGTTGAGCCGCCCGCAACTTCAGCATGTGTTGAACTTGGTCGACGGCTTGCTGGTGTGCGACTCCACGAAAACGCTCGCGGCATTGCAGCGCCAATTTGTCGAGTGCGTAGACGCTTCCAACATGGCCGACACGTTGCGCATTGCGCCGTGGCGGGCAAACGACTTGCGCCAACCCGTCGGTGCCTTTCTGCTGCGCGAAGCGCTCGCGCAGGCACGCGCCGTCGGCAAGCTCGCCTATATTGCGGTGAGTCTCGACGATTCCATCAGCGCCAAACACAAAAACACGCGCCATCTCGCAGGCGTGGATTGGCATTTCGATCATGTCGAGAGCACGCCATACCGCCCGCGTTTCAAGAATGGACTGGCGTATCTGGGGTGCAATGTGTGGCTCGGCGGGCTTGCCTTCACCTTCGATGTGCAACCCTACTTGCGCGAAAAGACGGTGCGGCGGCTCAATCGCCAGCGCGCGTCCGACCAGCGCATTCCTTTTCTGAGCAAACTGCATTTGGCGCGGCGCATCCTCACGGCATTGCAACCGCTGTTGCCCGACGACGTGACCGTCTATGTGTTGCACGATTCGTGGTATGCGTCCGCACGCTTACTCAAGTTTACCCATCGTCAAAACTGGCACACCCTTACCGCACTCAAGTTCAATCGCAAGTTAGATCACCAACGTCTCGACCAGCACTCCTTGACCCTACGGCACCAGCGGTACGCGCACGTTCGCGTCACCGCTACGGATGGAACACAGACTTCCTACTGCACGCGTACCCTCACCGGACGCTTGGAAGATCTCCCGTTCGACATCCGCGTGATCGACAGCAAAAGGCATCCGCGAGCGCCACGCTCCGCGTACTTTGGATGTACGGATTTGAGCCTGGAGGCGCAGCCAGCCCTCCAGCTTTACGGTCATCGCTGGGGTTGCGAGACGGACAATGTGTATCTGCATACGCGCTTGGGCTTGGGCGACTTTCGCATGCGTCCCTACGAAGCCGTGGACAAGTGGGTGGCGGTGGTGCATCTCGCCTTGGTGTATGCGCAGTGGCGCTTATTGCATGAACGCTCGCCCCGCCTCCAGTGTGTCGCCGATGTGATTCGTCAACATCGCGACGAGCATCTGTGCGACTGGCTCAGCGGGGCATGTCAAGAAACCCTGAACAGCGGAGATCTCAACGCCGTGTTGCAGCGATTTCTCCGTCTCGACGCGTAAGCCCACGCGGGCGTACATTGAGTGAATGCCAAGTCCGAACGGATCGCAAAGCAGTATTTGCCATCCGGTACTGATTTGCGCCCTCAGGTCGTCGGGGCGAATAAACTTTGAAGGTTCGGTTGGCGAATTTTCGCCAGACTACAGTTGCTAAATCAAGCACGAGCTTTGCATCTTCTACCTCAGCCTGTATTCAAGGGTTGGGAAAATCTTAGTGAGCGTCTTAAAAGTCATGCACGAGCCAATTGCTTGAGCATCAGACGAATCATCGCCACATAGATGAACGCTTCACTCGTTTCTGGGAGCCGTTCGTAGTCTTTACTCAAGCGGCGATGGCG
>JADZCJ010000017.1 GCA_020851635.1 Anaerolineae bacterium
AGGTGGACAGTCCAGTCGCGGTGACCAACCCGAACGAGCTGATCAGATAATCGGTGTAGAGGTCGAGAAGTTGATCATCCATACCCTCACTTTACACCTGTTTTCACCCATTGTGCGTAAGGTGAGTAAGTAATGCAACACACCTATATCATTCGCGCCCATTTTTTGCGGCAGATTCGTTAACATGTTGTTCCATTCTTTATGCAAAACTCAATAGATAGATTATTTTTCGAGCGCAATTCCCTCTTCATCGCAGATGCGGGTCAAAAATTCCATCGCCATGCGATATTGCTTGTCAATATCATCAGTCGAGGTGGGGTCGCGATGAAAACCGGGGTAACCCGCCGCGCCGGGCACATCTTCCAACTCAATCGAGAGCGCGCCGTTATAGCCGACAGCTTTCAACGCGCTGAGAAACGAATTCCAATCTACCTTCCCTTTGCCCGGACGCCAGTGGGCGTTGCTCTGCCCGTCATTGTCAGACAAATGCGTATGAAACACGCGGTCACCGATTTCATACGCCACCACCTGCGGAATTTCGCCCATTGGCAACAGATGGCTTGGGTCCAGATTCAGCCCGATGGCAGGTGAATCAATTTGATCCAAAATGCGCGACATTCCCGCGCTGTTGTGCATCATGCGGTGCGGGTGCGGTTCCAGCGCGACGCGCATTTTGCGCGCCTCACACTCTTTTGCAAACCGGGTAAATACGCCGATCATGTCTTTCCAATTCTGCTTCCAATCCAAATTCGTCGGCAGTTCCACCGTCCATTCCTGCGAAGTCGGACGATTCATAATGAACGGAAAATCAAGGTCAAACGGCGTCGGCGCAAGCGCAATCACCGTATCCGTCCCCAGCATTTGTGCCGCGTCCAAAATCCGCTTGAAATACTCCACTGATGCCGCGCGCCCCTTCGGGTCAACCGAGGCAATCCCGACAGGAATACAAAACACCTCGGAAAGCCGCAGCCCCTCATCGCGAATCAAACTTCCGAGCTGGCGGCAAGTCGCCGGCGTGTAATAATCTTTCAGAAAATCCTCGCCCCAAATCGTCAATTCGACGCTCTTGAATCCGAGCGCGGCAATACGTTTCACCGCGCTGTCATAGGGGGGTGCCCACGAAAAAGTCCAGGATGCTGCACCAAGATACATAGTTATCCTCCGGGTTCGTTGTTCACATCTTTAGCACGATTGCCCTTACACCGCAGCAATCAATTGATTAACATACTTGAACGAGTCATCCGCAATCTCTTGAATCGGCAGCGCCCAATATTCAGGACGGAAAATCTCCACCGAGAAATCACCGTCGTACCCTTTGTTCTTGAGAATGCCCAACTGCTGTTGCAGCGGAATCACACCGAGCGTCGGATACAACCGGTGCTTGTCCTGTAGTTCATTAAAGGGCAAATCCTCGCAATCATTCACATGCACGATATAGAGTTTTTCGAGAGGAATCGCCTTCAACTCTTGCGGCGTCACCTGCGACCGAAAATAGTGAAATGTGTCCACTACCACTCCCACATTTTCGGGATTTCCCGCCCGGCGAATCAAGTCGAGCGCCTCCGTCGGACCAGGCACAAGGGTATGTCCGCCAATCGGCTCAACCGCCAGCCGTAAACCGTGGTCGGCAGAAAGCGCCGCAAGCGATTTCAGCTCCTGCCCGTGAATTTCCAGCGCCTGCTCGCGCGACAGGCGCGCGGGCTGAAAATCAGGACACGCAATCAGCAGGTCCATTCCCAACTCGACTGCATAATCCACCGCATTGCGAAACGACGCGCGGGCGGGTTCAGTGTCGCGAAAGGGCCAAATCAGTAGAGGGCAGAGCGCGACGGGGGTCAAGTTGTGATTGGATAAAAGGGTGGACAGGTCGGAAAGGGTGTTGGATTCAAGATAACGGAGTAGCTTGTCATACCAGATTTCAATGCCCTGAAAACCCGCTTTCGATGCCGCAGCGATATCCTGCTCTAACGTATAGGGCATTGTCGTCGCACCGTTGAGACACAATCTCATTTTGTCCTCGTGGCAAAATTGAATAGAAATTACGGAGATATGAGGTTAATCGGCATCTTGCACATTTGAGCATCATACGCTCAAATATAAAGTCATTGTAGCGTATTAAAAGAGCAATGTCAAGACGTAATCAATTGGCGCTCATTTCAAGTGGTTTTGAGGCAAACGCAATAAAACAATCGCTTTTGGTGGACACACTTTGAAAAGATGCTGTATGACAACGCGCAACTCGCGCGCGTCTATCTCCACGCGTACCAAATCACAGGCGATGTTTTTTATCGCCACATCACGACCGAAATCCTCGATTACGCCGTCCGCGAAATGATCTCGCCCGAAGGCGGCTTTTATTCCTCACAAGATGCGGATTCCGAAGGACACGAGGGCAAATTCTTTGTGTGGACGCCGGAAGAGATTCGGAGCGCGCTGGGTGGGAGTGCATCAGGATTGCTGATTGTGTCGAAATCGAAACAGGATGTGAGCGATGCGGCATTGTTTATGGATGCGTATGGGGTGACGGAACGCGGGAATTTTGAGGGCAAGAATATTCTGAATCTGGCGCGCGATGTGGATGTGCTGTCAGCGATGCACAAGTTGGATGCGTCAGTTGTCCAGCGCAAACTGGACGATGCGCGGCAGAAATTGTTTACTGCGCGGGAACGGCGCATCAAACCGGCGCGCGATGAAAAGATTCTGACGGGATGGAATGGGTTGATGCTGGCGGCGTTTGCGGAGGCGGCGCGAGTGTTGGGCAGAAGCCAGAACCCAGAGCCCAGAAGTCAGTATGAGAGCGTTGCACGGCGGAACGCGGATTTCTTGCTCGCAAATTTGCGGGATGCGAACGGACGCTTAAAGCGTTCGTACAAGGATGGGCAGGCGGGGCTCAATGGCTATCTGGAAGATTATGCGAATTTGGCGGAGGGACTGCTGGCGCTGTACGAGACGACGTTTGAAGAAAAGTATTGGGTGGCGGCGCGAGAATTGACGAATGTAATACTGGAGCATTTCAGCGACCCGCGCGGGGGCTTTTTTGATACGAGCGATGACCACGAGGAATTGGTGGTGCGCCCGAAAGATGTGCAGGACAATGCGACGCCGTCGGGGAGTGCGATGGCGGCGATGGTGTTGTTCAAGTTGGGAGCGTATACGGGAGAGGCGCGATATATAGATGCGGCGGAAGCGGCGGTAGCGCCGCTGCAGCCTGCGTTGGCGCAAGCGCCTACGGGGTTTGCGTGGTGGTTATGCGGGTTGGAATTTGAACTCGCACCGCCGAAAGAAATTGCGATCGTGGGCGAAGACCTCCCCCAAGCCCCTCCTTATCAAGGAGGGGGGGCTGAGCCGCTGCTGGAGGTGGTGTTTGGGGAATATCGTCCGAACCAGGTGGTGGCGTGGAAGAGAGAGGGGGCGGAGAGTGTGATTCCGCTGCTGGAAGGGCGAGAGGCGAGGGAAGGGAAAGCGACTGCGTATGTCTGTCAGAATTTCGCGTGTCGGATGCCGGTAACGGAGGCGGAGATCCTCAGGACGCAGTTGGGGGGCTGGAATGTTGCTGAATAGCGATCAACTCCTCTTCTCCTGTGGCCACTCTGGGCGCTCAAGCGCCGTTTCGTGCGCCCGTGAAGGTCTTCTTGTCTTCGGAGAGTGTATTAACTTTGGCAATTTTTGTATCGCTTACATGCGTGATTTCCCTGACATAATTTTCCAAAACTCGATTCGGAGGGAACCTTGGACGGTGCCCCGCCGCCGGAGCTTTATGCATAGACCGTCAGGGCAAGATAGACCCTCCTTGAAATCCGTCAGATTCTGAGTAAAATGCTTCCGCATACTTTGGTATTTGTGGGATTTATTGGCTGTAGTTAATCGCTTGCATTATTCAGTGTTGTCTTGGATCGGGGTCGGTTTGTTTCTTGGGGGTTCCTTGGCAAATTTAGGGATTTCGAAAATCATATACGTGGGGTCAGCGGATTGGATCATTTAATCCGCTGACCCCGCGTTTGTTTTATGTGCACGTTTTGCAATGGATGCAGTCGGTGTCTTTCAAGATATTGCATCCCCACATTTCAACATTAGGTCATCATGCAATCCGACATGAGACGTATTACCGACGATCCGAGTGCCTCCCCGGTGATTGAACCTGTCGCCGCCAAGTTTACACGCAGTGTGGCCGTTGTCATAGGGATTAATGAGTATATTGATCCAATTCCCCCGCTCACGACTCCGGTCAATGATGCAGAAGCGGTGGCGGCGGTGCTCGCGCGTGACCAGGGTTACGATGTTCAGCTGACGTTGACACAAAATGTAACGCGCGCAAAACTCGTAGCGCTTTTCTCTGAAACCTTGTGTGGACTGAATCTCGGCAAAATGGACCGACTGTTGGTCTATTTTGCCGGACATGGGACTACCATTCAGGGCGAAGACGGTGAGCCTCAATATTATTTGGTCCCACAAGACGCGGTGGCGAGCGACCGTAGCAGCTTGCTCCCAATGCAGCAGGTACGCGAGGAACTGCTCCGTCTCGAATGCCGGCACTTGATGCTTGTATTGGACTGTTGTTTTGCCGGTGCCTTTGGTCGGATGCGCGCGGGGAACAATTCGCCGCACAAAATTTATCTCCAACGCTACAATTTTTATGCCCGGTCGCAAGCATGGCAGGTGCTAGCTTCTGCGGCCTACGACGAGACGGCTCTGGATACGGCCGGAGGGCTGGTATTCGGCAGGCATACCGCTGAGGGTCTATCAGACCATTCGCCCTTTGCGCTGGCGCTCTTGCAAGGGCTGAGGGGTGACGCCGATACAAACCAACCGGCTCGCGATGGGATGCCAAATGGTGACGGTCTGATCACTGCCATGGAACTGGCAAGCTTTGTAAGCAATCGGGTGTTGGAACAAGCCGGGCAGCTCAATCACCCACAGACCCCGGCGCTCTGGCCCCTGCTGCCCAAGCATCAGGCGGGCGAGAATGTCTTTCAACATCCTGGGCGCGCCCTGGCGCTGGAATTGGCAGAGGACTTGACCGCCGAGCGAAACCCCTATCTTGGGCTGAAATCGTACGAAGAAAGCCATTTTGATCTGTTTTTTGGGCGGGGCAAACAGATCCGCGAGCTGGAAGAAAGGGTGGAAAAGGAACCGTTCGTCGTCGTGTTGGGCGCATCCGGTACAGGCAAATCGAGTTTGGTGAAAGCGGGGCTGCTCCATGTGCTCAAGGACGACAAGAAACCCACGACCGCTAAACCGAATTCAAGTTCGGCGTCATTTCCTTCCGGTCCGGAAACGCGGTGGTTTGTCTTGCCGCCATTCCGCCCTGCAGGCGATATCGTAACTGCAAATGCCGATCCGGTGCGCGGGCTTGACACGCTGCTCCAAAAAGAGCTGCCCGATACCACGCAAGCGGGAGCCGACTTTACAGCAGATGCTCATGCCCTCGCCAACGTGGTAGCCAGATTCCGTGAGACAAACGCGGGAGTGCGCCTGGTTTTGGTGGTAGACCAATTTGAAGAGCTGGTCACGCTTTGTGAGGAACCGGAGCGCAGGCACTTGCAAGAGCTGCTGGTCAATGCGCTGCAAGCGCACCCGGACACCCTGCGAATCATTGTGACGCTGCGTTCCGACTTTGAGCCGCTGTTCGCGCGCGGACCATTGCAAGAGTTTTGGCAAAGAGACGAGGCGCGCTGGATCGTGCCCCCAATGAACCAAGATGACTTGCGGCAGGTGATTGTGGGACCCGCACTCAAGCGCGAAATGTATTTCGAATCCACAAGCTTGATTGACAAGCTGATCAATGAAGTGATCCAGACTCCGGGCGGGCTGCCTTTGTTGTCCTTTACGCTGAGCGAAATGTATTTGCAGTATATCGAAAGCGGCCGCGGCGACCGGACACTGAGGGAAATCGAATATGCCGGTGTCGGCGGTGTGATTGGTTCTTTGCGTCAGGCGGCGAATCGGGTCTATGGAGAGCTTGAGCCTCCGGAGCAATCCATGATGAAGCGCATCATGCTGCGTATGATCGCGTTGGAGGGGGGCGAGGTGGCACGGCGGCGCGTGTCCAATGCAGAGCTGGATTATGGCACGGACGAGAACCGCTTGCGGGATATTGTGCTCAAGGGCTTGACACAGGCGCGTCTCGTCGTGAGCGGCGGCGACGAAGACTATGCCTGGAAGGAGCCCGCGCACGATGCGCTCATTTCCGGTTGGGATGTTTTGCTCGGATGGAAACTGCGCGCCTCGTCATATCTGCCGCTGCAGCGCGAGCTTGCGCCTGCCGCACTCAAGTGGCAGGCAGCGAGTGCCGGGAGCAAGCGCAGTTTGTTATGGAACAACAACCCACAACTGCCTGTGCTGCAGGATACCCTTTGGCCCGCGAACACACCTGATTCAAAAAATCAAGATGGTGGGAATGGGGTTTCGGGAGACAGTCCGACGGTTTCGGCGCAACCCAAGGGAACCGGCAAGTCCGTGTTCAGAACACTGCTCGCAGATTTGTTGCGCCCGCGGCTTGTCCTTCCGGATAACCCACAGTGGTTGAATCATCCCGAAGCCGAATTTGTAACGGCAAGTGTAAATCGCCGCAGTTTCGAGCTGAAACGGATTGGCGGCATCGTGCTGCTTGTGCTCGTGGCGCTGACCGGCTTGACGGTGTTTGCGTCCTTTAATGCTGACGAAGCGAACAGGCAAAGGCAAACTGCGGACGCGAATGCGCTCCTCGCAGATGAACAAAGAAAAGCCGCGGTGACCAGTGCCGCCGAAGCCACCCGGCAGCAAGGCATCGCAGAAAAGAATGCCGTAGTCGCGAATCAACAAAAAGAGCTCGCCCAGGAACAAGCACGGATCGCGAATGCGCGCCGCCTTGCTGCAGAAAGTATCTCCAACGTAGACAGCCAATTTGATTTTGCCCTGCTTGTCGGGATGGAAGCATCCCGCGGGGATGATAATGTTGAAACACGCGGAAACCTTTTGGACCTGTTGACGAGCCACCCGCAGTTGGTTCGTTACCTGCATGGACATCGTGATGCTGTACAAACTGTTGCATTCAGCCCCGACGGCGAGACACTGGTCACGGGCGCACATGACGGTACGCTGACGTTATGGAACACGAATACTGCCGAGATGATTGCCGAGGTTCCCGGTGCGCGCAGCGAGATCATAAGTGTTGCCTTTAATCCCCAGGACGCAAAAGAGCTGCTTGTGACGCAAGCAGGGCTCCGCTTTCTTATTTTGGATACGGCAGGAAACCAGCGTGCGTTTTTGGATTTGCAGGGATTGGACACGGTCAAGTCCGCCTCGTACAGCCCGGACGGCGCGCTGATTGCAGGGGGAAACCAGGACGGGCACGTGAGGATATGGGATGCAAAGACGCATCAAGTGGTGGTAGACGATATTGTTGTGCCGGGCAAGCGTGTCGGAATTTCTCAAGTGCTTTTTAGCCCGGATGGCAAAATTCTGGCTGCGGCGCGCGGAGGCGGTGGGGAAAATGACATTCTGCTTTGGCAGACTGACACCTGGGAGCCCATCGGCGAACCGTTACAAGGACATTCAAGAATCGTGCAGCGCATCGCCTTTGCCACGGACAGCAAGCTGCTTGCTTCCGCAGACGGCGGAGGGACTATTCTTTTGTTGGATGTTGCCACGCGCGAGACCGTTGGCGAGCTGCTGGATTCGGGTTCGGTGAACGACCTGGTTTTTATTGAGGGGGGCACCGTCCTCGTATCCGCCGGAGCCGGCGGAACCATACGCTTTTGGGATGTGGTAAAGCAGCGAGCGATTGGCGACGCGCTAACCGGACATCATGACAGCGTAAACAGCATTGCCTTTAGCTCGGATGGGACGCATTTCGCCTCGGGCAGTCGCGACAATACTGCGATCTTGTGGCAGCTCAAACCCCAATTGGCTATTTCGTCCATCCTTCCGTCAACCCACTATCTAAATCTCACGTTTAGCCCAGATGGCAAGCGCCTCGCATCGAATGACCGGAATTCGATTGCATTTTGGAACCTTGGCGGGGGTGAGTCCGACCCGAGCTTGAACGAATTGCCAATACCACAATCTTATGCAATGACCTTTAGCAGCGACAACAAGACGTTGGCAATTATCGAATGCGGCAAATTGGTGGATGGGGAAGGCTGCACACAATTTAAACTCGAACTTTTGGATGTTGCGACACTCAAACCAAAGAGCGATCCATTTTTGATTGACAATCCAAGCCCGTCCTATCGGCCGCGCGCAGCTATCACCTTTCGAAACCAGGACAAAACAATTGTGTCAGCGTGGTGTTCGGACTCGCGGGTTGGTGGTGATTGCAAGCAACTTGAAATCAATGTGTGGGACCCCGCGCAAGGGCGCTCGGTTCGCAAGCCCTTTAGAATTGACGTGGATGGAATCTTTGAGGTTCGCTTTAGCCCCGACCAGAACCGAATTGCCGTGGCAGGGTGTGCGTGGCACTCTGAGAATGGGAAATGTCAAGCCGGAGGAATTTCCCTTTGGGATTTGAAAACGCAGCAACCCATCCATAACATGCTGGTTGGGCATTTGGATGCAATAATGGCTGTTGCCTTTGACAGCAAGGGAGAATTGTTGGCATCCGGCAGCAACGATGGAACAATTCTCATCTGGAATATCCAGGATGGCGAACCGGTGGGGCAACCTCTTCGCCAGCACAACGATTCAATCAGAGGCGTCGGGTTTGTGGAGGACGACAACATTCTTGTCTCAAGCAGCATGGACGATACGATTTTGCTGTGGGACGTGGCAACGGGTCAGACGCTCGGGTCTCCACTTCCGGATGTTCACAACACGGCATCGAAAGCAATCACAGTACACCCCGGTGGCAAATCCTTTGTCATGGGGTCTCGGGGAACAATTACATTTTGGGATGTTGCGCTCAACTCGTGGAAGAAGGTTGCCTGTTCCATCGCCAACCGCAACTTGACACGGGCAGAATGGGAGCAGTACATTCGGATAAGCGAGGACACAACGTTCGACGACTTTCGCGAAACCCCCACCTGCAAGAATTTGCCCGTCGAGCAGTAAAATTGATACAGATTAGCGAGGAGGAATTCTGCCATGGCACTCTTGGACTCGATCACACAGCTCTTTCAGCGCGATGCCGTTCATTTGGAACGCGTGGTCGTGCCAACCGATCATGTAACCCCGGCGCCGAGCAACACCGAGGTGGTTGCGGCGGGCGAAGGATACTTTCGCTTGTGGTTGAGCGAAATGTTTTTGAAAAATGACCGCGAATGGTTCAAGAACCGTTATCCCGTCGTCCAGTCGTTTACCAGTTTCAATTTTGGCACCACCGCATCGCTCGAAATCGCCCAAGTGGCGGGGCCGGGGCATCTCAAAGATGTGGACCCGGCGCACCTGGATCACATCATCTCGCAGAATTTTCCATTGACGCCGCTTGTTCCCTTTAACGGCGGCAAGGTCATGATCGAGGCAGGACTGGTGGCCATGCTCATGCAAAACGGTGATTTGCTCCAGCGCTTTGTGAGCGCGGCAGGGAGCATTTCGAGCCTCGTCGCGGTGCCGCAGCTGTCCATGGCTTTGGGGATTGCCGGGACGGTCACAAAAGTGGTAGACCAGCTCTTTGGTCTCAGCGACAAGCAGATGAAACTGGGCTATCAAGACACGTTTGTTGGAAAAGGGGGTGACGGCGCAAACGGTCTCCGTCCCTGTTACATTGCCGCAATTGGGTCCGATAGTGGAACGTATGGGGAACAGCGGCTGTGGGTCAAGAACGATTCCTTGTGGGCGGGTTCCGACCTCAACAGCGCCCAACGTCTCACCGGCGTAGACTATATGCTGTTCCGTCTCGAAATTCGCAATGAGCGCGATGACTGGGCGTCCTTGACAACAATTGCCGATCCATTCAACAAGGCCTTTGAAGCCCTTAAACAAGTGGATGCAATGGGCAAGCCCAAAGAGGCAGATGCAGATGTTTTTATCACGTCAGCGGCATTGGCAGCGGTCACATCTCAAGACCTGACCGATACGGATCGGATCCGCGTTGCCAAAGCCATTCGCCAACGCTACACGGATTACAAAGCGGCTGTTTTTGGCGGCGGGAAAGGGCTGCATGGACCCAAGACCCCGACCCTGGAGCAGGTTGCAAAGGATTCGCTCGAATTCGATGCATCACCCATCAGCGTCGGCGATCTCCTGGCTTGACTTTTTCAAGGGCAAAGCATGACCGAATCATCCAAATCCGATCCACTCTATCACGTACTTTTGATTGGCATCAGTGCGTACCCGCCGGACTATAACAGTCTGAGCGGGTGCGTCAATGATATTGATGCAATTGAAAACTTGCTCCTGGATGCAGCCGGGGTTGGTCTTGAAGCCAACCGGGTTCGCATTCGCCGGTTGGCGGCGCCACGCGAGGGCATGGTTTCCACGTCGCGCCTGGTCAATGAAACCCAATTTCCAAACAAGCAAAATGTGGTCATGGCGCTCGAGGAACTCGGTGGGGAGCAGGTCAGAGATATGGATCGCGTGCTAATTTACTATTCGGGCCATGGAGATTTTTATCAGGTGCCGGGAGCGCCAACGCACGAGATGCTGGCCCTCAATGGAGGGACTGACGTAGAGTACTTGTTCGATGTCGAGTTGAACCGCTATCTGGCGGCGATTGCTGCGCGCACGAATGACCTGACCGTGGTTTTGGATTGTTGTCATTCGGGCGGCGTGACGCGCGGACCCGCGCCGCGGGGCGCAGCAAAAAGACTGGAACGCAAGGACGGGCGCAAGACCCTGACGGGTCCCGACCTCCCGAACTTGCGAGACCGCAGCCTGCCGGCAACCATGCTCGCGGCGTTGGACCCGACGTATCTCGCGCTGGCGGCATGTCAGGCCGAAGAGCGCGCCCATGAAGGGTATTATGACGACAAGTCCGCGCAGGGCGCGCTCACCAAAAGTCTGGTAGATTTGATTCAGCCGCTGCAAGGGACGGAGAGGGCGACCGTCCGCTGGGCGGATATCATGCCGCGCCTGGTAGATTCCGTTGATGCGGCATGTTTTTCTGTCAAGCAGCCTGCCCAACACCCATCCCTCATCGGACGCGGCGAACGGCGTGTGTTTGGAGGACCCTGGCACCGCCAGGACCCCGGTTTTACGATTCGCCAACTGCCCACAGGCGAATACTCAATTGGCGCTGGTTCGCTCATGGGAATGAGCCGGGATGCAATCCTGGCAGTGTATGGACCGAAACCAGCTGAATTCCCGCCGCTCGGAACAACCGAGGACTTGAGTGCGCGGATTGGAGAGCTGAAAATTGTCATCGCCGACCGCGCGACCAGCATCGCCCACGTCATCGGCACAGATTTTGAGCCAACGGGCGCGAGAGCTCGCTTGATCACGCCGGGGGCGAATCAACGATTGTGCGTGTTGTTGCAAGACCCAAACCCCGAGCTCGCGACCGTGCTGAGTAAGTCCAACTTGCTTCGCATTGTAACCGCCGAGGAACCGGGGGTTGAGGTGCGTGTCGGTCCCCAAGCGGACGGCGGATGGATCATCACCGACGAGAATGGGATTGAACTTGCCCGCGTACCTGCAAACGAGTTTTTTGCGCTGCGGGCAGGTCTGGAATCGTATCATCGCTTTCGGACGGTTTTACGTCTGGCGCGCAACAGCAACGATCCGGAGCTGCAAAATGTCCTGAGTCTCACCCTGCTGGATTGCAGCGATGCAAACGCACTTGCGCGGCTGGACCCGATAAATCCCGGTTTACCCGAAGCGCCGCGCGCCGATGATGGCATTTACAGCGTGCCTGCACGATTTGCCTTTTGCATTCAAGTTGCAAGTCAATACCACGACTCGCTGCGCAAGAGCGTACTGGACCAGTGTTTGCATGTGAGTTTGTTTGATTGCAGTGCAGGCGGATCGGCGCAGTATCTTGGGAATACAACGCTGGTCTGGCATCAAGACGAGAAACAGGGCGACCGGCAGTTGATCTGGCAGCAAGGCGACATTGGCAATCCCTTTCAAGCCAATCCGGACCCCAACTTTGAAAATGGCGGAACGGACCGCATTGTGGCGGTCGCAACAACCCGTCAAGATGTGAACTTACGGGGACTTGAAGTTGTGCTTACGGTCCAGGAAGTGATAAACGATCAGCTGCGCCATTACAGAGGCGCATTGTCAAAAAGCGTTGATAGCACTCCATCCGAGTTATGGACAGCAGTGATGGTACCCATCAGAATTGGGTTTCCCAATTGAAGCAACAAACTCCATTCGCATACAGAATGGACCGGGAATCCTCAACAATAGGGAGAATCGACACTCAAAGACTATTTTCACAGTACGCGCTCACACCTGTGTCAATAAGAAGATACTAAATTGTATCGCTCAGGCACTTGATATTTGAATGTAACCATGTAAATATCTTGAGATACGATCCCGTAGCACGCGGCGACCGCGTGCTCGAGGATGAAACACTGCCATTTATCAGAGTCGCGCGACAAAGGGGGACACATGAAAACTCAGAATACCGAGCATCCGCTCGACACAACCTACAGCAGTCTTGGAGGTGACACTCGAATTCACCGCCAGCTGTCATTTCTACTCGGGCGGCACAAGGTCGCGCTATGGAGAGTCCTCGCATTGGTCTTGGGTGTGCTTGTCGTTTTTGCATTTGCCGGAGAGGCGCGAGCAGATTGTAAATGGTATGAAATTTGTAAATCTCCGATCGGGGACGTAAATGTAGGTGGGGTCATCAATGCAGATTGTGATCTCTTTAACGGCGAGTGTAAAGATTTGGGAATCGATATAGATTGTGATCCCGTGCACGGCACGTGTGAAGACTTGGAAAAATTGGATGTGACACTCCTATCCCTCAATAAATGGAAGGAACTCGCGTATTACGCCTACCGGAATCATATTCTGAGCCGACAGACCCAATATGACAATCGTCCGGAGCATGTATATATCCAAAAGGGGTCTTTTTTTTACAACTGTCTTGCGCGAGTTCACGATGTCGAGACCATCAATCAGGCGCGATTGTGGTGGAGTTCCAGTCTGCCGATTCGCGGCGGGGTCACTTTTGGCTCAGATGTGTACCTGAGCCAAACCTACAAAGAGGACCTGGAACATGCCGCTTTGTTGGCGCATGAACTGACCCATATCGTCCAATACAATCGCTTTGGCAATTCCAAGGACTTTGCGCACGTCTATATGGATGGGATCGGTATTGGCACTCTCCAGGCGATTGCGTCGGGCAACATCTCGAGTATAGATGGCATTCATGACAGCATTGGTGTGGAGCAAGAAGCACTCGCTGTAGGTAAGAGTTTTGAGAGCACGATAAAAAATCTCGCGTTCACTAACTCGACCAATGAGACAATCAGTGTCGCGGTCATGTATCAACAGTGTGGAAGATGGATTGTCAAGGGTTGGTGGTCCCTTAAACCGGGAGATACGAACGACAGTTATATCGTCGAAACCGATAATCCGAATGTGTACTATTATGCGAGCGGTTCGAACGGCACACAATGGGGCGGCAAGGTACAGACCCTCGTAAGGAATGCCCCCTTTACGGTGGAACACGGGAAGCCACTCGAAGATGGCTACCCAGTCAATTTTGCCGCATTGCAATTGAATGGGACGTCCACCGAATGGGTGCATACGATTACTCCCGAACAGGGGGTGCGCCCGCCGCCTGCCGCCACCCATTACGCCATCTCTTTGCAGAATGACTGTGAAGTGCGAATTCAAACGGCAATCAGGTACCTGAACGAGCAAGGAGAATGGACAACGGACGGTTGGTTTGTGCTCGATCCGGGCGAGCCCGGGTACGTCGCAGACACAACGAACGGAATTTTCTACTATTATGGCGAGTCGTCGGACCCCGACTGGGAGCAGGTCTTTTGGAGAGGGGATGCCCAGTATTATCGGATCGGGGAGAGCAGCGAGACGTATGGCTTTCGCAGCGTGGATATCTCGAATAGAGCCTTTGGCAAGTACACGCACTTTTTGAGTTGTGACCCACTGACGCCGCAAGCAGCGAGTGCGCCCCCTGCAAGTGAACCGCCACCACAAGCGCCGCCACCGGCCGCATCGAACTCATCCGACCCGAACAATGGGCAAAGCCCTCAGGGGAACAGTCGCGCCCGCTTCTGGATCGAATGTGACCCGGATGGAGAGGCGCGCATACACGTGCATACCGACCCCTTGCCCTGGCCCTATCCTTCTGACTCTAATCAACAGGCGGGTGTATGGATTTCCTCAGGTGGGAACGGGCTTGGCGAAGGACCGATGAGCGCCTCAGATATCCAGCCCAAATACGTGGCTCCTCACAAAAAGGGGGTGGACAGTGTTGACTATCGGATCACTGTTCGATTCCCGGACGGTCATGAAGAAGTTCAATCTCTGTATTACCGCTGGCCCAATGGCTGCAATCCAACCCAGCCACAACCGCCAAGCCAATCCTCTTTGGGGAATCCACCCCCGACCGAGCCGCCCAGCCAACCACCGGCAGTCAATCCGGCACAGTCTCCGAATCAGTCCGAGTCGGCCAAACCGCCCCCTCCTGCCCCCACTGCCCCACCAACGAACGTAGGCAGCTGCCAAGCGGATGTTTGCGTCACCGACATCGTTGTCTCTGATGCCCCGAAGCGCAAATACGACGTAACCTTTACAGCGACCTTTGTAAATAATACGGCGGGAGAGCGCAATTATGATTGGCTGATCTTGCTGTATGATCCCAACAAGGCCGGTCTCAACAAGGGTTTTGGTGAATCCCCGCACAATCGCATCACTGTTCCCGCGGGCGTCAGCACCCAGAGTGTTACCTTTAAAGCAGTTTCTGGGCCCGGGCCCTGCATCAACTTGTACGCTCGCGCTGGAATTCATCAAAGCGCGACTGAGAAGCAACTCTTTGCGGGCAGCGACGGTCAGCCGTTCTCGAGATATTTCGATGTCTGTTAATCCCGGAGACGCGAATTTGCAAGCGAAAAACCTGTTGACGGAATGTTAACAGCCGTGGTTTAGAACTCCAAAATCTATGGAGGATCTTTGCGATGCCGAGTCCAACCCTCACTGAACTTTCCACTGTTTTGCAGCAACAGGTAGTTGGCAATGAGCTGCAGCTTACACCAGCTACGTTTGCCCAGAGCCTCACCCCATCCGCCGCGCTCACATGTCCTGAACAAGCTTGCAATCCGCGTGCACAACCCAAAAATTAGAATTGTACAGGAAGTTGTCCGCGTGACCGGTGTGGCAATGCTCTTTGACCCGTACCGCGCCCGTGCCGTCCTCACAATTTCAGAGCGCAGCGGAATGCTTGTTCCGGACTTGGACCTGGATGTGACGGGCGAGATGGGGCGGCCGCTCCGTTTCGAGGACTTGGTGAAAACCCTCTTTGCAAACGTAGAGGTGCCGGAAGAGCTCGCGATATCCAAGTTTGGCATCGGTGAGTTTCAAGGGGCCGCGCTGCGCGCACGCTTTGACGGGGACTATATAATAAATTTTGGGACCCAGATCGTTTGCCGCGACCTGGAGCTGCAAATTGGGAATGGCACAGGGTCAATGACCGGCACGGCCGACCTCGGATTCGGGGACGTGGACTTGGAAGCGCGCTTGCCCGGCGAGAGGTTCGAGCTGGGGGGAAAGATCGAGTCCTTTAATGCGTTAGTGAGCGTCTTAAAAGTCATGCACGAGCCAATTGCTTGAGCATCAGACGAATCATCGCCACATAGATGAACGCTTCACTCGTTTCTGGGAGCCGTTCGTAGTCTTTACTCAAGCGGCGATGGCG
>JADZCJ010000018.1 GCA_020851635.1 Anaerolineae bacterium
CGAATCTCCACAAAATGCTTGGGACAAAATAAAATTCGCGTAAATTCGTAATGATTCGCGAGGATTCGCGTTTTCCAGTCTCTGGCTCATTCAAGCAAATTCGGGAAATTGTAAATTTACGGATCCTAACCAACTGGTTGTGCGTGCGCGTTAACAAACGCTCGATACTGGACGTATCAGGCGCGATTTACTCACAAGAGCTTGGTTAACGATGCGCTAGCGCAAATGAGAAACCGTCGCGGACGAATTGTCCTGCGGCGGTTTTTTGTTGCCGAAAAGCTATGGCGCGGTGTAAACGTATTTAGATAGCTTGCCCGGAATATACGTCAACAATCGAGTGGCGCGGTATCACAAGAGGTGGTGTAGAGGTTTTGTGGGTTTGCGGGCGAGAACATTCCACCCAACATGATTCATTTGAGCACGATCATCAGATCATTGACATTTGTATTGGTCGGACCCGTCATGACCAGGTCGTCGAGCGCGGCAAAAAAAGGATAAGCGTCGTTGTTTTCCAAAAACGTCGTCGGGTCCATGCCCAATGTGCGCGCCCGCGTGACCGTGGTGTTATCCGCCAGCGCACCCGCCGCGTCCGTGGGTCCGTCCGTCCCATCGGTCCCCGCGCTCAGGACGACGATTTCCGTGCCCCCATCAATTTCGCGCGACGCGGCGAGCGCGAGTTCCTGCGCGCGTCCGCCTTTGCCCGCGCCCCGCAGTTTCACCGTCGGTTCACCGCCGCCGAGCCAACAAACTTTTTTGTCAGCAGCTGTGCGCGCGGTCCTGCCCAATTCGCGACCCAGTTCGCGCGCCTCGCCCTGCATCTGTGTCGAAAGCAGGTGCACCGCATAGCCGCGCGCACGCGCCTCGTCCGCCGCAGACTCGCACGCAATCTGGTTGTCCGCAATGATCACATTTGTCACGCGTTGAAACAGAGGATCATCGGGCTTGGGCGTGTCGGGAATTTCGCCGCGCGCCCCGCGCTCGTAATGGGCGATGATGGCGGGGGGGAACGTTTCGCGGAGACGATATTTGTCCACAATCTTGAGACAGTTCGCAAAAGTCGAAGTGTCGGGCGCGGTGGGTCCCGAAGCGATCACATCGAGCGGCGAGCCGAGCACGTCCGAAAGAATGAGCGAGACGACCTGTGCGGGCTGCGCCAGGCGCGCAATCTGGCCGCCCTTGACGCGCGAAATGTGTTTGCGGAGCGTATTGAGTTCGTAAATGGTCGCGCCACATCGCAGCAGTTCATTGGTAAAAACGCGCAGGTCCGCCAGCGTGACCCCATCCACAAGCCATTCCATCAACGCGGAGCCACCGCCCGAAAAGAGGCACAGCACCAGATCGTTTTCCGTCACGCCATCCAACAGCGCAACCAGAGCGCGCGTTGCCAGCAGGGTGTTTTCGTCGGGCAGGGGATGTCCCGCCTCGTAGAGTGTGATGGCGCGCGTGGGCGCGAGGTGGTCGTATTTCACCGTCACCGCGCCGATGTTCTTGTCGGACTGCGCAATGTCCTCGACCGCTTGCGCCATCGGCGCGCCCGCTTTGCCCGCGCCGACGACAATAATGCGCCCGCGCGTGAAATCAAAAATCGGCTGCCCGTTCAGGAGGAGGCGGTTGTGATAGCGCGCGAGGGCGCGTTCGACAGCTTGACGCGGGTCGGCGGCGCGCAGCGCGGCGTCAAAGATCGCGCGGGCGTCGCGGCGGAGGGAGGGGAGGGAGCTCAGATCATTCGAGGCGAGTCGAGACATATGCGGAGACATCATCGTACGATTGCAGCGAGAGATCAAACCATTGAATGTCGGCGTTGGAGGCGCGGAACCAGTTGCCCTGGTGGCGGATGAATTTGCGCGTGTTGCCTTTTAGCAGGGTGACAGCGTCTGCGAGTGTGGTTTCGCCGCGCAGATAAGCGCCGATTTCGCGATAGCCCAGTCCGGTCATGCTCGGCAGGTCGAACGAATAGCCGCGCGCCGCCAGACCGCGCACCTCGTCCACCAGTCCTGCCGCGAGCATTTGATCAATCCGCGCATCCACCCGCGCATAGAGGATGGGGCGCGGCAGCTGCAGTCCGATTTGCGTGATGGCATAGGGCGGCGGGTGGCGCGTTTGCTGGTCGGACATTTTTGCGCCCGTCGCCTCGATCACTTCGAGCGCGCGGATGATGCGCCGCGTATTGTTGGGCAGAATCGTCGCCGCAATCTCGGGGTCCAGCGCTTGCAGTCGCATATAAAGTTCCGTAGCTCCAATTTGTTCCAGTTCGGCGCGCCGCGCCATGTCCGGCGGGACGCGCGGAATTCTGTACCCCTCGACCACAGCGCGCACATACAAGCCCGTGCCGCCGACCAGCAACGGCACCCTGCCGCGCCCCTGAATATCGGCAATCGCCGCATACGCGCGCTGCTGATAGTCGGCAAGGGTCAGCTCTTGGTCCGGCTCGACCACGTCAATCAGGTGGTGTGGCACGGTTTGCTGTTCGGCGCGCGTCGGTTTTGCGGTGGCAATATCCATGCCGCGATAAATCGTGCGCGAGTCGGCGGAAACAATCTCGCCGCTCCATTCGCGCGCCAGCCGCAGAGCGATTTCGGTCTTGCCCACGGCGGTCGGACCGACGAGGACGAGCAGCGGATTACGGGACATGCTTATATCTGCACCGCATTCCGAATCAATTCCACGCGAATCAATTTCCCTGTTTTATCAAGTTCGACGGCGACCACATCAATGCGCCATGCCTTGTCGGCATACACTTGATGCTCGGCAATAAACGCGTCCCCCAACTGCAAAAGTTTCAGCTGTTTGCGCGGCGTCAGCGCTTCTTCGGGTGCGCCGTGTGCCCGTCCGCGCCGCGCTTTGACTTCGACAAACGCGATGCCGTCGGCGTCCTCGGCGACGAGATCAATTTCGCCGTAACGTGTGCGCACGTTGCGCGCGAGAACCCGATAACCGTGCTGCTCCAGATGCATCGCGGCGAGCCGTTCTGCCGAATCGCCAAAATTCTTGCGCGCGCGCGTGGTTGTCGCCATGCGGATTATTATACGCTATCCCAAATTCAATGTCGCCTGTATCACAGGGGCATAACTCGCGCGATGCGCGGGGCACGGACCGTGCGCGCGCAGGGCGCGCAAATGCGCGGTGGTGCCGTATCCTTTGTTTTTGGCAAATCCATACAGAGGATATTGTGCGTCAAGCTGGCGCATGATGCGGTCGCGCGATACTTTGGCGAGGATCGAGGCGGCGGCGATGGAAAGGACGAGCGAATCGCCATGAATGATGCCTTGCTGGGGCAGAGGGGTGTCGTGGAGGACGAGGGCATCGAGGAGCAGGGCGTCGGGGGGGGTGGAAAGGGCTGCGAGCGCGCGATACATGGCGAGATACGAAGCGCGAAGGATATTGATTTCGTCAATCTCGGTCTCGGATGCCATGCCGATGGCATACGCGGATGCCAGGCCGCAAATCGGCTCGAACAATTTTTCGCGGGACGGCTCGTTCAGCTTTTTGGAATCATCGGCGCGCGCAATCGTCCGGAACAACCCGTGCCGCGTCCAATCGCCGCTCTCGTCGTCGGCGATGCGCGGCAAGATGATCGCCGCGGCGACGACGGGACCCGCGAGCGCGCCGCGCCCCGCCTCGTCCAGTCCCGCGACGCATTCAAACCCATCGCGCCAAAAGGCGCGTTCATAATCCAGCGTGGGAATGCTTGTGCGCGCCCGCATAATAAAAAACCGAGGCGCCCGCGCCCCGGTTCCGTTTCGGCCTATTCTTCCGCGGTTTCGGTTGCGGTTTCGGCTTCCGCTGCCGCGACTTTTTTCCCGTCCATGCGTTTTTCACGCAGGCGCGCGGCTTTGCCGGTGCGGCCTCGCAAATAATACAACTGGGCGCGGCGCACGTGGGCGTGGGCGACGACTTCGATTTTTTCCAGACGCGGCGAGTGCAGTAAAAAGGTGCGCTCGACGCCGACGCCGTGGGCGCCGATGCGGCGCACGGTAAAGTTCTGTTTGATGCCGCCGCCGCGCTTGCGCATGACGACGCCTTGAAAGACCTGGATACGTTCGCGCTCGCCTTCGACGATGCGGACGTGGACGCGCACGCGGTCGCCCGGGCGAATTTCGGGGACCGATTTTTTCAGATGCTCATTGACGACAGTTTCTACGAGGTTCATGGTAATTTCCTTTCGCGCCGGACAGTAGACGCAAAATATTGCGTCTCTACGTTGGGGTCCGGCGGCGCGGGTTCAAAAACGCAAAAAAATCCCCGCGCACCACGCGGGTCAACAGTGCGAGAATATAGCATATTCGGCGCGTTTTCGCAAATTCTGCCCCTCTCCGACCTGTTGATGCTTTGATTGTTACGATAAAGAGCATCGTTTTGATTTTGTTTGATTGTTTTTTCAGAATATGCCTATAAATAGGGCATTCTATGATTGACAATCAAAGAATTTCAAATTGAATGGGCGAAAATGGGCAGAGCGCGGAGGGTGTTGAGCGCGAAGGGCGTTTGGACCGCGAAAGCCGCGAAATGCGGTAAAGGGCACCGCCGCGAAAACCGCGAAAGAAACCCAAGCGCGAAAGGGTGCGAAAGCCGATGATTACATCGGGTGCGAAAGCCGATGTAATCATCGGGCACGAAAGGTGCGGTGGAAATACACCGCCTCGAAATGCGGTAGAGAGCACCGCCGCGCAAGAAAAGCCAAACCATCAGCCCGGGAAACGTATAAAAATGTTAAGGTGCAGGGTGCAGGGTGCAAGTTAAAGTTGCAGGCTGCAGACGATGGGAACGAATGAATTTGTTGTTACGGGGATAGTGTAGGACGGAAGGCGGGGAATGTAAATACGTGTTGCACGTAGTTTTTGCGTATTTTTTACGTATTTTGGTGGAATACGTAGGGGGATTTTCCCCGCGACTTTTCGCGAATTTGCGCGAAGGGGAGGGGAAGGTGGCTGCCAGCGGATCAGGAAAGCGGATAAGCGGATGGACGATGGACGATGAAGAATGGGCGAACGACGAAGGGCAAGGAGGGTGGAGGGGGAGGAGCAGAGAATATGGGATGGGGTGTGAGAGAATGTGTGGGACGGGGAAGATGGCAGGGGAGTAGGGAACGCTGCGGCGAGCGTTCCCTACCGCATGCGTGAGTGGATGATGGTGGGCACAGGGGACCGGTGAAACGCTTGATCAGAGTGATAAAATTGACAGAGGTGATATAATAGAGGCGCCAGAGAAGAAAATCGGCTTTATGCCGTGTGAGCATTGGGCATTGCCCGAATGATCCTATATCTCTGGCAGTTCTCGTATAGCCGCTAATTTTAGCGGCTTTTTTTGTGTATAGTACACGCCATATCGTGTTTTGCGAGTGTCATCCAGATCAATGACAAGCCGGAACGATTTCCACAACAACTCTACATAACGTTCCTCGCGTCGTTCATACAATCGTTGTAACGCCCACAGAAAATAATCGGCAACTTGAAGACAGACTGTCTGCGGTGGGGCGCTTGCCGTAATTTCAATCGCTGATTGACTTGTGATTCCTCAGCGCTGTTGGAAATTGGCTTGCGCTTTTTCCAATGCCGCGCGCAGGGCATCTGTGCGCGGAGTTTTGCCGCGCTGTGCGAAACAGATTCTGTATGCCCCGGCCTTGTGCAGTTTTCCGTTAAATAAACGGGCCACCAGATTATCGTAGAGTTCATTCGGATTATAGCGGTATGCGGAATCGTAGCGATTGCGCGTCCGAACAAAATTAAGCAAGTCGGATTTGGTGCGGACAACCGCAAAGAACCGAATCGGGTGTTTCGATAATACCGCAAACACCTCGCGGCGCACCTCGGGCAAATCATCCTTGGCGTGAAAGGCAAGCGCGGTCTTGCGCGCGGCGGGCTGCATCGAAGGAACGTTTTTGAAATAAGGATCGGCAAGCAGCTGCGCGCGCAAAGCATCAAGTTCGCTTGCGAGTTGATCCGGATTTTCAATCTCGGCCAAGCCCAGAATGAAAAACCGCGTACAACCCTCTGTGCCAATGATTACCCTGCCGGAAGCGCTAAAAAGAGTTCCGTCGCCCGCTTCGTCCACAAAGTAATGACAGGTCTCGGGTTGGCTGGTGCGCGTTTTTTTCATGGCACATCAAAATGTTGTGTGGCGATAGGGAATAGTCAACTGCGCTTACCAGAGCCGGGGAGTCCGCCGGAAATGGTATGTTCGTTTTTGAGACCATCCCGCGCAAACTTGGCTTTTCCGCCGGCGTCAAACCATTGAGCAGATTTTTTGGTTCTGCGCTTTTTCATGGATGGTTTGGCAGCCTTTTTCGTTACCTGTTTTTGGATCGCTTGTTCATGGTGTCGTTTTGCGCGTTCGCTCTTGTCAAGTTTCTGTATTTCTCGTGCCTGCTGCAAGGCTTGATGTGTGCGTTGGCGCAGTTCGAACTTTTGTTGGGGAGTCAGGTTCGCGCGCTTGGTGGGTTTGTTGTTCATCGTTGGTCAGTTGCGCTCGAGTCCGTGATCGGGCAAATCGGTGGTCAAGACGATGCGGTCTAATTCATGAAACATGGGCGCGTTCCGTGTGTGGGAGTTTCACGGTGATTTTTTGTCTTTGACAATGGCGATTTCTTGCTCGGTCAAGCCACAAAGTTGATAGACAGGTTGGTCGATTCCGCGCGCTGCTCGCACAGCAGGGTTATTCTCCCCACACCCGGGCGATGCGTTCCTTGATTTTCTTTTCAAAGAGGGCGACGAGTTCGCCGGTGGATTTGACGAGGGCTTGCTCGTGTTCGATTTGGGCGACGATGCGTTGTTGTATAGTAAGGTCGGGGAGAGGGACCACCAAGATCTTTAGCTCATCTCTATTAAACAATCCATTCACATTTTGGCGCATAAAATTCATATACTTGCGCTCGGCTCTATATTGATTTAACAAAAGCCAGAGGAACTTGGAGACAAAGCTTGATGAGAGTGGTCGAATCCCTAATAGGAATGACGCAAATACATAATCACCATCCCAATCAAAGTAACCTGTTTTTCCAACCAGCCGCTTACTTCCATTGCGCCAATTGAAAAGTAAGTCGCCTTTCTGCAGATAGTTTATGTTGCCCTTATCTGGCAACTGGATTTCTCGAATACCCTCTGGTATTAATTCTCCAGATTCAGTGATGCTATTCATAGAGATGATTGGTATGCCACCCTCTTCGACCTCAGAATCAGGGATCGAAAGCGTGAGACCGGAAATGAATTCGATATGTTCCCCCAACGACACCATCTCCCACGCTGGATCAATCTCAATGCGCGGCTGATAGTTGTCCACCACCTGCCGCGCGCCGTCAATGATTTTTTGGTAGCCCTCAATTTCCGCGACGATTTCTTGCTGGATGGAGAGGGGAGGGAGGGGAATTTGGATTTTGTATGCGTCGTTCCGATTCAGCCCAGGAACACCCGACTGAACATTGATTCCCTTGAGGTCGAGGCTTTTCAAAATGAGAAAGAGGTACTCTAGGACAATTCGATTCTCGTTTTCAAGCTTGATAAAGAATGTCGTATCGATTGGGAAACCATTTTTGCTCGAATAATGTACTTCACCCGCTGAACCTTTTCTCCCTACCACCAAGAAGGGGGCTTGCACAAGGTATTCATTGTGATATCCAACAACTCCATTTGAGCCAAAAACAGGATATTCGCCCGAAATGCGATCTTCTTGCTTTAGAGGTTTACCATACTCAAAGGTACAGAGTTCGCCGATTTCAACCAGAGGAAAGACGGTGAGTGTGCCAAGAGCTGCTTCTCTGTATCTCTCACCACTCAAATTATAGTCGCCATTTTCAGCAAGTCGCGCTTTCTCCACCAGCGTTACATTTGGATTTTCGATTTCAAAAGTATTACCACTCGCCAGCGCGGTTTTGTACGCCTCTATCGCAGACAGCATTTGCGGTAAATCGTTCTGTTTGATTTCTCGCCGCTGTGCGCCCAGATCAAAGCCGTCGTTGGCGACTTTGACAAATAGAATTTGGTCAGTCTTGGTCGCGAGCGTCCGATCCATCCACAAGATGGATGTTTTGACGCCCGAGTACGGATTGAACACACCGGCAGGAAGCGAAATGACGCCGACCAAATAATTGTTGTCAACCAGTGTCTTGCGGAGGGCTTTGTAGGCGCTGCCGGATTGAAAGATGATGCCCTCGGGGACGACGACGGCGGCACGCCCGTTGGCGGTGAGATGTTCGGCAATGTAATCCACAAAGAGGACTTCGGAACGGTTGGACTGGACCGAAAAACGCTTGTGGGGGCGGATGCCGCCTTTGGGTGACATGAACGGCGGATTTGCCATGATGACGTCGGCATAGTCGTTCCAATGATCCTCGCTGGTGAGAGTGTCGTATTCGTAAATGTGGGGGTCGGCAAAACCGTGCAGATAGAGGTTGACGAGCGAGAGGCGCACCATGTCGGGCGAAATGTCATAACCCTTGATGTTCTTGGTCAGGCGGGCGCGTTCGTCGGGGATGATGAGCGCGCCGGGTCTGCCATCCAGAGCGTTGGCGTTCAGGATGTGTTTGTAGGCGGAGACCAAAAAGCCCGCCGTGCCGCACGCGGGGTCGAGGATGGTCTCGTTTTTCTGCGGGTCTATTACGTCCACCAGAAAGTCAATGATGTGGCGCGGGGTGCGAAATTGTCCTGCGTCGCCCTGACTGCCCAGGACCGAAAGGAGATACTCGAACGCGTCGCCGAGACGTTCGCTGTGGTCGTAGGAAAAATCGTCAATGAGCTTGAGAAACGCCTTGAGCGTTTCGGGGTCGCGATAAGGGAGATAGGCGTTTTTGAAAATGTCGCGAAAGAGTGCGGGAATGCCCTGATTCTCGGTCATGCGGGCGATGGCTTCGCCGTAGAGGGTGACGACGTCATAGCCGCCCATGCCGACCGCGGTGAGTTTGGACCAACTGTATTTTTCAAATTCGCCCGCGAAAAACGTGCGCTCGCCGCCGAGCTCTTCGGCTTGGGCGTCCATGTCGTTCATGAATTTATAGATGAGCGCGATGGTGATTTGTTCGACCTGGCTTTTGGGGTCGGGGACTTTGCCGACGAGGATATCGCGGGCGGTATCTATGCGGCGTTTCGTTTCGGTGTCGAGCATGGTCGTCTGAGACCTTCGAGGTTTCCAAAAACCTCGAAGGTCTTGGAGACCTCGAAGGTTTTGTGTGTCTATCTACGAGGGCAGGAACTGGTTGAGCGTGACGTAATCCTTGATGTATTCGGGAATTTCTGTGCGCCACCGTTCGGGGACGGCTTTATAGTCCTGCATGGTAAAAGTGGGGTTGGTTTGCAGTTCGTTAAACTTTTTGCGGTCAATCATGTCGCGCACGCGCCCATCCGAGATGTAGGCTTGAAAGAAATATTTGAGCGCGAGGATGCTCTCGGGCGAATCGGGCTTGCGGTCGGCGACGAATTTATCAAACTCGTCCTGTAACAGTTCTTGTTTGGATTTGAACGCGGGGATGAGACCGAACGCTTTTTCAATGATCTCGCGCAGGGAAAGGCGACGGTCAATTCCGGCGGCGCGGCGCAGTTTTTCGAGGGTATAAAATTCTTCGGGTTTGTTCAAGACATGGGTGTTGACGTAATCGAGAATGGCGTCCCACTGGCCCTGCTCGATGCGCGTTTTGATAAAGGGGTCTTGCTTGACCCGGTCCTGAAAGCGGTCAAAAAACATGCGGTCAATCTTCATGCCTTCTGAACCTATTTTGATTTCGTTGAGCTTGCGCAGCGCGTCGGGGTCGAAATTTTCATAGTTGGCAAGGACGACGGTCTCGCCCGCGCCGCGCTCGACTGATTCGCCCGCAGGCAAGGGGGGGAGCGCAAGGACCTGGTCATACTTGAATTCCTTTTCAAAGTACTCACAGGTGGCAAAGAAATCAAAGAGTTTATAGTTTGTTTTTGCGACCTTGCCGAGTTGGGCGACGAGCGCGGGGGCGGTCACTTGCTCGGTAAAGTTGTGGGTACGAGTGCCGCGTCCTTTCATCTGGATAAAATCGGTGGGCGAAAATATCGGACGCATCAAGCAAAGATTCAACAGGTCGGTGCAGTCATAGCCGGTCGTCATCATGCCGACGGTGACGCAGACGCGGGTCTTGCTCGTTTTGTACGCGGGCAAAAAGTTGGCAGAGCCGCTCAGGTTGTTGTTGGTAAAGTTGATGGCAAACTGCTGGGCATCGGCGACGGCGGATGTGACTTGAATGGCAAAGTCGGAATTGTATTGATTCGGGTAGATTTTGTCCGCCATCTCGTTCAGAATTTGGGTCAGTTTTGCAGCGTGCGCCTGGCTGACCGCAAAAATTATAGTCTTGCCGATTTCGCCGCTGATTGGGTCGCGCAGGGCGTGCTCGAGAAAGGTCTTGCAAAAGAGGCGATTCGTGGCTTCGGAAAAGAATTTCTTTTCAAAATCGCGCTGATCAAAGAATTGCTCGGCATCTATGCCGTCCTCGGTCGGCACAAGCACCGCATAACCCTCATCGGAAAGTAATTGGGTCGTGACGTCGGTCCGCGCGTCCACAACCGTAGGATTGATCAAATAGCCCTCGCGGACGCCGTCGAGGAGCGAATAGCGAAAGGTGGGGGTTCCGTCGTCACAACCAAAGGTGCGGTAGGTGTCGAGCAGGACGCGGCGCTCGTACTCGCGCGGGTCGCGGGTGGTCGGGCGGGCATGGTCGAACTTGATCAAATAATCGCGCGGGGTGGCGGTCAAACCGAGTTTATAACCGACGAAATATTCAAAAACAGCGCGGGCGTTGCCGCCGATGGAACGGTGCGCCTCGTCGGAAATGATCAGATCGAAATCGGTCGGTGAAAAGAGTTTTTTGTATTTGTTGTCGGACAAGAGCGACTGGACGGTAGTCACGACAATCTCGGCTTTGGTCCAATCGTCGCGATTTTCTTTATAGATGACGGTTTTGAAATCGTTTTTCAGCAAAAGCGTAAATTGTTTTTTTGCCTGGTCTTCGAGCTCGAGACGGTCCACCAGAAACAAAACGCGGTGCGCGTTTTTGGTGCGCAAAAACAATTTGATCACGGCGGCGGCTGTGAGCGTTTTGCCCGTGCCGGTCGCCATTTCAAACAAAAAGCGGTCGCGACCCTTGCTCACCGCGTCCTGCAATTTTTGGATTGCATTTAGTTGATACGGACGCAGAAAGCGGAGGCGGTTCGTTTCGATAAAATGCTCGCGCTCGTCCGCGTTTTTCCAACCCGCTTCGTCACGGTATTTCGGCAGTTGGGTAAGGACAATATAATCTTCGTCCACATATTCGGATACAAGCGCGGCGGGGTTGGGTTGGTAACGCTTGTAACCGACGACCGAAGCGGGGTCGGGAAATTGAGTGATGACGTATGGGCTGCCGTGCCGGAGATCCCAAAAGTAGTGGAGGTTGCCGTTGGAGAGGATGATGAAACGACAGTTTTGAGATTTGGCGTAGGTGCGCGCTTGCTCTTTACCGACAAGGGGATTTTTTTCTTCGGATTTGGCTTCGAGGACGATCAGGGGAAAGCCTGATGGGTCAAGGAGTAAAAAATCAATAAAACCGTTTTTGGTGGTCTCGAAATTTTCACCAAACGCGTTGAGCTGTGCCTGGGTGATCCTGGTGTGGGTCTCGAGTTGAATGTTTGCCCTGCCGTTGGCGTCGTCAAAGAAACGCCAACCGGCTTGATCGAGCAACCGATTGATTTTGATGCGCGCTTTTGCTTCTTTGCTGGGCATGAGACGTTTTTGAAAAACCTAAAAACAAGCAACCGGTGTAATTATACTTGATTTTCGCGTTACGAAAACCTTCGAGTGTCTCATGGCGAACTTTGTTCGCCCGACCTCGAAGGTTTTGAACGTCAACTTGTTCTGCGCGATGTGGGTAATCACCAGTCTTCCGCCCATTGTTTTTTACCATCGCGCAAGGTATAATTCCGATTCATAACCTATGGAAACTGCCTCCAATTCCTCCCGCAAACGCCCCGTTGTCGTCACCATCCTGACGTGGATTCTGGTCATTGGTTCGCTCTTGAATCTTGCCATCGGCATCATCAGTCTTGCTGCCCTTGGCTATGAATTGCAGGGCGGCGAGATTACGATCATGGCAGGAGATGAAGGGACGGAACTTTTTACTGACCAGGGGGAGCTTTTTGTCGAAGGGGTCTGGTATACGCTGGTGGGTCTTGTTCAATTGGTGATTACCATCGGTTTCTGGCGAACAAAACGCTGGGGTTGGGTCGCCGTCATGACGCTCCAAGCGCTCAACCTCTTGATGGATGTTGCCAACGCTCTCGCCGGAAACCCCGGAGTCATCTCGCTTGGCATTTCCATTCTGCTCGTTCTTTTGTTGAACCAATCCGACGTCCGCCGTACCTTTGGCATCCTGCGCAATCCAAATGAACCTGCCCCCATCACGCCCCTCAATTCCCTCGACAGCCACTGATCTCGAGCTGCTGCGCGCGTTCGAGCCGGTCGTCAAGTATACGCTGGGCGAACAATTTTATCCGATGGATGTGGAACGCTACATCGGATTGTGTGCGCTCTGTGTGCGTTATCCCGACGGGCGCGAAGACGTGCTCGTCCCGCGCGGCGAACTGACGCTCGAACGCCTGGTGCAGCCCCGCCACCTGGAATTTGGCGCAGTCGAGTATTTGCGATTTGTGGCTCCCCAAACCCTGCAGGAAAGTGTGGGCGCGCTCAACGAGGGTCACGCGCTCCACAAATCCAAAGAAAATGTTTTCAAGGCGGGGCAAGGGCGTTTGGCGCGCGGCGGCTTGCTCGCCCGCTTTGCCGATGCAATCTTTTCGCTCACTCTGCTTGCGCGCGGTCGCGTGCCGGGCGCAGTGGCGGCACAGGCGGAACTCCAGTACGACCAGATGCAGCAGCAGGAGGAAAAATACGTCTATCATGGGCGCGTCGTGCGGCAAAACGGGTGGACGATTCTGCAATACTGGTTTTTCCTGGCATACAACAGTTGGCGGTCGGGCTTTAACGGCGTAAACGATCACGAGTCGGATTGGGAAATGATCCTGGTCTATTTATACGAGGATGGCGGCAACCTGAGACCCGAGTGGGTCGGTTATGCCTCGCACGATTTTCATGGTGATGATCTGCGCCGCCGCTGGGATGACAATGGCCAAGTGGATTTGATAAATGGGCATCCGGTGGTCTATGCGGGTGCGGGGTCACACGCTTCGTATTTTCGCCCCGGTGAATATCAAGCCGAAGTCAGTCCGCCACTGCCCAAATGGTTGTCGCGCGTTGCGCGCCTGTGGAGCCAGTTCTGGCGACAGACTCTCGGCATCGGCGGCGGATACGAAGGCAATCCATTCCGCATCCCCTTTGTGGATTATGCGCGCGGAGACGGGCTGGTCATTGGTCCCGGACAAACAAAAGAGTGGCAGCCGAATCTCATCAGCGAAGCGACATCGTGGGTGAGCGAGTATCGCGGGTTGTGGGGGTTGTATGCGCGTGACCCCATTTCAGGCGAGAACGCGCCCGCGGGTCCCATGTATAATCGCGATGGCACGCCGCGCAGCTCGTGGTATGACCCCCTCGGCTTTTCAGGTCTGGACAAGGTGCCCCCGCCGCCGCAGGAACTCCCGCTTTTGGAAACCCGCATTACGGAATTGACGGCGCGTCAAGCCGAAATCGCCGCCGCACTGGAACCCGAAACAGCTATGCTGCAAGAATTGGGCATTCAACTGCGCTCGATGCAAGGCAACCCCTTTCTCCAGATTGCATACGAAAATTTGCAGCTCGAGGTCAACAAACGCTCGGAAAATGTGAAAACATTGCGTCGTGAACAGTCCGAGAATGCGGCACAACTGGGCACACTGCGCCGCCGCGTCGAAAAATTGCGCGCCGGGATTCCGGATGATCCGCGCGCACACATCGTGCATCTGGGCAAACCGGTCAGCACCTCGCAGATGCGCTTTAATCGCCTGGCGGAAACCTGGGCGGCGGTGAGCATCAGCGCACTGCTCATCGGCATTGTTTTGATTTTCCTCTTTGAGCCGCGCCTGTTTTTGCCGGGGCTTGTGTTTATGCTCGTCACTTTTATTTTGCTCGAGTCCATCCTGCGCGGCACCTATGTCAATACCATCAACACTCTTGCGGTGATCCTCGCCGTAATCGGCGTGTTGATTTTGGTCTTTTATTACTGGCAGCAGATTTTGCTCGTCGGTCTGGTAGTGGCGGCGGTCTTTTTGTTGGTGCAAAAACTGCGCGAGATACGCGAATAGATCCGTGTAGAGACGCAAAATTTTGCGTCTTGCGTCTACAATTTGCGTCTTGCGTCTACAATTTGCGTCTTGCGTCTACAATTTGCGTCTTGCGTCTACAATTTGCGTCTTGCGTCTACAATTTGCGTCTATAACCGCGTCCGCGATGATTCAGCGCATCCAAAGTACCAATTGGCGCCGCACGCTTGCCACTTATGCCGTCCTGACGTTGGGCGGCATCATCTTGGCATCCAACGTCGCCCTCTTTCTTGCGCCGTCCAATATCGCCCCGGGCGGCGTGTCGGGCGCGGCGATCATTCTGACCAACTTTATTGATGTTCCGGTCGGCATCCTGATGCTGATTCTGAACATCCCCCTGCTCGCCCTCGGGTTTCGTAATCTCGGACGGTTCCATTTTCTGACCAAGACGCTCTATGTGGTTTTGATTTACAATCTCGGCGCGGACGTGGTTGCCCGTTTTCTGCCGCCCGGACTGTCGCAGAATATTCTGCTCAATGCCATCTTTGCCGGAGTTGTCGGCGGCATCGGCACCGGGCTGGTCTATCGCGCGGGCGGCACCACCGCCAGCACGGGCGTTATTTCCCGCATCCTGCAGCTGCGGACGGGCATCCCCATCGCGCAAGTGTATTTCATTACGGATGGGGTGATCATTCTCGCCGCCGGTCTCGTCTTTGGCTGGGAGGCGTCACTTTATGCGCTCGTGACGCTGTTTATCTGGGGCATGGCGACCGATTATGTGCTCGAAGGACCGAGCGTCGTCCGCACGGCGTTCATTGTCACAGACAACAAGGAAGAGGTGTCGCGCGCGCTGCTCGACCAGTTACAAATCGGAGTGACCGCGTGGCGCGGCGAGGGGATGTTTACCGAACAGGAACATAACGTCCTCTTTTGCACCGTGAGCCGTCCGTTTGTGGACACTTTGCGCGACGTCGTGACGCAGGTGGACCCGCAGGCTTTCGTGGTGATTACGCACGGACACCAGGCGACCGGCGGGGTGATCACGAATAAAAAGTAGGGACGCCATGACGGTGTCTCCATTCTTGATATCGGGGGTATGCTGATGTTTGCTCAACTTCTTTCAGAGTCCGAAATCGCCCGCGTACATGACGCATCGCTCGACATTCTCGAAAATGTCGGTGTGCGCGTGCGCAATGCGCGGGCGCAGGAAATTTTCCGCGCGCGCGGGCTTGTGGCGGATGAATCCGAAAACATTAAACTGCCGCCCGCCATCGTCGCCGATGCGCTCGCGTCCGTGCCGTCGACGTTTACGTTTTTTGCGCGCGATCCAAAATACGACCGCACGCTGCCGCAAGATCGTCCCGTGATCATGACCGCGTCCTCCGCACCCAACCTGCTCGACCCCGTTACCGGGCGGGAGCGGCGCGCGTACTCGGACGACATTGCGCGGATTGCGCGGCTGGTCCAGACGCTCGACGGGTTTGATGTGTTTTCCGTCGCCACGCTCGCCGAAGACGCCCCGCTCGAACGCTTTTCCATCACGCGCCTGTATCCCGCGCTCAAGAATTGTCTCAAACCCCTGCGGCTCAGCGCGTCGTCCGCCGACGATGTGCGGCAGATTTTTCAATTGGGCGCGCTGGCGGCGGGGAGCGAGCAGGCGTATCGCGAACGACCGTTTATCACGCATCATTACTGCCCCATCGTCTCGCCCCTCGCCTTTGACCTGGACTCGACCGAGGAACTGATTTTTGCGTGCGAGGAAAATCTGCCTTCGTATGGGACGATGGTGCCCAACGGCGGCATGTCGTCGCCGTACACGCTGCTGGGCACGCTGGCGCAGGGGAATGCGGAATTTCTGGCGTATGCGACGCTCACGCAAATGATTCGCCCCGGCAAAGAGCTGATTTATTCCACCCTGCCCACGATGGCGGACCTACGGCGGGGGAATTATGCGCCGGGCTCGATCGAGAACGGGATGCTGGGGATGGGCGCGGCGCAGTTGGCGCGGTTATATAATGTGCCAAGCGCGGGGTATTTGGGGCTGACCAACGCCAAGGTGAACGATGCTCAGAGCGGCTATGAAGCGGGCATGTCCAACGTCGCCGCGCTGCTGGCGGGCTGTGATTTGTTCAGCATGGGCGGGCTGCTGGACGCGCTGATGTGTTTTGATTTTGGCAAGGCGGTGACCGACGGCGAGATCGGGCTGATGCTCAAACGGATCGCGCGCGGGTTTGAGTTTAGCGAAGAAAATCTGTCGCTGGACGTGATTGCCGAGACCGGACCGGCGGGCATGTTTATTGACAAGCCGCAGACGTATGCGTTGATGAAAGAGACGATGCTGATTCCCGAAGTGGCGGACCGCGACCCGCGCAATCGCTGGGAAAAAATGGGCGCGCTCGACGCCCAGGGACACGCGCTCAAGCGCGTGCGCGAGCTCTTTGCCCGCGACCACAGTGCGCTTTTGGAGGCGGAGGCGGAAGCGCGGATTCGCGCCGCATTCCCGGAACTCCCGGCGGGCGAGTGCAGGGCGCTCAAGGACGCGTCGTAGGCGGAATGGATGCGCGGCGGGAGAAATTGAACCAAGCATGGACGTGCCCACTTTGCAGACTGAACGCCTGGCTCTGCGCGCGCTGCGAGCGAGCGACGCGGAAGCGGTTTTTGCCATTTTTAGCGATGACGCGGTGACGCGCTATAACGATCTCGATTCGTTCACCACCCTCGGGGAGGCGGCGAACATGATCGAGCGCATAACCGAACGCAACCGGGACGGCGACACGCTGTGGTGGGGGGTGACGCTCCCAGAGAATGACCGCGTCATCGGCGTGTGCGGATTCAATGGATTTCGACGACAGTGGTTCACAGCGGCAATCGGGTATGACGTTGCCACAGCGTATTGGAATCGGGGGTATATGACCGAGGCGCTGCGGGCAATCATGCGTTACGGATTCGAGAGTTTGAACGTAAATCGGATCGAGGCGCTGGTCGTGCCGGGCAACGACCCGTCGGCGCGCGTATTGGAAAAACTTGATTTTCGCCGTGAGGGTCTGTTGCGGGATTATGGCTTTTGGAAGAACCGGTTTTGGGATCTGCATCTTTATGCGCTCTTGAAACGCGAGTGGAGCAAACAATATGAGCGCGGTTGAATCGCCGCAGGAGCAAGCGCAAGAGAAAAAATGGATCTGGTCGCCCGTGCGCCAGCAAGCCGCGGACAGTCTGTTGGCGGTGTTTATTGTTGCGTTCGCGGTGACGGTGATTGTCGTCCGCGTCTTTTTGCAGCTGTCAGGTTATCCGCAAATCGGCAACAGCACGTTTCACATTGCCCATCTCTTGTGGGGCGGTTTGCTCTTGTTTGTCGCCGTGGTGTTTTTGTTGTCGCTGGCGAATCGGTGGGTCTTGTGGGTTGCCGCGCTGCTCGGCGGCGTCGGCGTCGGCTTGTTTATTGACGAGGTGGGGAAATTTATCACACAGGACAATGATTATTTTTTCCCGCTCGCCTTTCCGATCATCTATGCCTTTTTGCTTGTGTGTGTGTGGTTGTATCTGCGGATGCGCCGCTCACAGCCGCGCGACGCGCGCACCCTGTTGTACAATTCGCTCGAAGACATGAAACAGGTGCTCGATCACGATCTGGACCCGTTCGAGCATACCGCGCTGGTCAAGAGTTTGAATCAGGTCATGACAGTGACAACGAGTCGGAATGAACGGGACCTCGCCCAGGCGCTGCTCGATTTTGTGCGCGCCAAAGATGTGTATCTGGCAAGGGAACCGAATTGGGTAGAGCGGTTGTGGGGTTGGACCAAATTTGTTGCCGCCCGCTGGCCCTCGCGGCGCGTGTTCAAATGGATTTTGGTCGGCTCGTTTGTGTGGGCGGGCATCAGTTCGTTGTTCGAGCTCAGCGCGCTGTGGACGATTGTCAGCGGCGGTTTGCGAGACACCAACCTGCCCGCGTTTGTCATTCAGAGCGGCAAGACGCAATACGAGTTGCGCGAGCCGACGCTCCTGCTGGTCCACGGGCTTGCGATTGTGGTGACCGGGCTGATGAGCATGCTTGCCGCCGTTTTGATGCTGGTACGCAAGGAGCGTTTGGGCTTGCGCTTTGGTTCGCTCGCCATGATCCTGTCGTTGACGGTTGTCTCGCTCCTCACTTTTTATTTTTCGCAGTTGTATGCGATTGGCGATGCGCTCTCGCAGCTGGCGATCTTGTCGGGCGCGGCGATCTATCGGTGGAGATTTTTTCTGAATGAGTAGATTGCCCGGCGCTGACAAAAAGTGATTTGACACGATAGAACACTTGTGCTAATATAGTGCGGCAACGCAAGGTTGCGCGTTTATATAACGGACCACCGTCCAAATAAAAACTGACAAACCCCACAAACGATTCACGGTGGTCTCGATGAGCATCAAGCAATGTTGGATTGCTCGACCTCATCCTACGGAGGATATTTCTCATGACGCGCGAACAGATCTTACAGGTCGTGCGGGCAACTCCCAGCGTGGGCGCCGCCCGGCACGAGGAATTTGCCGATTACGTCGTCGCGCTGAGCCAGCGCAAAAAGAGCGAAGACGGCTGGCAGACCACCGAACACGCCTATATGACGGTGGACGGCAAACTGGCGATGGCGAACCAGGACCACGCTCGCCAGAACAAACGCCTCGATTTCCACACCCCCCACATTCTCGTTGACAACGATGAACAACTGACGCTGTTGGTGACCGTGACCAGCGAGCTCTATGGCTCGCGTCACGGCATCGCCACCTCGCGCCGCATCGGCGGCAGTGAAATCGAACGGCTCTTTCCGTGGGAAGTGGCGGAAACCTCTGCGATGGGGCGCGCCCTGTCGGCGATGGGCTATGGGCTGATCCCCGGTTCGGGTCTGGCGTCCGCCGAGGACATGATGCGGGCGTCGTCGGTCACGGGCACGGAAGGTCGCCCGGGCGTCGAAGCTCCGCCGCGCGCCGCGCCCGCGGCCAACGTCCAGCGCGCGACAAACGAAACGCGGACAACCTATTCGCGTATGCACCCGCCGCTCTCACCCGTCCAGCGCAACAAACTGACAGAATTGTGGCGGCTTTTGCATCCGGAGAGCGCAGAACAGGTGAACGAGGGTCTCGACCGGCTCTTTGTCGAATCGTTCAAGCACGGGATTAACGAGGCGACCTATGAAGAAGGCGCGCGCCTGACGGGGCAGCTGCTTTCCAAATTGCGCAAGCAAACCAATTCACCGGCGTAGGATTGACAAATTGGCAATCCGTCCTACCCAAAATAACAACCGAATAAAAATGTGATAATGTGGGGGCGCGATTGAATCATGGATTCGAGTAGACGCCCCCACAACTATTTCCGATTTCAGAAAGAGAGGAGAGCACAATGGCAAAGATTGACATGATCGGCATCGTCGTCAAAAATATGCCCCGGGCGCTGGCGTTCTATCGCGCGCTCGGGCTGGATATTCCCGCCGAAATGGACACCGAGGAGCATGTCAGCATCACCACCCCGAACGGCTATCGTATCGCGTGGGACACGGAAGAGATAATCAAGGGTTTCGACCCCGGCTGGACCGCGCCGTCCGGAAACTCGCACGGACGCATCGGGCTGGCTTTTCTGTGCGACAACCGCGCCGATGTGGACGCAACCTTCAAGCGCCTCGTCGGTCTCGGACATCGTTCGCACAAGGAACCGTGGGACGCCTTCTGGGGACAACGGTACGCGCAGGTCCTCGACCCCGATGGGAATGCGATTGATCTGTTTGCGCCGTTGTAGAAACGGCACGACATAAAATCGCCCTTTTTTCAACGGGTAAGAATCGTAGGCGGGTCAGCACAGATTACTATATGGGCTGACCCGTTCTTTTCTTCATAAATCTTTAACAATCAAAACGTATAATGGATAGGAATACGAGGCGCGAACTCTGCGAGTTTGCCCTCCGGAGAAAACTCGAATGAAATGGTCATGGAAAATAGGTGAATTTGCCGGGATCGGTCTTTATATTCACGCGACGTTTCCGCTGCTTTTGGTCTTTGCGGCGCTGCCGGTCTTGCTGTATGGCGGCGAAATCAGCGAGGCATTGTCGAGCATTGCGTTTATTCTGGCCTTGTTTGTGTGTGTGGTCCTTCACGAATACGGACACGCGCTGGCTGCGCGTCGTTATGGCATCAAGACGCAGGATATTACGTTACTGCCGATTGGCGGTGTGGCGCGTTTGGAGCGGATGCCCGAGAAACCCTCTCAGGAGTTGGTGGTGGCAGCCGCAGGTCCCGCCGTGAACGTGGTGATTGCGGCGGCGCTGGCGGTGGCAATGTTTGCGGCAGGCGCGGCAATGCCCACGCTCGGTTTGGGCTGGGGCAACGAGTCGGTCCTCGAACAATTGCTGACCGTCAATATTGTGCTCGTCCTCTTTAACCTGATTCCTGCGTTTCCGATGGACGGAGGGCGCATCCTGCGAGCGCTGCTTGCCACGCGCATGGATCATGCAGCGGCGACGCGTTATGCGGCGATGTTGGGACAGGGGATTGCGGTCGTGTTTGCGGTTGCGGGCTTTTTTGTCAATCCGTTGCTGGTCTTGACCGCGCTCTTTATCTTTATGGGTGCGGGCGCGGAATCGCAGATGGCGCAGCAGCGCGGTCGGATGCGCGGCATGACGGCAGGGCAAGCGATGCGCACAAATATTCGCGCCCTTGCGCCGTATGAACGGCTGTCGGGCGCGGTGGATTCCATGATGTCCACGGGACAGCAGGATTTTCCGATTGCCGAAAACGGGCGTGTGGTTGGGATGCTCACGCGTGAAATGGTCATCAAGGGGCTCAAGCAGTTTGGCGCGTATGCGCCGGTGGCGCAGGTCATGCAGCAGAACGTGGTTCCGATCGAGGCAGACCAGCCGCTTGCGAGCGCGATGGATGCGATGCAGTCGCACGAACTCGCCGCGCTGCCGGTGACAAGCAACGGGGCATTGGTCGGCATGCTCACGTTCGACGGGATCCGCGAATTTTTGGCATTGCAAAAGATGCTCAAGACGCGGGAGCGCCCGACGGGGGAGACGCCGATTCTGTAAAAGATCCTTTACCGATTCCTCTCTGCCCGCACGAACAATATCGTCCCGATCAACATGAACGCCACAAACGACGCGCCCAGCACCAGCAGGTTCAACCAGATCGGAAACAACACCACGGCGTCCGCCGCTGGGCTTCCGTAATAATACACCCCGCGCGTCAGGTCCACCGCATACCGCAGCGGCGACAGCAGGGAAATCACCGCCAGCGCGGGCGGCAGATTATTGATCGGCACAAACACACCTGCCGTAAAAAACTGCGGCAAAAAGACAAATGGGAAAAGTTGGTCGGCAGCGCGGCGCGAGGGCATCACCCCCAACAGCATCATCCCGAACGCGCCTCCATAGACTGCCGTAATGAGACAGGCAGCGATCAACGCTGCCACCTGTGCGCCGTCCATTCCCACACCCAGCAGCGCGCCAAACCCCACAATCACCACCGCCTGCGGGAGCGCCACCAACGTTTCCCCCGCCACCTTGCCAAATACGATCGAGTAACGTGAGATGGGCGAAACAAAGATCGCCTGACTGAAATCATTCTGCCGGTCTTCCAACAGCGAAATGATCCCCGTCGCCGTAGACTGGAACAACGTCTGCGCCAGCACCCCCGTAAACACAAACGCCAAAAAGTTATACCCGCTCGCGCTTCCGAACGTCGCCTGCATTCCGCCGCCCAAAAAGCCGATAAAGATCAGCGGAAAGATAAACGTCCCAAAAATCCGCGCCCGGTCGCGCAGCAGTTTCAAAAAATCACGAAACGCGATCGCAAAAATCGCGTTCAGATTTTGCGCCAGGCGTCCCATGGGCGCGTGTGCGCCGCGATGCGGTTCAACTTGCGTTTTCGATATCGTTGTCATTCTTTTGCAAAATCGCCAGATACGCGTCCTCAACCGTCGGCGCATGCAAACGCACCGTCGTCAACGGCGTATCAATCATCTTCAACAACTGGTGCGGCGTGTATGGGTTCGCCGCGCCGCCGTTCAATTCGATTCGAAACAACGGCGTTTCCACAAACGGCACACCCCGCGCCCGCAGTTCCGTCCGCAGTGTGTCACGGTCTGCCGCATCAATCACGACATAATTTTCCGCCAGCCGCGCCTTGACCTGGTCCGGCGTTCCCCGCGCCACCATCTTGCCGTGATTCAAAATACAAATCGTGTCCGCCCGTTCTGCCTCTTCCAGATAATGCGTCGTCAAGAAAACAGTCGTCTCGTTCTCACGCTGCACCCGTCCCAGATAATCCCATAAACTCCGGCGGCTCGCCGGGTCCAGCCCCGTCGTCGGCTCGTCCAGAAAGAGGACGCGCGGGTGATGAATCAACGAGCGGATGATTTCCAGTTTCCGCTTCATCCCGCCCGACAGCGTCTTGATCGGTTTGTGAATATCGTTCTGAATCCCCAGAACCTCTGCCAGTTCCTGCACCTGCTGCTTGTAGGCGCGTGGCATCAACCAGTACGCAGGTCGAAATGCATACAACCCATAAATGCTCGCGTGCAAACGCACATTCTCTTCGGCGGTCAGGTTCTGGTCGAGCGAAGGACTCTGAAAAATAATCCCCACACACTCGCGCACCCCGTGCGGATCGCGGACCAGGTCGTGCCCCGCAATTTCCACCTTGCCCCCGGTCGGACTGAGCGTCGTCGTCAAAATCGAAATCGTCGTCGTCTTGCCTGCCCCGTTCGGACCCAACAGCACAAAAAACTCGCCCGGCGCGACGTCGAACGAAATATCATCCACCGCGTTCTTGTCTGTGTTTTTATATCGTTTGATCAGATGCTCTACGTGAATGATGGGTTCCATAAAAAGAACAAACTGCTTATCAGGCCTGTTTAAGCGCCCGAAACCCGATACTGCTCGCTCGCGACCCCGCCAGATATCGCGACCGATACGCGCACAATGCTTCGCGATATGGATTAAACCACGAGCCGCCCCGCATAACCCGCGCGCCGCTCCCCGCGGTGTCCTCGCAGCCATTCTCGGGACGATACGGGTATCCAAACTGCAGTTCCTTCCAATTGTTGCCCCATTTAGACAGCGTCCATTCGAAAACATTACCTGCCATGTCCCATGCGCCAAATGGGCTAATTCCCGCCGGAAAATGCGTCACCGGCGTAGTCCCGCCAAAACCCGCCTCTGCCGTGTTGGCGCGTCCCCGCTCGAATGTGTCGCCCCACGGGAAATTTCGCGCCCGGTCCGCGCCCCGCGCCGCATACTCCCATTCCCGCTCCGTCGGCAGCCGAACCAGCGCCCCGTCCCGCGCGCTCAACCAGTTACAGAATGCCACCGCCTCGTACCACGAGACGCCCACGACAGGATACCGCGCCCCGTTCAAGCGCGGTTCGCGCCAGAAATACGGCTCTGGTTTTTCCCCCAACCGCCCGCGCTGCCATTTCCAACCCATCGCCGTCCAATATGCTTCCGTCTCGTACCCGCCCGCCGCGACAAACTCGCCATACTCGGAGTTGGTCACGGGATACTTGCCAAGCGCAAACGCGCGCAACTCTTGTCTGTGTTGGGGCGATGCCTCCGGCAAGCGATTGTCACCCATGAGCAGCGTCCCTGCCGGGACCTCGACAAATTCCACTATTCGACCTCGTCCAACGGCGAAAATCCCCGTCCCGCAATCTCACTTGCCGGCATCACCACCACAAACCCTTGCGGGTCTGCCGCATTCACCGCGCGCTTTAAATCATCAATTTCTGTTTCCGTCAGCGCGCAAATCAACACCTCGCGCGGCTTTTGCGTATACATGCCTTCGCCGTGCAGCGCCGTCACCCCGCGGTTCAAGTCCTGCATCACCCGTTCCGCCACCGCCGCGCCCTTGTCCGTAATAATCATGGTCATGAATTCATCGCGCCGCGCGCTCGGTCTCTGCCACACCCCCGCGCCATATACACGGTCCGTTCCGCTGCGCCGCAGCAGGTTCGGCACACTCAATCGCTCGAATACGCGCGGCTGCTCCAGCACTTCGCCCGTTGCATCCTGCAGATTTAGCGTCGCCAGCGCCATCACCAGAAACATCACCGCAGTCGCAATCACCACCCCGAAAATGATCTCTCCCGATATCGGTCCGATCGCCGTGCGCTCGATCACAGTCTCGAGGTCGGTCGCGGCATCCGGCTGGGTCGCCAGCTTGAAAAACCACACCACCAGCAGGATTCCGAGAATAGCCAGATAGTTGCGTCGTAGCCGCCGCCCCACGGCTTCAAAATTGCTGATTGGAAACCTGGGGCGCAGCAGCGACGTCGCAAGCGTTTCCGCCCAGTCCGGCGACGGCTGAAATGGCGGCACCAGCATCGCCGCAAAAAAATTGGTCTCGAGCAAGCGCACACGATAGCTGAACAATTCAAAGTAACGGTAACGCCGCGCTTCGATCCACAAAAAGACAATCACCAGCGCCATCACGATCAACAACGCGGCATGTGAATTGTCCGGCGAAGCAAGCCCGAACGAAATCGCCGCCGCCGTCGTCACAATCGCCCAGTTGGTCGTCGCGTCGAGCCGGTTTCGCCATGTATTGGCGCGCTGAATCTCGCCGCGATAAAAATGCGTCATTGCGGTCGTAAATTCCGACGAGCGCAAATCATATCCGCGAAAATGCCACACCGGCTCGCGCACCGGGCGTTCGGTCGCGCCGGGTTCGGTCCCGCCGCCCGACTTGGAAGCGGGATTCGGATTCGCTGACATAATGCGCGATTGTAGCATCGAATAGCTATCTGGACTATAATTCAAGCATGCCCGCTTTGGAGCAACAACTCGACGTCTGGGTGCAGCGTCTGCGCGCCATTGCCCAGACCGGGATCGCCTTTGGACCGGCTGTGTGGGACCGCGAGCGCTATGAAGAAATGCTTGTCCTGGCGGCGGAAATGGCAGCTACGCGTCCCAACCTGACCTCCGACGCCACGCTCGCGCAGGCGTTGTACGAACGCTGGCGCAGTGAGGTGGGTTCCGGCATAGCAGGATACGTTACTCCGAAAGTGGGTGTCGGCGCGGTGGTTTTTAACGACCGCGACGAGCTGCTCCTGATCGAGCGTCCCACGCACCATTGGCTCTTTCCGACGGGCTGGGCGGATGTGGGATACACGCCCCCCGAAGTAGCGGTCAAAGAAGTGCGCGAAGAGACCGGGCTGCTCGTCACGCCCCTGCGCCTGATTGCCGTCTATGATATTCGCGATTTGCTCGACACGGCCAAGCCACAACATTTTTACTCGCTCATTTTTTACTGTCGTCTCGACGGCGGCAAACTGACCCTGCGCCCGCACGAGGCGCTGAATGCGGGCTTTTTCGCCCGCGAGGCACTCCCTGCGCCTCTGGCGCGCGCCGAACAGGGCTGGGTGGAACATGCCTGGGCGGCGCATCGCGGGGAATTGGTCTCGCCGTATTTTGATCCTCCCACTGACACATGAACGACGCAGTTACGCACCCTCTCCAAATGCTCCGCGTAGCGCGCGGTTCTCTCGTCTATGCCAACCAGTGATGTCATCATAATTGGCGGCGGCATCGTCGGCGCCGCCAGCGCGTTTTTTTGCGCTCAAGCCGGACTCGGCGTAACCCTCTTTGAAAAACGCGAGGCGTTGGGGCTCCTCACTACGGCGGCCTCGCTCGCCGCGTTTCGGGCACAGTTCGCCGAAGCGGAAAACATTGCCATGATGCTCGAAAGCATTTCGTTTTTCGAAAACATTCGCGAGCGCACGGGTCTGGCTGACGCCGACATTGGCATGGTCCAGCAGGGCTATTTATTTTGCACCACGAACCCCGAAACGCCCGCGCGCATGCAAAAACGCGTCGCCTTTCAACGCGCTCACGGACTTGCCGACGTGGAATTGTGGGACGGCGACGAAACGCGCAAGCATTTCCCCTTTGTCAGCGCGGAGGTGGTGGGTGCCACCTATCGCGCCCGTGACGGGTGGTTGTCGCCCAACGATTTGACCAATGTGTATGCGCGCGCGGCGGTGCGCGACGGCGCGCAGATCTTTAACGAAACGAATGTGCAAGAGATCATTGTCAGCGGCGGGATGACGCGCGGCGTCCGCACCACGCGCGGCGAGTATCACGCGCCGCTGATCATTCTCGCGGCAGGACCCTATGCCAGGCGGTTTGCCGCGCGCTATGAATGGGACCTGCCCATCAATTTGATTCGCCGCCAGCACGCCGCCATCAAAGAAAATGCGCTGATTCCGCGTGATGCGCCCATGACGATTGATGCCGACACCGGCGCGCACTGGCGTCCCGAAGGGCGCGGGGCGATCCTGGCGATCAATACCGACGAAGCCCCCGGCGAACCCACTGACGACATCAAGCCCGATTGGGAATATCCCGCGCTTGCGCTCGACGGCGTGATGCGTGTTTCACCATTTTGGGAACAGATCGCCGAAACCCTGCGCAAAGGTGATCTGGATGTGCGCGCGGGGCAATATGACATGACCCCCGACGCCAAACCTATTATTGACACGCACCCCCACATTCGCGGTCTGTATGTTCACTGCGGCTACAGCGGACACGGCGTGATGGGCAGCGCGGCCGGCGCGCGCATTCTCGCCGATCTGATCACCGGCAAAGCAAAACCCGCGGACAATGCGTTTGGCATGGAGCGGCTAAAGCATCCGGACGCGGATACAAGGGAAAAGATGGTGCTGTAGAAACGATGAGCCAATGAAACTAGCCAATCGAGTTGCCATCATCAGCGGCGGAAATCGCGGCATCGGTCTGGCGACCGCCAAATTATTTTGTCGGGAGGGCGCTCGCGTCGTCATTACGGGACGCGACGAGACTGCCGGGCGCGCGGCATTGGCGCAGTTGGCGGATTCAGCCGCGCGCGAGCCGAACGCCCTGTTTATTTCGGCAGACGTCACGCAAAACGACGCGTGTCAGCGCATTGTGAAAGAGACCATCGACGCGTTCGGACGCCTCGACATCTTGTTCAACAATGCGGGCATTATTTTGCGTAACCGCAGCATCGAGGCGACTACCGAGGACGAGTGGGACGCGATGATGAACACGAACGTCAAGAGCATGTTTTTGCTCTCGCGCGCCGCGCTGCCACACTTGCGCGCGGCGGGCGGCGGCGCCATTGTCAACACCTCTTCGTATCTCGGTCTCGTCGGCGCGCCCGGTCTCGCGGCGTACTCGGCGAGCAAGGGCGCGGTCATCAACCTCACCCGCGCGATGGCGCTCGATCACGCCCGCGACAAGATTCGTGTCAACTGCATCTGTCCGGGCAGTGTCGAGACCGACATGATTTACACTGCCTGGCAGGCGTATGGCGACGTGGACCAAGCCGCGCGCGTGTGGTCTGCCAAGCATCCCCTCGGGCGTATTGCCTCGGTGGACGAAGTGGCGCGGCTGGCGCTCTTTTTGGCGAGCGACGATTCGAGTTTTATCACCGGTGCAGCCATTCCCATTGACGGCGGGATTACCGCCGGGTAAATATGATACAATTTGGACGAGGTTCGTCATGACAAAACTTTTGGAACGCGCATTTGTCGAAGCATCCAAGCTGGACGCCTCGGAACAGGACACGCTTGCCCGCTGGATTTTGGAGGAGTTGGAATCCGAGCGGCGCTGGGACCGATTTTTTGCCGATTCGCAGGATGAACTCATCTTGATGGCGCAGGAAGCGCTGGAGGAACACCGCAAGGGATTGACGAAACCACTTGATCCGGACACCTTATGACATCGTACACTTCAAGTCGGTTTTGGAAGAGCTACGACCGTTTGCCCAATCATATAAAGCGCCAGGCGCGGCACGCATACAAACAATTTGCGAGTGATCCACAACACCCAAGTCTCCAGTTCAAAAGAGTCCACAAGACACTGCCGGTGTATTCTGTTCGGATAACCCTCGATTATCGCGCGGTAGGCATCCGCGACAAAGACACAATTGTATGGTTTTGGATAGGTCCTCACGCAGACTATGATCAGGTAATCAGGTCTCTCGGTTGAGCTATGTCCAGTTTCGAGCGTATTTGCCCCGAGTGCGGCGCGAACAACTCGTTTGACAAGACCCGGTGTGTCAAATGCCGCGCCCCGTTGACGCGTCCGGCGAGCACGGAACCGCCGCCTCCTGCGCTCTTGTCTCGCGCGATGATGGCAAATTTGGCATGGAAAGCGACCAAGTTCCTCGCGCGCCAGGGGTTTTTTCTCGCCGTCAGCGGCGCCAAACGCGGGATCGGGCGCGTCCAAAATCGCAACCACGAAGATGTCTCGAAGGAAACGATCGAGGGCGATTTTCAGGTCAAATCCGATGAAACCGCGCTCTCCATCAGAAATCGCGGCGCGTCCGGTGAGTGGCGCGTGTGGAGCGCGCCGCCGCCGACGGACCCCGACCGACCGCGTGTCACGTGGGGCAAGAAAAAATAGTCGTCATCTAGCAGGGGGGGATGACCCGACAAATCAGCGGGGGGAAAAAAGCGGGGACGCATGAAAAGACACACAGGCGACCATTTCCGCGAATCCCAACATCGCACCAGCAGCGTCGTCGAGAATCTGCCGGACCGTTTTCCGGTCCAGGAATGGCGCGCGTTCTACTGGTCTCTCGAACCTGACGGCAATCTGACGACCACTTCTGCCGTCATCCACCTGCCGCAGGGGCTGGGCGAGGTGACGCCGGACGTTTCCATCGGGCAACACGGCATCATCGAGCACACGCGCCGCTGGGGCGTGACCTTGCGCGGCGGCTATGTGCAGGCGTTGGACTTTGATTTGGACGCGCTGCTGACACACGACCGCTCGCGCTTTGCCAGCGACGACGCCGAAGCTCTGCACCTGATCACACTGTTGACGCACTTTGACCTGCCGGGTTTTTTTATCGTTGCGAGTGACGAGCACCCGTTTCTGCTCTTTGACCCTGAAGGGAACTTGAAAGGCAGTGATACGCGCTGGTTCACTCATGCGGGCGCGCTGGCGTATCTCGTCAGCGACGGCGACATCAAGATCAGTTTTGACCTTGTCTGGGAAAAAGACAAGGAATTGTATAATAAAGTTATGCAGTGGTTGAACGAGGAGTTGGAACGCAAAAAACGATGAGTGATTTTCCTTCGCGGCGCTCGGTTGTGCGCGCCCAAAACGGCATTGTGGCGACGAGCCAAACGCTCGCCGGCGTGGCGGGCTTGCGGATGTTGTTGGAGGGCGGCAACGCGATTGACGCGGCGGTTGCGACTGCCGCCGCTTTGAATGTGGTCGAACCGATGAGCACCGGCATCGGCGGCGATATGTTTGCGCTCGTATGGATTGCGCGCGAGCAAAAACTTTACGCGTTGAACGGCTCGGGACGCGCGCCCGCCGGTTTGACGATCCGCGAAGCGCGCATGCGCGGCGCGACGACCGAAATGCCCACGATGGGTTGGCTGCCGGTGACCGTGCCCGGCACGGTGGATGGTTGGTCCACTCTGCTGAACCGCTTTGGCGCCATGACATTTTCCGAGGTGCTCAAGCCCGCGATTGATTATGCCGAACAGGGCTTTCCGGTTACGCAAGTGGTCGCGCACTTGTTTGCCCTCGCCCAGCCCAAACTCGACATGAACCCGGAAGCGGCGCGCATTTACCTGAATCGCGACGAGCCGCCGCGCGTGGGGCAAATTCTCAAACAACCCGATCTCGCAAAATCGTTTCGCTTGATCGCCAAACACGGGCGCGATGCGTTCTATCTCGGCGAAATCGCCAACGAAATTGCCAAATATTCATACAAGACCGGGGGGTTTCTGACCAAGCAAGACCTCGCAAATCACGCCTCCACCTGGACCACACCGCTTTCGACCCGCTACAAGGATGTGACGGTCTATGAATGTCCGCCCAACGGACAAGGCATCGTCGCCCTGAGCGCGCTCAATATTCTGGAAGATTTCGATTTGCAGGAAATGGAACACAACAGCGCGGAATATACGCATCATCTCGTCGAGGCGCTGAAACTGGCATTTGCCGATGCGTTTGCCCACGTCGCCGACCCCGAACACATGACCGTGTCCACCGAACAATTGTTGGACAAAAAATATGCCCAAACCCGCCGCGCGTGTATTGACCCGCTGCGCGCCATGCCGTTTCCACAGACGGGCTTGCCCAACTGGAGCGATACCGTCTATCTGAGCGTGATTGACAAGGAACGCAACTGCGTCTCCTTGATCAACAGTCTGTACGAGTCCTTTGGCTCGGGCATTGTCGTGCCGGGCACGGGCATCTGTTTGCAAAATCGCGGCGCAAATTTTTCGCTCGACCCGAAATCGCCAAACGCGCTCGCGCCCAACAAGCGTCCGTATCACACCATCATTCCCGCGATGGCGTTCCGCGATGACAAACCCTGGTTGTCTTTTGGCGTCATGGGCGGGTTCATGCAGCCGCAGGGACACGTGCAAACCCTGCTCAACATGGCGGAATTCAAAATGGACCCTCAGCGCGCGCTGGATGCTCCGCGCGTCCGCGTCTTTGCGAATGGCGCGGTCGCGCTCGAGGATGCGTTTGACAATGACACGCGCGTCACCATGACCACACGCGGTCACAAATTGGTGGAAGCGGAGCGCTGGGAATTTGGGGGCGGACAAATCATCGAAATTGATCCCGAAACCGGCGCGCTCGCCGCGGGCAGCGACCCGCGCAAAGATGGCGCGGCGGTGGGGTATTGACGATAGTCTCACAATCTATGCTTTTCGAGTTAAACAAGCCGATGCGGCTGCGCGGCGGTGATATAGATCGAGTTCATAGAGAACTGGGGGTGTTTGAGACATTTGGCAGACCGACGGTAATCACAAATACGACTGTCGAGTTGGAAAACAACTCTGACATTGTTGTTCCAACATATACGAATGAATTTTGGACATCCAGGCAACGCGCTGCTCACTCCTTGCATGAAATCTCTTATCGAGCATGTTTCAAACCGCAGTTACCTCGGTTCTTTATTGAGAGATTAACAAAGAAAGATGATCTCGTCTATGACCCTTTTATGGGTAGAGGCACAACGATTCTTGAAGCCGCCCTGCTTGGGCGCCGCGTGATCGGAAACGATATCAACCCGCTCTCCCGAGTCCTTGTCGAGCCACGCCTTTCTCCTCCGTCGGCTATTCAAGTAAAAAAGCGTATAGACGAGATAGATTTGACTCGGGCGAACGAGCTGCGAGAGGACTTGATGGTTTTTTATCATCCGGATACTCTGGTAGAGATATGCGCCCTTCGCGAGTATCTGCTTGAGCGAGCAAACTATCTTGACGACACAGACAAGTGGATTCAAATGGTCGCGCTCAATAGACTCACGGGACATTCGCCGGGTTTCTTTTCTGTCTATACACTGCCCCCAAATCAAGCGGTCTCGGTAGAGTCGCAAAAAAAGATCAACGAGACCCGCCGTCAAACCCCGCCGCGCAGAAATGTGAAAGAAATCATTCTGAAAAAGACGAGGACTTTGTTGGCGGACCTGGACCCCGCAATGCGTGACAAGCTGGGCAGGATCAGGGCAAGCGCCAAGTTTACGTGTGAGGATAGTGAGGCAACTTTAGAAATTGAATCAAGTTCTGTTGATTTGGCAATCACCTCGCCCCCATTCCTTGATATTGTGAATTATGCGGCTGACAACTGGCTCAGGTGTTGGTTTATTGGCATCAATGCCAATCGAGTCAATCTCAGCATCATTCCAAAAGTTGAGGACTGGCAAAGAAAAATGACCCGAGTGTTTTTTGAATTGCATCGTGTGCTGAAACCGGAAGGGTTTGTTGCCTTTGAGGTGGGTGAGGTCAGAAATGGCAAAGTCCTGCTCGAAGAGATCGTGATTCGCGCGGCGAGACAAGCTGCGTTCGACGCCGAGCTGATATTGATAAACAGCCAGACATTCACCAAGACTGCGAACGCGTGGGGTGTATCCAACAATAGCAAAGGAACAAATACAAACAGGATAGTGCTATTGAAAAAGGCGGACTGAAAAACCCAATTCAATGCATTCTCTTAAACCATTATGTCAGACTCTAGCAACGACAAAAACAACGAACTTCCCCTCTCGGCGATTCCCGAGCGGGGCATTACGCATGTGGTCGCGAATGTCGAGCCCAAGACGCCCGGGCGTGTCTTGTGCATCAACGCGCATCCCGACGATCAGGAATTCACCGTCGGCGGCACGATTGCGAAATGGGTGCGCGCCGGCGCGCACGTCGTCACCGTCGTGATCACCAGCGGCGATGCCGGCTCGAACGATCGCACCGACCCCGGCATGACCAAATCGAAACTCGCCGTGCTGCGCGAACTGGAACAGCGCGCCGCGTGCGCGGTGCTGGGCGTGCAAGAGACCGTGTTTATGCACTATGGCGACGGCACGCTTCAGCCCACCATTGATCTGCGCCGCGACCTGACGCGGCTGATTCGCAAATACAAGCCCGATGTCGTAGTGTGCGGCGATCCCACCGCGCGGTTTTACGGCAACAATTACATCAATCATCCCGACCATCGCGCGGCGGGCGATGCGGCGTGCGACGCTGTTTTTCCCTCTGCGGGCACGCGCCTGATTTTTCCCGAACTGCTGGCAGAGGGTTTGGAACCGCATCAGGTCGAGCGCGTCTTTTTGCACGGCTCGGAAAAGAGCGATACGTGGATTGACATTTCAGAGACGCTCGCAATCAAAATCAGCGCGCTCAAGGCGCACGTGACCCAGCTCGGCGATTGGGACCCGCTGGAACGCATGAAAGAGTGGGCGAGCGAAGAAGGCAAAGAAAAAGGTCTCGCCGCCGCCGAATCGTTCCGGGTCATGATTCTCAAACAAGACCCGGTGACAGAGGAAGGGGCGCGTGAACAGCACCCGGATTTTGTCGAGGCAGAATTATAGATGCCGCCAACACCAAACAAGACGCCCCGGAGGCGTCTTGTTTGGTGTTGGGCATAGGACAATATTTCCATTCCCGTTTCCTATGCGCGGCGCGACAATCCCCTTATGCGGAATTCGATCCTCGCAGTTACAGTGCTGCTTTTGCTCGTTGCGGTCAGCACAACCGCGGGCGCGCTCGGCGCGCAGCCGCCCGGCGCCGTTTCGGCGCCGGTTTTGAAATGGAGCCGCGCGGGCTGCCTGAACGGTATCTGGTGCGACACGGGCTGGTATGCCTCGCCCGCCGTCGCGGATATTGACAATGACGGCAAACCCGAGTCGTTGTGGACCAACTATAAAATCTTTGCCATCAACGGCGAAGATGGCTCTACACAGTGGAGCGTGCCCAACCCCGGCGGCGGACGCGGCTGGGCGAGTGTGGTCGTCGGTGATATCAACAACAACAATTCGCTTGAAATCGTGACCGCGCACAGTGGCGGCTACCTGTCCGTTTTGCAAAACAACGGCACGCCGCTCGCCGGTTTTCCGAGACAAGACCAGAGCAATGAATTGCGCTCGCTGGCGGTGAGCGATGTAGATGACAACGGCGATCTGGAAATTCTCGTTTGCGCCACGCGCTCGCAAGACCAGTGGTTTATCTATGAGCACAACGGGACCATCCGCAGCGGCTGGCCCCGCCATTCGCCCGACTCGGACACGAACGGCTATGCGGCGGGCTGTTACAACGAAAATGTAGGGCTGGCGGACCTGGACGGCGACGGGCGCGATGAAATGATCGGACCGAACGACACGCATTACGTCGTGGGCTTTAACGACGACGGTTCACCTCTACGCGCCCATGCCATGTATGGGCAGCAAGCCGGACAAAACAAAGTCTGGGCGCGCGTCGGCTTTCATTACGATCACTCGGTAGATTTGCGCGGCTATGCCAATTGCGGTGTGGAACATCGCCCCAATTTTGCCGACAGCGCGCCGACGTTCGCCGATGTGAACGGCGACGGCGTGTTGGAAATTATCATTGTCGGCAACATCTATAACTGCGGCACCAGCCCCTACACCAGTCTGTTTCAGATGCCCTTTATCCTGCGCGTCGACCGCACGCGCTGGGCGGGCAATGGCTTTGATTGGACCGCTCTGCCTGTCCCCGACGGAAATGCCGCGCCCCTCTCGGAAGACTATAACCAAATCGAAACCGTCATGCCGAACCCCGTCGTCGTGGACCTGGACAATGACGGCTTGCGCGAAATTTTATTCTCGTCGTATGACGGGCGCTTGCATGCCTATTGGCTCGACAAGACCGAACACGGCAATTGGCCCTACAATATCAAAAAGCAAAATGAGAATTTTATCCGTTTCAGTTCCGAACCCGCAGTCGCCGACCTGGATAACGACGGACTCGCCGAAGTGATCGTCACGACCTGGACGGAACACGGCAGCAACGCCGCAGGTCAAGTGTTGATTCTCGGCGCGGCAGGAAATCTTTTGCGCGCCATAGATCTGCCGACAAGCGACGACGGTTGGGACGGAGCGATGGCTGCGCCGACGATTGCCAACCTCGACAACGATGCGGATTACGAGCTGGTGATTGGGACCGCCAACACGGGTCTGGTCGCCTACGATTTGCCAAACACCGCCAACGCCCGCATTTTGTGGGGCACAGGACGCGGTGATTATTTGCGGCATGGGCAAGCGCCTGCCGCCGCCTCCTCTGCCGGCACTCCCACCCCAACCCACACTGCTACCCCGTGCGCGGGCGCGCCGCCGCCGCCCAAACTCAAGGCGCCCAAGAACGACTTGACCGTGGATACTCGATTTGTGCTGCTTGACTGGAAAGAACGTCCGTGTGCGACGCGCTATGAGGTGATTGTGCGGCGCAACTCGTCCGACGGAAAAATCATCCAGACCGAAACCAATGTCTTCAATTCCGAATTTACGACCAAACGACTCAAGCGCGCCAAAACACACGTCTGGCAAGTGCGCGCCTGTTTTCAAGATGCCTGCGGCGGCTGGAGCAAACTGCGTCGTTTCGTCATCAGTCCGACAGCGCAATGAGCATTGATGCAGGGGCGCTCAATTGAACGCCCCTTTTTCTTTTTACCAAAAAAAAAGCGCCTCGACCTTGAGACGCTGAATGAGCTTGCTTGTGAAATTGAACTGTAGAGCGAATCACTCCTGGTTCAATTCTTGCGACGCCGGGGTCAACTCTTGTTCCACAACCGGGTCCGCAGTCGTTTCGGTCTCCGGCTCAAAGGGCGAGCTTGCGAGTGGCGCGGGCGGCGCCGCGGACGCGGCGAGCGCCAGCTGCACTTCGGGGTGTTCGCGGCGAAAATGCAGCAAGCGTAATGTGCGACCATCCATATCGCGAATTTCTTCAACCAGGATTTGGCGTTCTTTGAATCCTGTGAGAATCATATCAACTTGCATGGCTGTCAGTTCGACTTGATTGCTTGGGGCGAGGGCGTGCGTCTTGACAAAGAGAAAAGTAAGATAGGGGCGGGTGCGGTCCAAATATTCGATTAACTTGAGGAGTTTGATCTCCGCCTGCTGGAGATCCGGAAATTCAGAGGTATCTATACTCTGATATTGTTTGCCGTTGGTGACCGGCTCGCGCACGATCGGCGTCCAACCCTCTTCAAATACCGGATCGCTGAGATCGGCTGCCGCAATCAAATCATTTGACACACAGCCGGGCACCCCGGCAACCACAACCTTTTTGTTGAATCTGTAGCGCGCGCGTGCCACCGCTCTGATAAAATCACTGTCGCCGGTCATCAAGATCAAAGTTGTCACGGTGGGACGATCGAGCAAGCAATCAATAATATCGAGCAGCATCGCCATGTCGGAAGAGCTTTTGTGTGCGACGTCGGGGCTGCGGCGAGGGATATCGCGCGGGGAGATGCCTGCAACTTCAAGTTTTCTGCGGTAGAATTCGGGGTGTTCAGTAAAGTCCGCATACGCGTTCGCCAGTGCGACCGGACCATATTTGCGCGCCTTTTCCATCAACTTTTGAGGTTCCGGTTCCAGCCCATATGTGTTCTTGAGGCCGTAGCGCACATTTTCAAAATCAATGAATAGGGCGACTTCGCCATTTTCAGACATAATATATTATGCAATTCGGGTCACCTAGCGCAACAACATGATGAAATTGCCGAGTCAAGTGATGACACGCGAGTTATAAAACTCGACGCTCAATTCTGCAAACTCATGTTGTTGTGCTACTAGCAGTGACAAGAATTGTATCTCCAACCTAGACTAAAAGTGGGTCAATCCTGTGCAGCGCGGGTTTGCCAAGGGTTTGCACTAGTTTTATAGTTTGTCAAGATTCTATCAGAGATGAGGTATTTGTCAATACAATTTGCGACGTTGCCCAAAGCCCTTGTGTGGCTCGGGCGCGGATGCGTTGTTTTTCTGACGCTTGCCGTCGTCTGGCGATTTGCCGCGCCCCCGCCCATTTTGGTCACACTCGGCGCGCCCCAAACGGTCGAGACCCTTTACCCCAAAATGGGCGTGCATACGCGTATGACCGACGAAGTCGAGACCTGGAAGATAAAAAAGAACTATGAAATGGTGCGCGAAATGGGCGCGCCCTATGTGGTTGAATTTTTTCCCTGGGCATATATCGAGAACCAAAAAGGGCAGTATGACTGGCAACATGCGGATGAAATGGTGGACCACGCGCGCGCGCAGGGGCTGACCGTTATTGCGCGCATGGGTTTTGTGCCGCCGTGGGCGCGCCCGCCGGGCACATCGGTCAACTATCTCGACGAAAACAACTATGCGGACCTGGGCGATTTTGTTGCCGCCTTTGCCGAACATTTCAAAGGGCGCATCGAGTATCTCGTCATCTGGAACGAGCCAAACGTCAGCTTTGAATGGGGGCAGCGTCCCCCGGACCCGGTCGAATACACCGAACTGCTCAAGGTCGCCTATACGCGCGCCAAACAAGCCAACCCCAATGTCAAAATTCTGGCAGGCGCGCTCGCGCCCAATCTCGCCCCCCCCGATTCGACGGATGCCATGAACGATTTGGACTATTTGGACCAAATGTATCAGGCGGGCGCGCAAAAATATTTTGACATCCTTGCCGCGCACAGCTATGGCTGGCAGTCGCCCGCCGCGGAACCTCCTTCGCCCGACCGCGTCAATTTTCGCCGCACCGAGCTCTTGCGCGACATCATGTTGAAATATGGCGACGGCGCGAAACCCGTCATGCTGACCGAAGGCGGTTGGAACGATCACCCGCGCTGGACCAAAGCGGTCACGCCCGCCGCGCGCATTCAAAATACCATCGCCGCGTATGATTGGTGCGAACGGACGGAATGGATTGCGGCGTGCGCGCTGTGGGTCTTGCGCACGCCCGCGCCGACATACACCTTTAACGATTATTTCACATTCGTCACACCGGACTTTGATGCCAAGCCGATCTATTGGGAAGTGCAGAAGTATGCGCGAGGAGAATGATTCAACAAGAGTTGTTCGCGCGTGGAGATTCGGCTCGCTCCCTCTGCTGCTCATAGGTTTGGCAATGGTCGCATGTCTCGGCTATTTGCTTTTTGTGCCGCAAGCGCCCGCCAAACCCGACGACACCTGGACGCGAATACAAAGCGAGCACATCCTGCGTATTGGGATTGACCCCAGCTCGCCGCCGTTTGTGATGGATGACGGCACGGGCAGATTGTCGGGGTTGGATGTGGCGCTGGCAAACGAAATGGCAAACGCGTGGGGCGTAAAAATTCAATATGTCTATTCCGGCTTTGACGGTTTGTATGACGCGTTGAACGCAAAGCAATTTGACATGATCTTGTCCGCTCTGCCCTACAATCCCACCAGGACGCAGGATGTTTTTTTCTCGCGCCCTTATTTCAACGGCGGACCCGTTTTGGTTGTGCGCGGTGATGACAAGACGACGACACGGCTCGAAGATATGCGCGGCAAAACGATTGCGGTCGAACTGGGCTCGAACGGCGACGCCGTCGCGCGCAAATGGCAAAAACGGCACAATCTGGACGTGCGCCGGTTCGATACCGCGTTTGACGCACTGCGCGCGCTGCAGCGCGGCGAGGCGCGCGCAGCGATCATTGACCCGATTGCGTTTATTGATTTTCAACACGCCGAGGCGGACACGGGCGCGCGCGCGTGGCGCATTGTCGGCAATCCGCTCGCCGATGAAAACTATATAATCGCCGTGCGGCGCGATTCACCGACCTTGCTCCGCGAGGTGAACAAGCTGTTGAACCGGCTGGAGGGCAGCGGAAGATTGACCGAACTGGAAGAGGAGAATTTTTGACCCCGCCATATACACAAGCCACAACACTTGGTTTATAATACCGAAACCACCTCAGCATAGCAGTCAGCGCCCGGACTGCGCGCTAAAGAGCGGCCAGGACAGCCCAACAGGTCTCGCGCCGTTCATTTCGAAATCGTTTGACACACCTCGACCCGGGGGTCCAAGGCAGCACGCATGAATCCCAATCTGCTGGTCACGAAAATTGTGGTGCCGTCACGACGCAGTGACGTCCTGAGACGCCCGCGCTTGCTCGATTTTCTGCACGAGTATATCGAACGCAAGCTGGTGCTCATTTCTGCGTCGGCGGGTTACGGCAAGACAAGTCTCGTGGTTGATTTCGCCAACGACACCGCTTTGCCGGTGTGCTGGTACAGTCTGGAAACAGGCGACAGGGACCCCCATGTGTTTATGGAGTATCTGGTCGCGGCGATCCAGCGCCAGTTTCCACATTTCGGCGGACATACCAGCGCGCTATTACGCAGCCCTGACGAAAGCCGTTCGGTTGACGCCATCATTGGCGCGCTCGTCACCGAACTGCACGAACAGATTGACACATTCTTTGTGCTGGTGTTGGACGATTATCATCTCGTCGAAAGCAGCCAACCGGTCAATCAACTGCTCGATCGGCTCCTCTATTTCCTGCCCGAAAACGCGCACGTCATTCTTGCCAGTCGCACAATCCCGCCTCATTTGACCTTGACACGCTTGACTGCCAATTTGCAGGTGGCGGGTTTGGGCGCGGGAGACCTCAAGTTCACTCCCGAAGAAATCCGCGCGCTGATTCTCCAAAACGACGCGATGGAAATCGCGCCCGAGATGGCGAACGAACTTGCCGTTCAATCCGAGGGCTGGATTACGGGCATTGTCCTTACGTCGCCGGCGCTCTGGCAGGGCGTTTTCCGCGAGTGGGTCAAAGAGTATACGCCGGGCAGCCAGCTCTTTGAGTATCTTGCCGTCGAAGTATTGGCGCAGCAGCCCGCCAACCTTCAGCAGTTTTTGTTGGAAACGTCGGTGCTTGCCGAAATGGATGCGGGCATGTGCAATGAACTGCTGGGCATCGCAGAGGCGTCGGCGTTCTTTCAATTGGCGGAAAAACGCAATCTGTTTTTGACGCGGCTCGATCGCGAAGGGTATCGCTATCATCATCTCTTTCGCGAATTTTTGCAGATGCGTTTGCGCGACACTCAGCCCGCGCGCTATCGCCATCTGCTGCGGCAGGCGGCGGCTTTGTTTGAACGACGCGGCAAGATGGACCAGGCGATCGAACAATGGCTGTCTGCCGGGGAACCCGCGGAGGCGGCGCGCCTGATCGAGATTGTGGCGCAAGAACAATACGAGCTGGGACGGTGGGCAACGTTGGCGCGCTGGCTGGATGCCCTGCCCGAAACGGTCCTCTCGCAAACCCCAATCCTCTGGCTCTGGCGCGGGATGGTGAGTGTGGAACTCGGCGCGTCCGAATCTGCCGCAAACAGTTTCGACCGCGCCATTCACGAGTTTGATCGGCGGCAGGATGCGCTCAATCTTGCGCGTGCGTTGATCGAATCGGCGCGGCACGAGTTGAATTTGGATACGGCGCTGGAACGCTGCGAACGCGCGCTCGCACTGCTCCCTCCGCACGAATACCCCATCCATGCGTTCGCGGCGCTGACAATTGGCGCGCTAAAAGCGCAGCACGGCGATTTGGCAGGGGCGGTGATACATCTGGAGCGCGCGGCGGCGCTTTATGAAATTGCAAATATGCGGAGCGACCAGGCAAAAGCCGCAACGCATCTGGGCGCGCTCTATTTTCTCACCGGCGATCGGGCGCAGGCGATGGCGCGCTTTGAAGCCGCACGCGCCCATTGGCAGCGCGTTGGCAATTCCAACAAACTCGCCAACACGCTCAACAGCATCGCGGTGGCGCGCTATCAACAGGGCGAACTCGCGGCGGCGAGCGATCTCTTGATGACGGCGCTGGAACACGCGCAGCGCTCCGGCAACTTGCGGAGCGAAGCATATATCCACGCAGGGCTGGGCGATATTCAACGCGACCATGAAAAATTGAGCGACGCGCTCGAGTCTTTTAGAGCGGCATCCGCCATCGCGGAAAAAATACGCGAGCGCTTTTTGATCACCTATGCGCGCGTTGCCGCGGGCGAGGTGTGGCGGCTCGCGGGCGACGCGGGAACGTCCGAGCAGGTCTTGCAGACCGCCCTGCAGACGGCGTCAACCCATCGCTCGGACTATGAGGTGGCGCTCGCGCAAATCGGGTTAGGCGCGCTGCGGCTGACGCAGAATGAAACGGACGCAGCTGTCCGCCATCTCGATCTCGCGCTCAAACTGCTCGAACCGATGGAACTGCAGCGCGAGATTGCGCGGACGCGTTTTTATCTCGCGCAGGCGGCGTTACAGCGCAAACGCGATGCAGAAGCGCTGCGACATCTGCGGGTCGTGGCATCCGTCGGCAAAGCATTGGAGGAAAACCAATTTCTGGTCAGTCAGGCGGCGCGCGCCCGTTTCGTTCCCGAGTTTGCGCTCGCGCGCCGTGTCGGCGTGCCCTATTTCAAACGTCTCATTCAAAAGCTGGACCTGTTGCAGCGCCCCAGCGTGACAGAGTTGGCGCCGCAAGACACTTTGCCGCAGCTCGAATTGAACACGCTGGGTGAAGCGCGTGTGATGATGGACGGCGAGCTGCTGGCGCGGAGCGTGTGGCAAACGAACACGACCAAAGAATTGTTTTTCTTTTTTGCCACCAACTCGCAGGGCTGGCGCAAAGAGCAGATTATGGAGGCGCTCTGGAGCAATGCCTCGCGCGGGCAAGCGAACGACTTGTTTCATGCCAGTTTGTATCGCCTGCGGCGCGCGCTCTTTCCCGAGTGCATCGTCTTTCGCAACGGGTTGTATCAGCTCAACCCGGAAGCGGTGCGCTGGCTCGATGTGCTCGAATTCGAGTCCGAAATCGAATCCGCCGAACGCGCCGGTGACCCGCTGCAGCAGATCGAATATCTCGAACGCGCCGTGCCGCTGTATCATGGCGATTTTATGGAGGAATTTTATTCGGACTGGTGTATGCATCGGCGCGAGCAACTGCGCCTGCGTTATCTCGATGCGCTCGCCAAACTGGCGCGCGCGTGGACACAGGTCGGGGACGCCCACCGCGCCATCGCGCTCTATCAACAGCTCTTGAAACGAGAGCCGGCTCATGAAGAAACCTATCGCGACCTGATCGGATTGCATTTGGAGATGGGCAATCGTTCGGCGGCGCTTCAACTATACCAGCAGTGTGTCGAATATCTGGCGTCCGAGTATGGCGTTTCGCCCGCGCCCGAAACGTCCGCCTTGTATCAACGGCTCGTTTAGGTGTAAAATCAGACTGTGAAAGGAAATATGGCGGGCTGGGGGTCTCCCAGCTCGCCTTTTTTTTCAATTTTAATAATTCTGTCAGTGTTTTGTCAGTGCGGTTCTGTTATAACAAAATCCTGACATCCAACCGGGGCTGCCGTGCCCGGATTTACACCAAAAGGAGCGACTCGTGGAGCAAAATAACCCGACACCAAAAATGAATAAAACAACCGTCCGCATCTTGTTGATCCTGCTTGCGCTCGCCGCGTTTGTGCTGTCTGCCGGGGCGCCTTTTTGCTGGACCTGCTGAGTCGCGCTCAGCCCCCGGAGACGGAAAATGATTCTACTTCTGGCGCTAGCTGCCGCTCTCGTTCTCGCATACCTCTGGGGTGGACGCCTGTCACGGCTCGCCGGGCTGCCACTGCGCGCTGCAGGTCTGGTGCTGGCGGCGTTTGGTATCCAGGTCGCAATTGTCTATCTGACGCCAATCGTCGAATTGCCGACAGTGCTGCGAGTGGGACTGTACTCTATTTCCTACCTTTTGCTCGCGGTGTTTGTCGTCTGGAACCGGCACATGCCGGGTATATGGATTATGGGCATCGGGCTGCTGGCAAATGCCGCCGTGATTCTTGTCAACGGGGGGCATATGCCCATGACGTACGAGGCGCTCGTCGCGACGGGCAAGAGCCACCTGGTCGTCGGTCCGGAACCGGGCACGTATCTCGCCGGGTCCAAAGACATCTTGCTGCCGCTTGCGGATACGCGGTTGTGGTTTCTCTCTGATATTTTCGTGATTCCGCCGCCGTTTCCCATTCCGAGTGTTTTCAGTATCGGCGATGCGATCATTGCGCTCGGGCTGTTGCGGTTTGTGCCCTGGGCGCTTGGCACCCAGACCGACTCGCGGCTTACCGGCAGCGCACCTTTAATTTAGAGACCCTGACAAAATGACATTTGGTCCGGGAGCTCGCCGTGAAATACGGCAAATCGGGCTTTTCAGTGTGCCGCCTTGATTTGGTTGGCGGCTCTTGGAGATATTCGCGTGTGTGCACCTGTGCTGCAAACAATCATTGGGACAGCCCTTACTGATAGTGGTTTCCGTTCGGGACTGTTGAATGGGTCGCGCCGACGCATTCTCCAGGCCTTTCCGCTGACCACGCAAGAGATTGATCTTATCATGCAAATTCGCGCCGATTCGTTGGAGCAATTTGCGCGCCAACTGCACCAAACCTTTGTCGCCGACGGGGATGAACCGGCTCCATTACCGTCGGTGCGCCGGCAAAGAGGAGTATTAGAATCAGCTAGCAGCGCAACAACATGAGCTTGTGGGGTGGAGTATCGAGTTTTGGGTTCGTCATGCGAACCGACTCGCGTGTCGCCAAATGACTCGGTCGTGTCACCATGTCGCTGCGCCCGCGCAACGCCATGTTTCTGCTCAAGAGATGACACGCGAGTCGGCGGGCTTGCACGTCAAGACGCGCTGTATCCCAGCGCAGCAACCTCATGCCGTTACGCCGCCAGACCCTATTGTGACCGTGGAACAATTGACTTGCCGTGACCTGCCGATCTTGATCGTGCCGCCGGAAACCTCTCCCGAAGTTACGCGGCTGCGCGAGATCAATCGCGAGATCGTAATGCTGCTCGCGCACGAGCTCGGCACCCCCCTCACACACGTTTTGGCATATCTGCGCCTGCTGCAAGAGCGCGCCCCCGCCGCCGAACAAGCGGAGGTTGACTTGGCGCTGGACCAGGCGCTCACACTCAAAAATCGGCTCGACGACATTTTGCTCCTCAACCAGCTCGAAGCCGGACAGTGGGACCTGTATTGCGGTCCCGTTTCGATTCAAGCCGCGCTCGCGTGCGTGGTGCAGAACCAGCGCTGGCGATTGGAAGAAAAAGGGCTCAAGCTGCATAGCAAAATCGCGTGTTCCAGACCGGTGCGCGCGGACAAGGAAATGCTCACCCGCGCGCTGGCGCATGTGCTGATCAACGCCTGCAAGTTTTCCAATTCGCCGGGACACATCGAACTGATAGCGCAGGAATTGGACCACGTCTGCTGTATCGCCGTGCGCGATTATGGCATCGGCATTCCCCTCGACAAGCAATCCCACATTTTCGAACCCTTTTATCAGGCGGATTTGACCCATGCGCGCCGCTACAACGGCATGGGCATCGGCTTGAAACTGGCTCGCGCGATTGTGGAAAAGCACGGCGGCACGATCCAGGTTTACAGCGAGGTCGGTCACGGCAGCACCTTTACGGTCACTATTCCGCTGGCATAAGATAGACTCTCTCCACATTTACAAGCAGGGCGCGCCTCGCCGGGAGGTGCGCCCTGCTTCTTTCCGAGACCATGATCTACTATCCCCGCACCCGCTCCCCCTTTGGGTCCCACTGCGGGTCTTGCACCACCACCGCGCCGATGCGCTCGCCGAGCATCTCCACATCCAACCGCGTGCCCAACACGGCGAGTTCAATCGGTAAATACGTATAGCAAATGCTTTTTTGCACCGAGTACCCGTAACTTGCGGACGTGATCCAGCCGACCACGCGGTCATTGTGCCGCACCGGCTCATTCCCAATCGCAATCGCGCTTGCGTCGTCCGAGACCAGACAGCACAATTTCCGCGTGATGCCCTTTTCTTTTTGTTTCACCAGCGCATCGCGTCCGATAAAATCCCCCTTGTGCAATTTCACCGCAAACCCCAGCCCCGCTTCATACGGCGTGTAATCGGGACCCATGTCCGCGCTCCAATAGCGGTACCCTTTTTCCACGCGCATGGATTCGATGGCGCGATACCCGCCCGCCACCATCCCGAACGGTTCACCCGCCGCCCACAGCGTATCCCACAGCGCGCGCCCGTATTCCATCGGAAAATAAAATTCCCAGCCCAGTTCGCCCACATACGTCACGCGCAGGGCGAGACAAGGCACATCCCCGATGGCGATGCGCTGTGCGGTCATGTACGGAAACGCCCCGTTCGAGACGTCCGCTTTCGTCAACCCGCTCAAAATAGCGCGCGCCCGCGGACCCCACAATCCAAAACACCCATACTGTGACGTCACATCCTCGACGATCGCCGAACCATCATCGGGCGCGTGGGATTGAATGTGCATCAAATCGTGCGCGCCGAACGCCGTGCCAGTCACAATCTGGAACTGCTCAGACCCCAGCCGCGTCACGGTAAAATCGCACTCGATGCCGCCGCGCGGGTTGAGCATTTGCGTATATGTCACGCTTCCAATCGGACGGTCCATATCGTTGTCGCACAAAGATTGCAGCGTTTTCAACGCGCCCGCGCCGCGCACCGAAATCTTGGCGAACGATGTTTCGTCAAACAGCCCCGCGCGTTCCCGCGTCGCCAGGTGCTCGTATCCAATCTGCGGCGACCATTGATGTTGCGTCCAACCTCTTGGGGAAAAAGAGATTGGAGCTTGGAGATTGGCGGATGGCTGATTATCATTTCGAACGGCAATGTATTTCATCGCAGAAATCTCAGTCTGGCGTCCGCCGTCCTTTATCATTCCACCGTCGTTCGCCGTTCGTCCATTGTCATTCGTCTGCCCTTCAAACCAATTCGGTCTCTCCCATCCCGTCTTTTCGCCAAATACCGCGCCGAGCGCGACCAGACGGTCATAGGCGGGCGACAAACGCAGAGGGCGCGCCGATTGGCGTTCCTCGTTCGGGTAATGAATGTCGTAATATTTGGCATACGTTTCGATGGTGCGCGCCAGCACATAGTTCTGACTCGCGTAATTCGCGCCAAAACGGCGATGGTCGAGCCGCCACAAATCCCATTCGGGGTGCCCCTCGATAATCCACTCTGCCATTGCCTTGCCGATGCCGCCCGCGCCCGCCAGCCCGTGCGCGCAAAATGCCGCCGCGATCCAAAAGCCCTTGACCGTCGTCGGACCCATCAAATATTCGGCGTCGGGCGTGAATCCTTCGGGACCGTTCAAGAGCATATTCACCTGCGCGTTTTCGAGCGCGGGCACGCGCCGGACCGCATTCTCCATCAGCGGCGCAAAGCGTTCCCAATCCGGCGGCAGCAGCTTGCCGTTAAAGTCCTGCGGAATCCCATCCAGCGCCCAGGCGGCGGGCTGCCGTTCATAACCGCCCATGATCAAGCCGCCCACCTCCTCTCGATAGTAAACCAGCAAATCGGGGTCGCGCATCGTGGGCAGGGTTTGGGTAATCCCCATCGGCTTGGTGATCAAATACAAATGCGCCATCGAAACGATCGGGAAATTCAAGTCAACCATCCTGCCGATTTCGCCCGCCCATTGTCCCGCCGCATTCACCACAATCTCGGTCGCAATCGTCCCTCGGTCCGTGACCACGCCCGCGATGCGTCCATTCGCCCGCGTGATGCTCCGCACCCGCGTATGCGCGCAAAATTGCGCGCCGCGCGCTTTTGCCCCCGCGACCAGCGCCATCGTCAGACCCGTCGGGTCAATGTAACCGTCCGTCGCAAGATAGACCGCGCCTTCCACCCCGTCCGTCGTCATCAGGGGAAATAATTTCTGCGCGTCCGCCGCGCTGATCAATTCCAGCGGCAGCCCAAACGAGCGCGAGACCGCGACCAGATGTTTCAATTCCTCCAGGCGCGCGGGCGATGACGCCAGCCGCAGACTTCCCACCTCGCGCCAGCCGGGGTCAATTTCGGTTTCGGCGTGCAGCTTGCGATACAAATCGGCGCTGTATCGGATCATCTTGGTCAGGTTGCTCGACGTGCGCAGCTGCCCGACCAGACCCGCCGAATGAAACGTCGAACCGCTCGTCAGTTCACTGCGTTCCAACACAACCACATCGCGCCACCCCATCAAAGTGAGATGATACGCGATGCTCGCGCCGCCAACCCCGCCGCCGATCACGACGACGCGCGCATGAGAGGGAATAGTCATTGTTTAGGTTCCCCTGAGCCACAGAGCATATCGCCCATCCTTGAAACGGGCGGTCAGTTTTTCAAAAAATTGGTCCGCATAGCTGCGGAAATCAAAATCGAGCGTCGAAATGCCTTGCTGTAACACACCCCACATCGCCTCGCGAAAATCGGACATAGCTTGCATCAATTTCAATCTTGCAAAATGACCCGGCAGCGGATTTTCAAAATATGCCGCGAGCAGTTCCTGAATCCGGTCGTCGTCCAGGTCATGGTGCGCCGCAAAATTCGCGAGATCAAAAAAGCGGTCGCCCATCCCGGCATATTCCCAGTCCAGAATCCGCAGGTGATTCTGGTCGTCGCGCAGGAAATTCCCGTTCAACAAATCGTTGTGACACAACACGGGAGCGTCTGCCTGGCGCGCCAACGCGTGCTCGATCTCGCGCATCCGTTCGCGCAGCCATCCATAATTTTCGGGAAACGCGGTGACGCCGCACTCGCGCGCCAGCCGGTCATAGGCGCGCACGACCTGAAACGGCGAAAAAGCAAAATTCAATGGCGCGAGCGCGTGAATCTGACGCAATGCGCCCCCAACCTCCGCCAACCCCTGCGGCGCGCGCAGCTCTTGCGGCGGCACGGCGCGCCCGCGAATAAACCGCGCAATCAACACGCCTTCGGGTTCGAGAAAGCCCACCACCTCGGGCGCAATTCCGATCTCTGCCGCCCGTTTCGTCGCCGCATATTCGTTGGCGCGGTCAATGCCCAGCAGATCGGTTTTTGCGCCGCCCAACCGCATGACAAACGATTCCATCTCATCACCGACGCCGACATCCACCCGATAATTTTGGTTGGTGATGCCGCCCGCAAGAAACGTGGTCGTGATATCCGTGCGGCTCTGCCACGCCGGGACGCGGTTGAGGAAAGCGGAGAGGGATTGGGGCATGAGGGGTCCTTGCCGTCAAAAGGGCGAGTGGGGGGATTATAGCAACAAGGGGGAGGGTGTGGCAATGGTCGGGATGAGCAAGTTTCGATTGTCTTGTCTATGCTTGTACGCTAGAATATCCCCGGTATCATCTGAATCATCCCCCGCGCATTCTCATCCCGTACGCTTTCATCGGCGGCGGGCGCGCTCGCGCGGCGAGCGCTGAAAAAATTGGCGCAAGCGATTCAGAATGCGCGAAAGAGTGTAAAATAAACGTAACTATTGGTCGAATGTGAGGTTATGATGATTGAAACACCAACGCTCATTGCGCAAGAGATTCATTTATCTTCAAACCATGTCTCGCGCTTGAAGCAGCTCGCGCAAGCCAAGAACATCAGTCAAGATGAAATCATTGCCAAAGCGCTCGACATTCTTTTCAGTTTGACCGAGTTGTTCGACCCGTTAAGCGAACGACAGGGGTGGTCTGCCCTGTCAGAAGAATCGCTGGAACGGGTTTGGGACAATGACCTCGATGCGCGCTACGACAACTGGAGAGAATTGTATGCCGTACCAGCGCGGTGATGTGCTGCTCGTTCCTTTTCCGTTTAGCGATTTGAGCGCAAGCAAAGTGCGCCCTGCCATTGTGATTAGCAGCGCAGCATATCACGCCAGCGAACCCGACCTAATTCTGGCAGCCATCACATCCCAAGTTGTCAAAGGCACAGGTCGGTTTGACTATGTTCTCGCCGATTGGCAAGCAGCGGGCTTGCGCTATCCTTCCGCGCTCAAACCCATATTGTTCACACTCGACCCAACACGAGTGATTTACCGCGTGGGGCAACTTTCCGAAAAGGATTTCGGCCAAGCGCAAGAGCGTCTAAAGCAAGCACTGGGATTCGACCAAAAAACGGCAGAGCCAACCAAGGGCGAATAGTCGCAAGCATACACGCTATCCGTTCATTTCACCTGCTCGGCCTAAATGAGGTTTTATGGCAGCCAATTTGAATCGCGTGCATGAGCCCGATGTGCCATTGCTCGAGCCGGAAGAGTTGCAAGAGGACTATCACCGTTTGCGCGCGCTGTATCACAGACCTGCGCATGGGGAACGGTCCATCTCACTGCATGTGCCATTGTGGGTTGTCATCGAAGCGATTGACGAGTTAGACCCGCCCGCGCTGCGGAATTTGGCGCAACATATCGCTGAACGTTTGATGATAGTTGAATCGTAAGGCGGCACAATCAAGGCGTCCATCTATTTATTTCGCCGATCCGTCCTAAATGGTCTTTTCATGGCTGAACCGGAACCTTTTCAAGGTAGCGCGAGGTTCGGCAAGCCACCGCGCGAAAACTGAATCCGACGCCACCGCGCAGCGCAAAATGGAAAAAGTATCGCAAGCGATTCAGAGTGCGCGCACGAAGGTCAAATGAAACAGGAAACGCGAACCGCTAAACGCTCCACAAAACAAAAGCGTCAACCGCGCCGCACCGCGCGCGAAACTGCAGCGCGCTATCGAACGAAACCGACGTCGCGTGTGTCCGCTCAGCGCGCGCGCTGGAAGATTCCGCATGTCACGCCCATCGGCTCGGATGCGCCGGTGAGCAAGACATTGCCGCTCGCGGTCAAACGCATTGCGGAAACATTGCATCCCGAAAAAATCATCTTGTTTGGTTCGTATGCGTACGGGAATCCAACGCCTGATAGCGATGTGGATTTGCTGGTTGTGATGCCAAGCCAAGAACCTGAAATCGAACGCTATCTATTGGTTTCGCGTCTTTTGCGTCCACGACCCTTTGCCGTGGATATTCTTGTCAAGACTCCGCAAGAAATCGCGCATTCGATTGAAAACGGCGATTTTTTTATTGACGAGATTGTTTCCGAAGGAAAAGTGTTGTATGAGCAGCCCAAAGAATCCGCTTGAGTGGGCAGCCAAAACGGAGGAAGATTTTACGGTTGCGCATGTCCTTTTACGCTGCAAGATACCTCTGACGGCAAGTTCTTGTTTCCATGCCCAACAGTGCGCGGAAAAATATCTCAAGGGCATCTTGGTGGCGCGCAATACAGAATTTCCCAAAATTCATGATCTCTTGCAAATTTTGGATCTCTGCGAGCAAGCGGGTGTGTTCGTGCCAATTGATGAGGATGCGCTCGACCGACTCTCTAAATATGCAGTGACAACGCGTTATCCGGGCAATGCTCCAACCGTAGATCAAGCCCGCGACGCGATAGAAACCGCGAAAACCGTCCGCAAATTTGCGCGAAAATTTTTGAATGTGAAATGAGATAGGTTCGGATGAAACGAGAAACGCGAACCGCTAAACGCTCCACAAAACAAAAGCGTCAACCGCGCCGCACCGCGCGCGAAACTGCAGCGCGCTATCGAACGAAAACGACGTCGCGTGTGGCGGCGCGGCGCGCGCGCTGGAAAATTCCGGATGTCACGCCGATTGGTTCGGCTGCGCCGGTGAGCAAGACATTGCCGCTCGCGGTCAAACGAATTGCGGAAACGTTGCGCCCCGAAAAAATCATCTTGTTTGGTTCGTATGCATATGGGAAACCAACGCCTGATAGCGATGTGGATTTGCTGGTGGTGATGGAAACACGCGCGTCCAGCGCCGACCGTTCGTGGGCTGTCTCGCGCCTTTTAATTCCGCGCCCCTTTCCCGTTGACATTCTAGTGCGGACGCCGCAGGAAATTCAGCACGAACGATTGAATGGGAATTTCTTTATTGAAGAAATCGTCTCAAAAGGAAAACTTTTGTATGAGTGACCCGCAAGACCCTTTAGCTTGGGTTGCAAGAGCAGAAGACGATTATGCAATCGCTGTCTCGTCATTGCGCAAGAAAAAGCCAAATATCTATGGCGCGTGTTTCCACGCTCAGCAATGCGCGGAAAAGTATCTCAAGAGCTGGACATTGGCAAGTAACTGGATGAATTGAAAGAGCACGGGAACAGCTCTACAGTGTGAGTAACCAAACTTACACTCAAGGAGCCCGCCCATGCTCACCTGGATTGTCGCCCATTCCGACGCGTTA
>JADZCJ010000019.1 GCA_020851635.1 Anaerolineae bacterium
ATCGCGCCTTCGGCATCGCGGATGGTGAGGGTGTCGCCCGCGATTTCATAGGTTGCCGCTTTTTGCAGCGCGGCGAGGTATTGCGCCTCTTGTTCCATCACGCCTGCAGGTTCGGGGCAAGCCATCAAGGTGCTGGCGAGTGGTCCGATGGTGAGTTTGCCGTCGCCGCTCTCGTAGGTGCCGCTGAACGTGTTGCAGCCACTGTTGCCGCCCACACGATTATCCGCGCCGAACGCCAGCGTCAACTTGGGACCCTCCAAAACGGAAACCACCGCTTGTTTGCCATTGTTGAGATTGACCACGTCCCACTTGGTGCCGCCCAGACCCGGAGGCGGCGCGGCGACCTTTGCCACCACCAGTGTGGCGTCGCTCGCATCGCGGATGGTAAGAGTGTCGCCCGCGATTTCATAGGTCGCCGCTTTTTGCAGCGCGGCGAGGTATTGCGCCTCTTGTTCCATCACGCCCGCGGGTTCGGGGCAAAGTTTGCGCGTGCTGGCGAGGGGACCAATGTTCAAACCGCCGTTTTCACTTGTATAGGAACCGTTGAACGTGTTGCACCCGGCGCTGCCGCTGACACGACCATCCGCGCCAAACGCCAGGGTCAGTTTCGTGCCGTTGACCGCAGTGACAACACCCTGATTGCCATTGTTATAGTTGATGACATCCCACGACGTGCCCGCCAGCCCCGCGGGCGCGCTCGCCTCAAAGGTCATGCTGCCGCTGTCGAACTTGAACTCCATAACCAGTTTGCCATCCCGTATAAAATACGAACTGACCAGACCCAGCTGGCGCACATACTCGTCACCGAGCGAACCCTCCGGACAGGCGACGAGCGTGCTCGGACCGAGCGCAATGGTCAGATTGTTGCCGTCCTGGGTAAAGGTGCCCGCGAGACGGTTGCAGTCTGCTCGAACGCCCAGAGTCCCATCCGAGAGAAATTCGATCAGATAGTTGTTCGGGTCAGTCGGGGTGGTGGTTTTGCCGTCGCTGAATTGTGAACCCGTCCATTTCCAGATGGCGCCCATCAGATTCTGTGTCGGTTCGGTCGCGCCCACCTCCGGTGCGGGGGTGGGTTGCGCGGCGCCCGGTTGGGTTGTGGGCTCTTGTTCCACCTTGCCGACGACCTGAGTGGAAGCTGTGTCCAATTTGTCTCCGTTCAGCGCATAGGTGTTGAGCACGCGCTGCGTGCCGCAGCACATGGGCTCGTCCGGACCCTGTGTGGTCATGCCGACGACGATCTTGTTGTCTTGAAAATAGAGGGAGGTGAGATTGATGCGGTCGCCCAGACTGGCAAGGGCGACATCGTTCACCTTGCCGTCTTGCGAACGGACCAGATGCAGGGTGCTGAATGTGCCGCTGCCACCGCCGCTTTCGACCAACACGAGCGCGGCAGAGGGAATCCCGTCAATCTCGCCATAGGCAATTGCCTTGCCCAGAGACACGGTATTCATGCTCGCCGAACCCGGCGCGGCGGGAGCAGAGTATTTGCCGTCGGTCAGCGTCACGACGCCGTCAACACCAAAATCCGATTTGTAGGTCGCACTGTCGAGTTCCTGTTCCGACAGACCTGCGGGCGGGACGGGTTGCGCCGGGATGCACAATTTCCAGCCGATTTCGATTTCGTCAGGGTTGTCAATGAAATGGAACGACGAGTCGCTGATCGCTTGCGCGTTGGTTGCCGAAAAGATGGGAAAATATGCGCCCGCGTCGCCATATGCGGTTTGGGCGATCTTGGAAAGCCATTCGCCCGCTGCCACAGTGTGCGTGGACGCGCAGACGACAGGGGTTTGCGCTAATGCGGGGGTCACGGCGAGCAGAACCAAAAGCGCCGCCCCCACAAGCATTGTAATTCTCTTTTGCATCGTATCCTCCGATTTGAATTTGTGCAGGTTGTATTCGGTAATGCTCAGGTTTGATCGTTCCCAATGGACCACAATTGCGCCAACGAGACGCGGCTGCGCATATAATAAGACGTGCTTGGGCCTGGTCTCGTTCCGCCGCGCGCAAATCCGGACGGACCTTGGACAGACCTTAATTTGATTTCACTCCGACAACCTGCTAGTGCAACAACATGATGAAATTGCCGAGTCAGGTGACCGCTCGCGAGTTATAGAACCCAATAGTCCACCCCGCAACCTCTCTGTATTTCATCGTAGGGGCGTTCAATTGAACGCCCTGCAGTTGAAATGTCAACACAACCTAGTCGTCAGGGGGACTGCTTTTGGCAGCATCATCTGCGGACGCGGCGTCGGAGGGAAGAGAAAAAGGTTGGATATGAACTTGGGGAGGCGACGCTCTTGCAAAAGAGCGGCCTGCTCGACAAGCGTTTCGGTGGCGGACAATTTAGGCATTGGGGATTCGGCAAATAGAGCACATGTGCGGTAAATGCGGGCTTGCGATTCTAGCACGGCGCGCCCTGTGACGCAATTTTTAGAGTTGGCGTTCGGTTTCCGAGGCGGGCGAGTTGATAGACTGGCACACGCGGGCAGGTGTCGCAATCTGCCCCTTGCGTCTTTTTGAACCGACTTGCGTCTCTATAAAACAGATTCTAGCAGGTTGTCGGAGAGAGCTCGTTTGTAACTATGAACGCGCGTCATAGTATCTCAAAGATAACTATGATTTGATTTCACTCCGACAACCTGCTAGAGGTCGGAACATGGAAAAACAACTCGAGTCCATTTGGCACGAATTTAGCGGAAATTTGAGACGGTTTATTCTCAAACGCGTCCGTGACGAGCAGGCGGCGGATGATATCCTGCAAGAGGTATTTATCAAGGTGCACCAGCATCTTGGGACGCTGGCGGACGAGACGCGGCTGGAGAGCTGGTTGTATCAAATTACGCGGAATGCAATCGCGGACCATTACCGGCGGCAGCCCGCTGCGCTTGATTTGGATGAGGACCTCGTGCTCGCGGAGGATGACGAGGACGATGGGCTGCAGGTTGCGCTGGCGGCGAGTCTTGGAAGAATGATCGAGGGGCTTCCCGACGAGTATCGCACCGCGCTTGTTATGGACAGCGAGGGTGTGCCGCAGGCGGAAATTGGCGCGCGGATGGGGCTTTCGTTGTCCGGCGCCAAGTCAAGGGTGCAGCGGGCGCGCGCGAAACTGCGCGATATGCTGTTTGATTGCTGCCATTTTGAATTTGACCGGAGGGGCGCCGTCATTGATTATCACCCGCGGGAGCAGTGTTGTAACCAGTGCGCATGTTTGGCAGGCGCAAGTTGTTAGATTAAACTCTCCATTGGTGTATGGGATATGCGTCTTTTCTTTGATTACTGCGTCTCTATAACCAGACCAATATGGAGGCATACAAAATGTTGATTGCAGAAAATGATATTCAGGAACGGGTGCGGGAACGATATGGGGCGATCGCGGAACGTCATTTGAACGGAATTACCCCGGTCGGCAGCTGCTGCGGCGGTTCCGGTTGCTGTTCTGATGAAAACGGGGCGGATATGAGCAGTGCGTTGAATATGTATTCGCCGCAAGAGATCCGGGACCTGCCGCCCGAGATTGTGGGCGCGACGCTGGGCTGTGGCAACCCGATGGCGATTGCGTCATTGAAAGCGGGTGAGACGGTGCTGGACCTGGGCAGCGGCGCGGGGTTGGACTGTTTTCTCGCGGCGCGCCAGGTCGGTCCGACGGGGCACGTGATCGGGCTGGACATGACGGACAGCATGTTGGAATTAGCGCGGCGCAATCGCGTCAAGGTGGGTCTGGAAAACGTCGAGTTTCGCAAGGGGCAGATCGAGCAGATGCCCGTCGCCGACGCGAGCGTGGACGTGATCATTTCAAATTGTGTGATCAATCTCTCGGCGGACAAGGACGCGGTGTTCCGCGAAGCGTATCGCGTACTCAAACCGGGCGGACGTTTTGCGGTGAGTGATATGGTGACGCGCGGCGCGGTGCCGGACGAATTACGCCTGGAGCCGGATTTGTGGACAGGCTGTCTCTCGGGTGCGCTGGATGAATCGGATTATGTGGAGCGACTGCGAAACGCGGGATTTGCCGAGATTCAGGTGATCGCCCCTCAAGCACTCGGGGGACAAGAGATAAAAGATTGGGCTGGCGACGCGGCGCAAGCAAGCGACACGAGCTGCTGCGGCGGCGATTTGACCAATGAACTGGCGGGAAGAATCTACAGCGCCAAGATTTGGGCGGTCAAGGGGCAGGAAAATTAGGACGACAAACGTCAAACGTCAAGGCTAGAACCTATTTGGCATTTAGAAGGCGCACTCGCGAGGGTGCGTCCTGTTTGTGTGTTTGGAAATTGTTCGGTTGTACGATATTGAGCCGATTGTTTTCCAGAAAAGCCAGTGTTAGAGCAAAATAGAAATGTCCGCTTTTCGCAAAGTAGAAATGTCCGCCCTGTGGGATAATCCGACGTTCTAAATCCAGAACGAAGGACCTGCGAAAAGTGAGTGACCTTGTGAAATTATCGGA
>JADZCJ010000020.1 GCA_020851635.1 Anaerolineae bacterium
ACAAGCAAGACCCGGAAACGACGGCGAAACGACTTGCAAAGCGTATTGCAAAGCTGGGTTACCAAGTCACTCTACAACCTCAGTCCACTCCAATCCCCGCATAGCCGGGGTTATTTTCGAATCAGGGAATTGGGCGGCGGTGAACGGCGAGTGATGCACGGCGAGGTGGCGGAAGCGTTGGAGCAATTGTACGCCGAGCATACGGACGAGATTGTGGTGGAGTTGGCGCGGCACTATCAGGAAGCGGGTGACGACGAAAAGGCGGCGACCTATTTGATTCGCGCGGGGGATTCGGCAAGGCGAGCTTTTGCCAACCTTGAAGCGCGTGAATTCTACACCCGCGCGTTGGAGGCGCTCGCGCGGCTGCCCGATACCGCCGACATTCGTCGCCGCCGAGTGGACACGCTGCTCAAACAAGTTGCGGTCGCCTTGCGTTCGGACGGACCCGATGTCAATCTCGCGCGATTAACGGAGGCAGAGTCGCTGCTCCGGTCTTTGACGCCGGTGGAGGGCGACCGCGAACGGCTTGCCTATATTCAATATTGGACCGGACATGCCTACGTGCATCGCGGTCAACCTGCTGAGGCGATCAGTTATATGCGCCAGGTGTTGGCGGCGGCGCAGGAGGGAGTGGGAGGGCAGGAGCTCCTCGCCATTCCGGGTAGTGTGATTGGGCGAGCGCTCTATGTGAAGGGGCAGTTCGTCGAAGCAGAGAAAATGCTCGCACAGGCAAGCGAACCCCTGGCAACCACCGCCAACTGGCACGAATGGATTCTTGCTGTGAGCGTCCGAGCCGAGTGCCTGGCAATGCTGGGGCAGGTCAAGTCAGCGTTCGAGGAGGGAGAGCACGCGCTGCACAAGGCGCAAGAGACAGGAACATTCGTCGGGATCGCGCAGAGTCATCTCGCGCTCACGATTATCGCGTGGCAAAGTGAAGAGTACGACAAGATGAGAGGACACGCCGAGCAGAGCGTGCAAATTGCCGAGAAGGCAGGCGACCGATTCTTGACTGCAGCCGGTCTTGGACTTGAATCCTGGTCAGAGGTGTTATTGGGAAATATCAAAACGGCAGAGGAATTGAGCAGCCGTTCTATGAGCTTGGGAAAAACGATCGGTCCGCGTCTGTTCTTTGATGACTGGTTTGCGACAGCGCGGGCAGAGATGGCGCTTTTGGATGGACGACCGGATGATGCTCAAGCTCAAGCACGCGCGGTGGTGGATTTGGTGCGCCAGATGGAGAGCCCTTTTTCTGAGGGGTTAGCGGAGCGAATCTGGGGACGTGCGTTGTCGCAACTCTCTACCCCCAATTGGGCGGAAGCGGAATCGCACCTCGCGGCGAGTTTGCAGGCATTCGAGGCAGTGGATGCCCGACTGGAAGCTGCGCGAACGCATGTCGCATGGGGCAAGATGTTGCAGGCGCGCGGCAACGCGAAAGCCGCGCGGGAGCATTTCGAAAAGGCGGCAGCGCAGTATGAAACTTCCGGGTTGACACAGCAACTTGAGACGCGCAGTCGGATCGCCGAGCTGAATACAAGCCAATCCACACCTGAGAATGTAGGCGGCGCGGGATGACAGCATACCAAAGCTGTTGTTTCATGCGCCCCCTGTCCGGCGGGCGGAATGCAGTCGCCGCCAGAGAGAATCAGCGATAAAAATCGGTGATGCCAACCTGACAGGAGGTGGCGGTCCGTTGTCCCTGCGTATTGAAAAACCGCCCCTCTGACAGCACCTCGCCGTCCTCATCCACGACAAAGACCCACCAATTCCCTGCGAGTTGTCCTCCTTCGAGCAAGCCATGTTGATAATAACCCGGGCGCTGTGGGTCGGCTCTACCGGGATTGTTTGGGTCATTCCCCGAAATGAAATCGGGCAGAACGGGCGGTCCCCCCATTGCGTAGGACACGCGCACACGAACACCGTTCCTGGGGATGTCGTTCTCGTAAATGGTGCCGACAGCGCGCGTATTTTCTCCCGGCTCGCAGCGCTGCATGATCACGCAATATTGTTGAGGACAATGTGTCGGAACAACGGTCGGGGTTAGCGTGTTGGTCGGGAGCGGCGTCCACGTTGGTGTAGATGTTGGAGTGTGGGTGAACGTCGGCGTGGCAGTCGGTTCGGGCGTGTTGGTGAATGTCGGCGTAAAGGTGGGTTCGGGCGTAGACGTGGATGTCGGGGTCCAGGTTGGCGCGAATGTTTCAGTCGGTGCGGGTGGCGGCGGAGGCGGCGATGGCGCAATAATTTCGGCGGTGAGAGGAGGAAGCGTGCGCGGGGGACGGGCGGGCGTATCGGCGGGCGGTGCGGAGGTCGGCTGATTGGTCAAAATCGCCTGCGCGACCAGCGTGCTCACGTTTTCGGCAATGCCGGTGCCATCCGGCAACGCCGCGCCGGCGGATGGCTCATCTTCGCTTTTACTCGCAATGGCAGTAAGAGTGCGCCGCACCGCGAGTTCGATAGAATCCTGAACGGTGGTGGGGGTGGGATTTTCGCCGGGACCGTTGACGTTGAGCGAGAGACTGCAGCTCAACGAAAATAGCGCGCTCACACAGAGGAGCAGGGCGAGTTTGAGGCGCGCGGCGTTTGACCTCGAGAGATTGTGTTTCAACGGACGAAATCCACAAAAGCGTGCTGACAATTGCCGGGATTAAAGGGATCATCGTGAGTGTGAATCAACTGCGCCTCCGAGATTTGTTTGGTCCCGTTCGGGACGTCAACCGCAAAAACCCACCAGTTACCTTCGCGCGGCGCGCCCGGCACGATCTGCAAGAAATAATGTCCGGGGGTGTTGGGGTCGGGTTGCCCCGGATTGATGGCGCTGTTGCCGCTGACAAAATCATCCACCAGCGGATACGCCCCCTGCTCGAGCGCAACGCGGACAGTGACTCCATTTTCGGGCACACCATTTTTATAGACGTAACCTTCGATGACAGTGTTCCCTGCGTCGGGCTGGCAGCCGCGATAGACGACGCAGTAGGTTTTCGGGCAGCGGGTCGGCTCGGGAGTGACCGTGGGACCTGAATCCGTCGGCGTGGGCTGTGGGCGCGGCGGTGGCGGCGGCGCGTCTGTCACTTCGGGTTGTTGGGGCTGCGGCGGCGGTGGTGGCGGCGGGTCGGTGGGCGACGGTGGCGGCGGTTCTGTGGGGGCGATTTCCGGTGGTTGCTGCGATGGGAGAAAAGGAGTGAGCGACGGACGCGGGCGGGGACGAGGGGAGGCAGTGGCGTGGTCAACGGCATTAGAGGCAATCCGGGGCTCGTTTGACACATTCGTGATCAGGTCAATCGTGCGACATGCCAAAAGCGCCCCGAAAATCGCGAGAAAGAAAAGAATAGTGGGTAGGCGAGGGAAGCGTAATGATCTGGTCATGAGTACTTGCCGGCGACGAGTCGCCAAAGGTGGCTTGACGAATGGACAACGAGCAATGAACGATGAGCAATGGTCAACGCGCGGTCCGCAGTTCTCTGTCCTCAATGATAGCGATGAACGCGAAAGCGGTAGAGCCGGACGGGTTCTTGAGCGCCAATGTATGCCTTTTGTTTGGCGATGGCGACTTGTTGTTCGGCGGTCTGGACCTGTTCGAGCATGGGCAGCAAAAGCCCGCGTCGTTCGCCTTTTTGGTCGGACACGATCACGCCATATGTCTTGGGGTCCAGCTCCCGGATCGAGTCAATGGGTTCCGGCTCGCTCAATACATCCACCGAAATCTCGAGGTCGTTCAATTCCCACTCTTGCACGGGATAAAAGCGCGGGTCGCGCGTCGCCGAGGCAATCGAGTTTTCGATGACCTCTTCCACCAGATTGGCGCGGACAGGGACGAATGTGCCAATGCAGCCGCGCAGCTCGCCGTTCTTTTTATGGATCGAAACAAATGTCCCCGCGCGTTCCTGACGGGACGCGTCGAGTTCGGGCGCCAGTGGGTCAGCGTTTGGGAGTTCCAGACGCTGACCGTGCTTGACAAATTCGATTATTGCCCGTTCCGCGAGCGACACGAGCGGGTGAGTGAATTCGGGCATAGGCGCCTAATGGATCGAGTTGAATTCCGAAACCAGATTAACTGCGAATCATACCGGGAAAAATTCCGACCTCTTGTCGCTGATGCCCGGACTTATTGCGCCAATGGAGTTACAGTGATTTCTTGAAGGGGAAAGGTTGACTCACCCCGAACGGGCAACCAGTCCCAGCGGTCATAGGGTCGAAGCCCGAGCGTGAGCATATACGTGCCGGGGTCCACGTCGTGCGGGATTTGGACGATGTGTCGGGAGCGAAACGTTTGTCCCGTTTGCCACCAGTCCGTCGTTGTGCGCCCGGCCGAGGGAACCCCATCCTTGTTTGCGACGCTGCCATCAGAACCGACGAGTTGAAGCGAAAACCAATAATTTTCTTGAGGCGCGGTGAGCGCTTGCCAGTCAAGCTGAATGGTAATGACTCCACCGGGCGGCACTCGTGTCTGCTCTATGCGATAGTCGAGCACCCGAATCGTCTTGCCAAAGTCAATGTGCCCGGGATGGGCGATGTCCGACGCAAGAATAGGCGCCGGTGCATAGGACGATTGGATCAAAGCAAGCGAGGCGAGCGCCAAAAACAGCGAACCACCGCTCCATGTGACGAACGCAAGCGCACTGCGCGATCGAAACAAGACGAACCAACCTACTGTCAGGACGAGACCAACCGGAACGATTCCCGGCAACAGCAGACGGGCTTGACCTGCCCCCAAGTCTGCGAGAACAAAACGTAGATAGACAGCGCCGAGCGGGATCAACAGGAGTGCCGTCAAGATCACTACCGTGCGCACATTGGCATACTTGCTTTTTTGCGTCAATGCCAAAACAACGCCGGACAGCGCCGCCAAACCAACGGCGCCAAGCAGCAGGTAGACGCTGCCCGGCATTCGCAGATGGAGCGCTCCGCCAAATCGCCCCCAGAAGCTGGTATATACCTGTTCCGCAATATCAAACCCCTGCGCCAGCGTCAACGGAGTTTGCCGAAGGGGCGCCACTTTGAGATAGAGACTCCATGCCAACGGGTCGCCATGTGTCAATAAATTATAGACCAGATAGGGCGACACGATGAGCAGGGCAATTGAAAAACAGAGGGTGGCATCAAGCGCGGCGGTCCGCCACATGCGCGATTGTATCGCGAAAAACAAGTAACTCGCCAGGGCGAATGCCCAAAGCGCAAAAGCATTGAGCTTGGCGAGGACCGCCACCCCCAAGAGCACCCCCAGAACGATTGTCCATTGATAGCTCAGCCCGCGTTGGCTTTGCCGCGCGACCACCAAAAAACATAGACTTGCCAACATGATAACGAGGTTGTCATTGTTGACAGCGGCGCTCAAGGACAGAAAGGATGGGAGGAAAGCTACGAACGATGCGGCGGCGAGTGGGAGCAGCCGGTCTTTTGGAAAAAAAGTGTTTGCCGTTTGCCATGTCGCCCAAACAGTGACGCCGCCGCAAAGAATAGAGAGCAGACGCACCACGTGCCATGCCAGGACCGTGCCCTTGTACGGAAAGCCCTCATGCCGCGGGTGGAGCAGCAAATTCCGACTCTGCGCGTCGCTGAGCACAAAATCCGGGTTGGCGAGGACCACCAGCCCGTCCCGCGACATCCAGGCGGTAGCAAGGGCAGCAATCGCATAATACAGCGGCGCCTGATGCGCTTCCCCCCGAACAAAGCCCTCCGGCCGCGGCAGCCGCCGGTTCTCGACGAGATATTCCACGTACGCAAAATGTGAAACCTCATCTGCCGCTTCGCCCAAAGGTATGACGAGACTAGATACGACGGCAAGAACAAGAAACGCAACAAGGATCACGCCGATTCCTCTTTGCCGTAAGAATTCTTGCGCGTCAAGGGGGAGGGTAGGGAGCGCCATTGCGGCTGGTGTTAACGCGAGAATCAGGTCTTGTGAACTTTTTATTTCCCCGCCGCGAAATAGAACTTGGCGACGTGACAAGTCCCCTCGTCGTCGGGACCCTTGTCATTTAACTCCACCGGACCGCCAATTTCAGAAATTCGATTGTTGTTGGCGTCTACGACCCAGGCATAGACGGTACCGGTCCAAACTCCGGGTTCCGCCATGACATAGTCGAACGAACCGTCATCTTTTGTCACACCGACTTGGTCGCCAAAGGCCGGAGCATCGGGTGCGTAAGATGCGACCACGCGCGCTCCCGGGAGTTGGCTATTTGGGTTCTTGTAATCAGAAAAAACGACAACAAAAACGTGCGAACCGCCGGAATGTACACAATCGTGGCTGATAAAACTGTATTTGAATGGGCTCGCGGTCGGCTGCGGGATGGCTGTCGCGGGCGGCGGCGGCACGTCAGTTGGTTTGGCGGGAACCCGCGTCGGGGGCGGCGCTTGCGTGACGGGGACTGCCGTTGGGGGCGGCGCATCAGTGGGTTGCGGTTCGTCTGTGGGCTGTGGTTCGTCGGTAGGTTCGGGTTCGGGCGTGTCTGTCACTTCGGGACGCGGTGTAAATGTGGCGCGCGCGACGCGTGTGGCGCGACGGGTCGCGGTGGGTTCCGTCTGGGAACCGAATGAGAGTGGACCGATGCCGCACGCCATGATAACAAAGAGCGCGGCTGTAGAAAAGAGCAACACCGAGACGATGCGCTTGGACTTGGGCTTCAAACTACCTCCAATGCGAGAGAAAATGAGTGAAAATCAAAATGGGTGAAATGTCGGGTGTATTGCACAGCGGTGCGAATTGCGGGGCAGAGCGGTCACAAGCCGGCAAATTATACTAGGGGTTGAAGGATTCACAAAAAAGAATCGCCTGAAACAGGTCAGGCGATTGCTCTTGGCTTGAATCAAGTTATTTGCCGAACAATTCTCCCGCGATCACCTCGCGAGTCGTTGCAAAATGCTCCGCCACCTCTCGCAAAATCTCTGATAGCGTACCAATACGAAGAGACGCATGATTTGGAATTGTGAGGTGATGCTCACCGCTTTCATGTGTGGTGAGACGCATGTGGCTCCCTGACTGACGGGTGATTTGATAACCATACTGGCGAAGCATCTTTGCAAGTTCGGCGCCGCTCAAATCACGCGGAAGTTTCATGCGGCGAGTACCTCATCCCGGACATGGTGGAGCCGAATCAGGGAGGGTTTGTCCTCCGGTTCAAAATGCACGTTGACGGCGTCCTGAATCATTTGCTTGAGCTCGTCCCAGGTGTCTGCCTCGGTAATGATGGATGCGCCCAAAGCGCGGGCGGTATAACCGCCTTCCGGCGCATCCTCGACAAGAAAGATGATTTCAACTGCCATAGCGTTTTCCCTGTTTGTTTTTGGGTTTGGGCGGCTCGGCTGCGGGTTTGATGTCGCCGCCGCGATAGCTGGGGGCAAAGTCAGAAATGATGGTGCAGCGTCGCATGTCCACCATGCGAGAGCGCAGGCGCGGTTCGATTTCGTCGAGCGTCAGACTGGTGGTGAACACGGTGGGCAGGCGCGCCGCGTAGCGGTGATTGACGATTTGAAAGAGTTTTTCTTTAGCCCACGGGGTCGCGCTTTCGGTGCCCAAGTCATCGAGAACCAGGAATTGGGCGTTTCGAATCTCTTCAAAGCGACGGTCAAAGCCGACAGGGCTGTTTGGGTTGAATGTGGCGCGCAAATGGTCGAGCAAGTCGGGGACGACGATAAAAAGAGTAGTGTCGCCCGCCTCTTCGCGAGAATTGGCGACGGCGGCGGCGAGATGGGTTTTGCCGCTGCCATATTCGCCCGTCAGCACGAGCCATCCCTCGGGCGCCCCGGCATAGTGCTTGCAAGTTTCGTATGCCATACGCAGGGCGTCGCGCGCGTCGCGGTTCATTTCGCGCTCGCGCAAATCAAAGTTGTCAAAGCGTTGGTCGCGATGGATGTGGAGGGTCGAAAGCTCGGACTCGACGCGGTTTGCGCCGCTCTGGCGGAAATCGGGAGCGTTGATGTGAACAATCTGACAAAGCGTCACATCCGCAAGGCGTGAACGGAGGCGCAAATCAATTTCCTCGAGTTCCTGATTGGTGGTAATGACAGTGGGGAGCTGGGCGTTGTAGCGGAAATTCAAGAGTTGAAACAGTTTTTCCTGCGCCCATGGTGTGGCGCTGTGCGCGCCGTAATCGTCTAGCAAGAGGAGAGGCGCCCCGCGCAGAGATTCAAAGCGTTCGTCATAGGTGACGGCGCTGTTGGGGGAGTAGGTGGCGCGCAAATAGTCGAGCAAATCGGGGACGACGATAAAGAGCGCGGGCTGCCCGGTCTGGAGCCGGTAATTGGCGATGGCGGCGGCAAGATGAGTTTTGCCTGCGCCAAAGCCACCCTTGAGCAGCAGCCAACCGCGCGGTTCCTGGGCGAATTGGAAACTGAGGTCATACGCGCGCTGGAGATTTTTTTGTTTTTCCTGCGAAATACCAAGCCCTTGCGGCATGAAATTGTCAAAGGTCATGTGCGTCAGCACGACCATACTCGACGACTCGTTCAGGGAGCCGATGACGGCAGTGGTGGAAGAGACGGGACGCGCGGGGCAGGGGAATGCCTTGCCGAAATCGGGATGCCCGAACGGCACGTCTTTGCGGACAAAGCCCACGCCTCCGCAAAGGGAGGGTCCACCGCAAAGGGCACAGGTCTTATTTTGGTTTGGCGACGTCAGCCAACTTGCCGGTAATGCTAGGTCGTCGCTCGGAGGCAGCAGGTCTGCGAGTTTTTTCATCAGTGTTGCTACGCGCCCAGTTCAAAAGAATTTTGTTTACGTATCGCCACGAGCGCTTGTTGTTTTCCGCAGCGCTTCTGAACGCGTCCAGGATTATGTGAGGAGGGTATTCCTCCTCGGCGGCTTTGAGTTCTTCGGCAATCATCGGCGTCAAGGGACCGATGTTTTGCTCATAGAGCACGAAAATGTTGGGCGGCTCGGCGGATTCGCCCGGCGTCACGCGCAGGTCGGACGCCAAGCGGAGTTCGCCGCTCGAAATTCTCTCGAGCGCATTGCGGCTCTCGGCGGTGTTGAAAAAATACCAGTCGGTCTCGCCCGTCTCGGCTTGAATCAGCGCGCCGACGGCGACCGCTTTGGCAAGCCCGCGCTTGAGGTCCTCGGTGTTGTATGCGAGCGCCTGCATGAGCGCCCGGTCGCCGCGCAATTCCTGAAACGTCACGTAACGCGGGCTGCCCTTTTTGCGCGAGAGCAAATAAAAAGTGTGCAGAGTGACAAGAATCTGCGCCGCGTCGTCCATCAACGGCAGCAATTCACTAAAGATGACGTTTGGGACGGAGGTGACCGAGACGCGACCGCCCGGGATGCCCGCGAATTTCATGTTGAATCAGGATCGTCGTCCATTTTCTCACAAATTCTGTCATGCGAGACCGACGGCAGAACAAAATGGCGAGAAAAAATAGGGCGGCGCTCAAGCGCCGGGGATGGCGAGCAGATCGGCGAACTTGGCGCGCCGTTCGTCAAAGAACATTTTGAATTCGCTGGTGGGACCATGCCGGTGTTTGGCAATGATAATATCGGCGATGTTTTCGGGATAGTCCTTGTTGGGAAACACGCGCTGCCACGATTCCAGCGTTGGATAATATGTTTTGTCGCGATAAATCATGATGACGACGTCGGCATCCTGTTCAATACTGCCGGATTCGCGCAGGTCGGAGAGCAGCGGGCGCTTGTCGGTGCGCGTTTCGACCGCGCGCGAGAGCTGCGAGAGCGCGAGAACGGGCACATCCAGATCGCGCGCGAGAAATTTGAGTTGGCGAGAGATGTTGGACATTTCCTGGACACGATTCTCGGTCCTGCCGCGATCATTCATCAACTGCAAATAGTCCACGACAATCAGATCGAGTCCGCCCTGTTCCGCCGCGAGGCGGCGCGCTTTGCTCCGCATCTCGACGGGTGTAACCAGCGAAGTCTCGTCAATATAAATGTGCGCCTGCGCCAGTTCGCCCATGGCTTTGGCAAGGACGCTGTATTGTTCATCGGTCACATCGCCCGTGCGCAGCTTTTGCGAATCGAGGCGATAACGCTCGTAATCGTGATACTCGCTGGCAATCGAATCGGCGACCTGCGCGATGAGACGCTCGACCAGCTGCGATGCCGACATTTCGAGCGAAAAGATGGCGACGCGTTTATGCGAGCGGACGGCGACATTGTAGGCGATGGAGAGACCAAAACTGCTCTTGCCCGAACCGGGGCGCCCGGCGACGATTATGAGGTCGCTTTTTTGGAGACCGCCCAGCACCTTGTCCAATTCGATAAAACCGCTGCCCACCCCGAGCAGGTCTGCCTCGTGCTCGCGCAGCCGGTCTATGCGGTCCGCCCAATTGTCCACCGCCTTGCGAATTGCGATCATGTCGCGTGATTCGCGCTGCTGGGCGACATCGAAAATGATTTTTTCCGCCTGTGCCAGCTTGTCTTGCAACTCGATTTCGCCGTCGTATGCGAGTTCCGCAATTTCAGTTGAGGACTGGATGAGACGGCGCTCGACGGCTGCGCGTTCGATCAGCCGACCATAGTGCTCGATGTGCGCGGCGGTGGGAACGGCGTTCAACAGCGAAGTGATATACGCTGCGCCGCCGATAGAGTTGAGATTGCCGACCTTGTCGAGGGCGGAGGTGACGCTGAGAAAATCAATCGGTTCGCGATGCTCGTGCAGTTCCCAAACCGCGTCAAAGATCCAGCGATGCTTTTCGAGATAAAAATCGCCGGAGCGCAAAAAACTGACGATGTGCGCGATGGATTCGCCGTCCAACAAAACGGAACCGAGGACGGCTTGCTCGGCTTCGATATTGGAGGGCATCTGCCGCTCGATCGGGCGCGGGAGGGATTCGATCACGGGACGCGAAATAGTTTCCATGGGCTGTAGAATATTTGTTCTACATTATAAGCGCGGAAGTGCAAATGTAAAGCGCGGCAACAAACAAGACGCTGATTGGTTTCAGCGTAAGCCACATCTTGTTTTTAGCATCACTCTTCTGATTTGGGCAAATCTTCACCGGGGTCGAGATCAGAGAGATCGAGGTCTTCGATCAGATCGCGGAACGCCGAGAGTTTTTCGACTTCGTCGGCGGTCACGTTTTCCATGCTGCTGCTCGGCAGGATGGATGCCTTGTCCATGACGCTGTCCGAAACATAGATGGGGCATTTCAAGCGCACCGCGAGGGCGATGGCGTCGCTGGGACGCGAGTCCACTTCGACATGGCGCCCTTCAACGTCCAGCACGATGCGGGCAAAAAAGATGTCGTCTTTGAGTTCGCTGACCAGAATATGCTGTGCCGAGGCGCCTGTTTCGGAAATGAGGTTACGCATCAAGTCGTGGGTGAGGGGTCGAGCCACTTCGCCGCCCTGCAGGGCGATCGTGATGGCATCAGCTTCGAACGGACCGATCCAAATGGGTAAATAGCGGTCATCGGGGTCTTTGAGGACGACGATCCGATGGTGCGATACCAGGGAAACACGGATGCTGTCAATCGTAACTTCAACCAGTTCCATACGGAAAATCCTCCGCGCGGATTGAGCGCGTAATTCGTTGAATGCAAAGAGGAGTGTACGGCAAAATTATAACACAAGATTAGGGCGCCGGAATTGGGGAAAGAACCAGGGTTGGCGCAAGTCGGGAGACTGGAACGAGAATGCCCGGAAATGCGTCCACTTGCTGTGTTTTTTTGTGTCTCGAAACCATCGCGGCGAATTGCCGTTTTTTTTCTATCCTGTTGTTGATGCTATAATCGGCTCTATGTCTGCGCCGCGCGGCGCATGAGATTTTTATGGTGCTGCGGTCCCCACACCGCGACAAAAAAGCAATATGCCCCAATTACCTGATCTGTCCGCCTTTGGCTCGATCCTTCAATTCTTTGTCGCCTGCATCGGCGCGTATCTGTTCGCCGTTTGGATTGCGATGATCGTCTGGACGTTTCGTGATGCGCGTTCGCGCTCGCGCGATATTTTTACTCAGGCGCTCTCGGTCGCCCTCGTCGTGGTGTTTAATCTTCCGGGCTTGCTGCTCTATTTGATTCTCCGCCCTCGTGAAACGCTGGCGGAAAAATACGAACGCGAGCTTGCGGGTGAGGCGATGCTCCAGGATATTGAAGAGCGCCAGGTCTGCCCGGTGTGTCATCATAAAGTCTCGCCCGACTTTTTGGTCTGCCCAAACTGTCACACCAAATTGCACAAAAAGTGCGACCATTGTGGACGGGTGCTCAATTTGAAATGGAATGTGTGCCCCTATTGCGGCGAAACGCAGGGAACGCCTGTCGTCGGGCGCGCAATCACCACGCCGCCGGCGCCGCCCGCAGTGCGACTGCCGCAGCGGCAGCCCACCACGTTACCTTCGCCGGAGACGCCCAAAGCTCTGCCATCCAGTCCGGCGCAAGCCGAAAGCCAGCCCTGACCGGACACATTCAACAAGAATCCGACCTGAGATACGAAATCAGGTCGGATTTTTATTTGAAAGGGGCAAGCAGATGTGGGGACGCGCTAAATGGTGCGGACCTGGAGCATGTTGGTGTTGCTCGCGATGCCCGCGGGAACTCCGGCTGTGATCACGACGCGGTCGCCGGGCATGACCAATTCGAGTCGCTGCGCGGCTTGAAGCGCGTCCGCCACCATGCGTTCACTATCGTGGTGTTCGGTCACACAAACACTCGTAACACCCCAAACGAGCGCCAGACGACGGCGAATGCGTTCTTCGACGGTGACGGCAAGAATTGGGATTGTGGGACGATGCCGCGCGACCATGCGCGCGCTGTATCCCGATGAGGTGAGGGTGATGATAAGTTTTGCTTGAAGGTCAGACGCCAGTTCGACCGTGTTTTCCCCGATGGCGTCAGTGATGGACTGACTGGCTTCCAACACGGTGGGACGATTGACGTATTCCTGCGTCATAAAGTTTTCCGTGTATTTGGCGATCCGCGCCATTGCTTCGACCGCCCGGATAGGATATTTGCCCACCGCCGTCTCGCCGGAAAGCATGATGGCATCACTCCCGTCGAGAACGGCGTTTGCCACGTCACTGGCTTCGGCGCGAGTGGGGCGCGGGTTTTCGATCATGGATTCGAGCATCTGTGTTGCGGTGATGACGGGGATGCCGAGCGAATTGGCTTTGTGGATGATCTTTTTTTGCGTGATCGGCACCTGTTCGGCAGGCATTTCGACGCCGAGGTCGCCGCGTGCGACCATCACTCCGTCACTCGATTGAAGAATTGCGTCAATATCGTGGACCGCTTCCGGCTTTTCGATTTTGGCAATGATAGGGATGTGGGCGTTGTGCTCGCGCAAGAGGTCGCGGAGGAGAACGATGTCAGCCGCGCGGCGCACAAAGGACATGGCAAGATAGTCAAATTCTTGTTCGATTGCCCAGAGCGCGTTCTCGCGGTCCTTGTCGGTCAGACTGGGAATCGGAAGCGCAATGTTTGGCAGATTGACGCCCTTGCGTGAATGCAGCGCGCCGCCCGTGATTACGCGCGCTTGAATTTCCTGCTCGTTTGCGCTGACGACCTGGACCTCTTTGGTGCCATCGTCCATCAATATGTGGTCTCCCGCGCGCAGGGTGTCTCCGAGAAAGGGAAAATCGAGAGGAATGGCGCCGTGCTCGGGTGCGCGGTCGAGCGAAAATGTGACGGGGGCATCCCGGACCAGTTCGAGGGTGCCGCCCGGCAGATCACCCACGCGCAGTTTGGGACCGGAGAGGTCGCCAAGGATGGCAACCTCCCGGTGCAGCTGCGCGGCGATGGAGCGAATCATGGCAACGCGCTGTTTGTGTTGGTCGAGCGTGCCGTGAGAAAAATTGATGCGGGCGACGTTCATCCCGGACTGAATCAGGTCATGAATCAAGTCGGGGGTGGATGTGGCGGGACCCAGAGTGCAGACAATCCGAGTGCGGGGCATGGTTTTAAGACCGGCGCTGCGTAACCGCAGATGGCGCATCATCGAGCGCGGTCGCGGAGCACCGGAACTGTAGAGAGTTTTAGGCGCGCGTCACCCAGACCGCGTCGGCGACCTGCGATGTCAGAGAAAAATGTTTGTCGCCATGGCTGAGCGTGAATGTCCGATTGATCGGCGAAATCTCTGCGACAGCAATTTCGGCGTTGGGGCGCAGACCGCGCTCTCCGAGATAAGCAAGCAGATCGCCAACGTTTTCTGCGTATTCCGAAATGCGCGTTACGCGCAGACGGTCGCCATCAGAGGCGCGGCTCAAAGGAAAGGACTCGCTTTGGATGTCGCCGCGTTGATTGCCCGGGATGGGGTTGCCGTGAGGACAGGTCTCGGGACGACCCAGGAGTTCGTTGAGACGGTCAATCACCTCGTCGGAAAAAACATGCTCGAGACGATGCGATTCGGCATCGGATTTTGCCCAATCAAAACCCAGCGTATCGGTGAGCCAGCGCTCGATAATGCGGTGCCGTCGTTGGAGGGTGTCGGCGATGGTATAGCCCTTGGTTGTGAGCTCGACTTGTTTGCGCTCGTCCTGTTTGATCAAGCCGTCGCGGGTCATGCGGCGCAAGGTTGCGGTGACGGTGGGACGCGAGACCCCAATGATCTCGGCGAGACGCGCACCTTTGACTATACGGTTTTCGGCGCGCATCATATAGATGACCTCGAGGTATTCTTCGGTCGTCGCCGTCGTTTTGATTGTGTCGCTCATTGGGGGACCCAAAGTCTTATAGAATTCTTAGGACGAGAGGAAATCTGTTATGCTATACTAACAAAAGGCGATTGTGGCAGCTTGCACAATGTGGTGTCTCTGTGGGTTGAGCATCACAAAAACGGCGAGTTGGGGTGCCTCCCGACTCGCCACAGCTGTCGCAGGATGCGCTTTTTTTGTGCCTTGAACCCGCTCGAGCCGTGCACATGATAGCACAGGCACGGCGCGAGCGCAACCAAAATTTAGGTGGAGGGATTTATGAGTTCTTGCGCGCGTCGCGCAATATTGTTGTGCGCTGTTTTTGTTATGTCCATGCCGGTGGTGGGGTGTGCAACACCGGCCGCCCCGCAGGGTGTGGGTGAAACTGCCATCGCGCCGGTGACAGCGCCCGCAACGACTGCAGTCGGCGTCAAACCGGTGGTGCCTGCGCCCGGTTTTTTGGTCGTCTATTCGGGGCGCTCGGAACGCCTGGTCGGACCGATGATCGAGCAGTTCAAACAAACCACCGGCATTGACGTCCAGGTGCGTTATGGCAGTACGCCCGAAATCGCGGCAACCTTGCTGGAGGAGGGCGCAAATTCGCCGGCAGATGTATTTTTTGCGCAGGACCCCGGCGGCTTGGGCGCTGTGGCGAATGCAGGAATGTTCGAGACTCTGCCCAAAGAATTGACGGCGCGCGTTCAGGAATACTTTCGCTCGCCGGATGGGAAATGGATCGGGATTTCGGGGCGCGCGCGTGTCGTGGCGTATAACACAGAGGCGTTGACCCCTGAGGATTTGCCGACTGACATTTATGATTTCACCGATGCGAAATGGAAGGACCGGGTAGGTTGGGCGCCATCGAATGGTTCGTTCCAGGCGATGGTCACCGCCATGCGCGCGATTTGGGGCGAAGAGAAAACCAAAACGTGGCTGGAGGGGATGATTGCCAACGGCGCCAAGGCGTATGAAGGGAACACGCAGATCGTCGAAGCGGTTGCGAGAGGCGAAGTGCAAGTGGGGCTTGTGAATCACTATTATTTGCATCGCTTTTTGGCAGAGCAGGGAGAAGAGTTTGGGGCGCGCAATCACTTTTTGACCGGTGGGGGACCCGGTTCGTTGGTGATGGTCGCGGGCGTGGGACAGTTGGCGACAGCCAAGAACCCCGAAAATGCGCGCAAGTTTATTGAATTCCTGATTTCGCCGGTTGCGCAACAGTATTTTGCGAACCAGACTTTTGAATACCCGGTTATTGATGGGATCAATATTTCACGCGAGATTGTGCCGCTGGCGGATTTGAATGCCGCCGATATCCAGCTGACCGATCTCGCGGACCTGGCGGGCACAACCAAGCTGCTGAGAGAAACAGGAGCCCTCCAATAAAGCAAGCGAGAGGGCGGTTATAGGTATGGCAAGCATGTCAAGCACGCCGATTGAAATTGGGATTCGTGGTCTGTGGAGAGGGCGCAGATCGCGGATCCCATTCCGCGTTTCGGCATGGGTGGCGGGGTTATGGGTCATCGGTGCGCTTGCGACCTTGACTATCTTGCTGCCGACGATCTATTTGATCGTGCGCGCGACGGGCGCGGGAGCGGAAGCATGGCAGGATTTGCTGAACCTGCGGACGCTGGAGGTGCTGGGCAAAACAGTGTGGTTGGCGGTTAGTGTGACTCTGCTCTCGGCGCTCATCGCCGTGCCGCTGGCGTGGCTGACGACGCGGACGGACTTGCCGTTGAGACGGATGTGGGCGATTGTCACGCCGCTGCCGCTGGTCATTCCCAGTTACGTGGGCGCGTATTTGATTGCATCGGCGTTGGGTCCGCGCGGGCTGGTCCAGCAGTGGCTGCAAGAGCCGTTCGGAGTCACGCGCTTGCCGGAGATATACGGATATCCCGGCGCATTGCTGACCCTGACCCTTTTGAGTTATCCCTATATCTTTTTGAGCACGCGCGCCGTGCTGCAGCAAATGGACCCTGCGCTGGAAGAAGCTTCGCGCAGTTTGAACCAGAATGCGTGGCAGACTTTTTGGAAAGTGACCCTGCCGCTGCTGCGTCCCGCGCTCGGCGCGGGTGGGCTGTTGATCGCCTTGTACGTGCTGCGCGATTTTGGCGCCGTGTCCATCATGCGCTATGACACGTTCACGCGCGTGATCTATATGCAGTATCGCACGTTCGATCGTTCACAAGCGGCGTTGTTGTCGCTGGCGCTGGTGGCATTGACGCTGGTGTTTGTGTTTATGGAAGCGCGCGTACAGCGTCGAGCGCGCTATTATCAGCATCCGAACGGGGCGGCGCGCGCGCCGCGTCCGACGGCTTTGGGCCGGTGGAAGATTCCGGCGTTGTTGTTTTGTGGCTTGGTGATTGTGTTTAGTCTCGTGCTGCCGGCGGGCGTATTGGGCTATTGGTTGGCGCGCGGGGTGATGGCAGGCGAGGTCATTGACGATGTGTGGCGCGCCGCGGGCAACTCGGTCCTCGTTTCGGGGCTGGGCGCGCTGGCGGCGATCGGGGTCGCGCTGCCGCTGTCTGTATTGATGGTGCGACACGCAAACAAATCCACGCGCTTGATCGAGCGCATCTCTTTTGCGGCATTTGCTCTGCCCGGTATTGTCGTCGCTTTGACACTGGTATTTTTTGGCGCGACCTATGCGCCGATGTTGTATCAGACTCTGCCGATGCTGTTGTTTGCCTATTTGATTTTGTTTTTGCCTCAGGGACTGGGCGCGGTGCGCTCGTCGCTTTTGCAGATTCATCCGAGTCTGGAAGAAGCGGCTGCGAGTTTGGGCAGGCGACCCGCGCAAATCTTTTCGACGATTACATTTCCGCTGCTGCGCCCCGGGGTCATTGCGGGCGCCAGTCTGGTATTTTTGACGGCGATGAAGGAACTGCCTGCGACCTTGATTCTTGCGCCTATCGGGATGAAAACACTCGCGACGAGCGTCTGGGGCGCGGTGTCCGAAGCATTTTTTGCCCAGGCGGCAGCTCCGGCGTTGCTTTTGATTCTGATGTCATCGCTGCCGATGGCGTTCTTTATCTTGCGTGAACGAGGCGTTCAAGAATGAGCGTGCCGGCAGTCCGGTGTAGCGGGCTTGTCAAGCGGTTTCAGGATGTTGACGCGGTCCGCGATGTGGACCTGCAAATTCCGCCGGGCGAGGTTCTGGCGTTGTTGGGTCCCAGCGGGTGCGGCAAGACGACGACGCTGCGTCTGATCGCCGGTTTTGAACGGCTTGACGCGGGAGAGATCGAGATAGATGGGCGCGTGGCGGCGAATGAGGCGTTTTCACTGCCGCCGGACCAACGCCGGATTGGGATGGTGTTTCAAAATTTTGCGCTGTTTCCACATTTGAGCGTGGGGCAAAATATAGCGTATGGTCTGAATGGCAAAATGTCGCGCGAGGCACGCGTGGGTCAGGCGCTAGAGTTGGTGGGATTGGCGGGTTTGGAAGCGCGGATGCCGCACGAATTGTCGGGCGGACAGCAGCAGCGCGTCGCGCTGGCTCGCGCGTTAGCGCCGGCGCCCAAGGCGCTTTTGCTCGATGAGCCATTCTCGGGGCTAGATGCGGGACTGCGCGAACAGGTGCGCGGCGACGTGGCGCGAATTTTGCGCGAGAGTGGGGCGACGGTCATTTTTGTGACGCACAACCAGGAAGAAGCCATGTTTATGGGAGACCGTATCGCCGTAATGAACCGGGGGAGGATCGAGCAAATCGGAACACCGGAGGAAGTTTTTGGATCGCCGCGCACGCGCTTTGTCGCCGAGTTTATGGGCGAGACCGATTTTTTGCCGGGTCAGGTTGTGGGCGATGCGGTGCAGACCGAGATTGGATTGCTGCGGCAGAAAATTGACTTGCCGCAGGGGACATGGGTCGAAATTGCCATTCGCCCGGACGATTTGGAATTGGAGCCGGGAGAGCAGGGTGAGGCGATGATTTTGGATCGGCGTTATCGGGGGACGATGAATCTTTATCGTCTCGGTTTGCCGTCGGGGACGATACTGCATGCGTTTGCCGAACATACGATGCAACTGGGGCGCGGCGAGCGAGTCGGCGTCCGCGCCAATCCCGGACACAAGCTGGCGTATTTTGTGGCGAGCTGATTTCAAGGCGAGAATGGGCTGTGCTATAATGTGTGCCGCAATCGGGAGGAGGATTCGAGAATGGCAAAAGCAAAAAAGGCGCCGCAGAAAAAGACACAGCCAGCGTCCAACCGCGGATTAAAGGTCGCAAGTGGAATCTTTGTTGCCATCGGGTTGTTGGTCGTATTGAGCATGATTGTCTCGAGCGTGTTTACGACGAACCGAACTACGGTCGCAACGCCGTTTCCAACGGCAGTATTTACGCCTGTTCCGGCAGCTACCCCGTAATCAGAGGTCGGGAGAGGACCAACAAGAACCGCGCCCACATCGGGCGCGGTTCTTGTTTTTGTGTTGACGGATGTTCTATTTCTTGGATTGCCCGTTGGTCTCGGCGGCGTGGACCTGGATTTTCTTGGGTTTCACCTGTTCCGCTTTGGGAAAGGTGATGGTGACGATGCCATTGTCGAATTTGGCGTCTGCCTTGTCGGTCTGGAGACCGGCGGGAAGTTCGATCATACGGCTGAACGTTCCCGAGCGAACCTCACGGCGCAGGTAGTTTTTGTCCTCGGTTTCGGACTCGGTTTTTGACTGGCCCGAGATGGCAAGGTAATTGCCCTGGACGGTGATTTCTACTTGATCCGGTTTGACGCCGGGAACGGACGCCTGAACGACAACGGTCTCTGGGGTTTCAAAAACATCGAGCGCCGGTTCGATCCATGCGGCAGGCATATTGCCCCAAGCGCGGGCGCCCACCCACGAGTCTTCGAAAAGGCGATCCATTGCTTGCCGCAAGGAAAGCGGCTCTGTCATGGGCTGCCAACGAATGATTTTGTTCATAGGTATTTACCTCCAAAAGAATCGTATTTGATCTCAATTATACTCGATATGTACTGATTGTCAAGAAACTTGATAACATCATTATCAAGTTTTCATTAAAATCTGTAACAAGTTATTGACAGGGAAATTGGCAGGTGCTATAATTTGGGCAAATTGGGCAAGTGGCGGGATGAGGGCGGGCAAGTTTGCTCGCTTTTTTACTATTTCGAGGCAAAAGTGGAATATCAGGACTATTATAAAATCTTGGGCGTCGCCAAGGACGCAAGTGACAAAGATATAAAATCGGCGTATCGCAAGTTGGCGCGCAAGCTTCATCCCGACGTGAATCCGAACGACAAGGCGGCGGAGCAGAAATTCAAAGAAGTAAATGAAGCGTATGAGGTTTTGAGCGACTCGGAAAAGCGAAAAAAGTATGATTCGCTGGGCGCCAATTGGAAAGAGTACGAGAGTTATCAACGCGGCGGCGGAGCTGGTCAACCCTTTACGTGGGAGGATAGCGGCAGCAGAAGCGGCGGAACAACGTATCGGACGGTAAGCCCCGAAGAATACGAGCAGATCTTTGGTGACCTGGGCGGTGCGTCCGACTTTTTCCGCACGTTTTTTGGTGGCAGCGCGGGCGGTTTTGGAGGCGGTTTTGACCCGCGCACAGGGCGCACGGACGGCGGCGCCAACATGCGAGGGCGTGATCTGGAACAGCCCGTCCAGATTGCATTGGACGAAGCATATACCGGCACCAAGCGGGTTTTGCATAAAGATGGCAAAAAGATGGAAGTGGATATTCGTCCCGGCGTCAAGACCGGTTCACGCGTTCGGCTCGCCAAGCAGGGTGGGGCAGGCGTGGGTTCGGGACCGGCGGGCGATTTATATCTCACCATCGAGGTGCTGCCCGATTCCCGGTTCGAGCGGAATGGGGATGATTTGACCGTGGATGTGTCGGTGGATTTGTACACGGCGATGCTGGGGGGTGAAGTGGCTGTGCCGACATTGAACGGCAAGAATTTGATGCTCAAGATTCCCGCCGAGACGCAGAATGGCAAAACATTTCGCCTCGCGAACAAGGGCATGCCCAAATTGAGCCAAGCCAACGCGTTTGGGAACCTGTATGCGCGCGTCCGCGTGGCGTTGCCGGAAAACCTCTCCAAGAAAGAGATGGAGCTGTTTCAAGAACTCAAGGAGATGCGCAAAAAGGATTGATCGGGCAGGGAACGGTGATATAGTATGGCAATCTATATTCGTGAAACAAATTTGGGCGTCAGCGACGAGCCGATGTTTGTCATCAGCGTCGCGGCGCGGTTGGTCGAAATGCATCCGCAGACGCTGCGGTATTATGAACGCGCCGGCTTGGTCAAACCGAAACGGTCGCGCGGCAGCATACGGTTGTATTCCGAGCGTGATATTGCGCGCTTGAAAAAGATCGCGCGGCTGGTGGAGGATTTGGGTGTCAACCTTGCCGGTGTGGAAGTGATTATTCATCTGACGGAAAAGTTGGAACTTTTGCAAAGTATTTTGGAAGAGAATCAGATTCCGGTGCCGGACTCGGTTCAAGCAAATTCGGAAGAAACGACAAGTGTGGCGGACAGAGCCAAGCATCAAGAACCGTCGGGCAAAGTCAAACTGCAAGTGCGACGCCCGCGCAAGACCTCAATGGCACTTGCCAAAATTGAAAAGGAGTAATTTCAGCATGGCAGACGCAATGATCGTCGAGGCGCCGCAAGACGCCGCATTGACAGCGGCGGCAACACAAGCACTGATGAATTATCCGGGCGTACGCGTTTGGACGGACGCGCTGGTATTGACGACAACCAACGGCGTTGTTCAGGTCAAAGGACATGTGCGAACGCAAGCGGAAAAAGAAGTTACCGAAGATGTGATTCTCAAGACCAATGGGGTCAAAGACGTGATCGCAGAGTTGTATGTGGATACGGACCTGGAGATTGCGGTTGGCAAAGCGCTGGGCGATGACCCGCGCACACGCGGGGACTTTCCGGGGATTTTGGTTGGCAGCGCCTTTGGGGACTTGTATCTCAAGGGGAGTGTGACGTCGGCGGACACAAAGAAAGCAGCCGAAGAAATTGCAGGGCGTGTGCCCGGCGTGATTGCTGTCTATAATCAGCTGGAAGTTTCGAGCGCAGCAAAACCGGCGGCGGCTGCAAAACCAGCTGTGGGCGTCGCAAAACCTGCGGTGGGGGCTGTCAAGCCCGCGGCAGCCGGTGAGAAACCTGCCGCGGTCAAGCCGCCTGCGGCGGTTGGCGGCAAGCCGGTCACGCCGGTGAAACCGCCTGCGACTGTGGGTGGGAAACCTGTCGTCGCTGTGAAACCTCCGGCAACCGTGGGCGGCAAGCCGGTTGTGCCGGTAAAGCGGCCTGCGGCATCGGGAAATATTACGCCGGTCAAACCTCCAACGACGGTGGGTGGAAGACCCGTTGTCGCTGTCAAAAAGTCCACATCCCAGCCCGCAGCCGAACCGGAATCGAAACCGGAAGTGAAAGCGGAAGGCGATGCTGCTCAGGAATCAGAATCTCAGGCAAAGCCGGGGGAAGAGTAGACGTCGGCAAATGATGAGCGCGAAACGCCAGAGGTCGGGCGTCAAAAATCAAGAGTGAAATTCTTTGTGCGGTGCTTGTCTACTCTCGAACGATTTCGAGCCCGGGTGGGGTAAGGAATGAGAGGGGACAGGCACTGTTTTTTGGGACTGATTGTTTGAATAGAGGTGAGGGAACGAACGATGGCATTTAACATAAACAAATTAACGGAAAAAGCGCAAGAAGCGCTTGTAGCGGCACAGTCGCTGGCGCAAGAGGGCTCTAACAGCACCATCGAGCCGGAGCATCTTTTGGTCGCGCTGTTGAATCAGACTGAGGGTGTTGTGCCGCAGGTTGTGCGCGCGGTGGGAGCAAATCCCGAGGCATTGGCGCAGCAGGCGCGAGCAGAATTGGACAAATTGGCAAAAGCATATGGCGGCGCGGTCCAGATTGGTCTGGGGCGTTCGACCGGGCGCGTGTTGGAAGATGCCCAGAGCGTCGCGGACAGTCTCAAGGACGAGTATGTTTCGACCGAACATATGCTGATTGGGCTTGCCGATGTTGAAAGCAAGGCGAGTCAGATTTTGAATCGCGCGGGGGTGACGCGTGACAAGATTCTTCAAGCATTGACGTCGGTGCGCGGCAATCAGCGGGTGACGTCCCAGAACCCCGAGGCGACCTATGATGCGCTCAAAAAGTATGGGCGCGACCTTACGGACCTGGCGCGCAGAGGCAAACTCGACCCGGTGATTGGGCGTGATGAGCAAGTGCGCCGCGTGATGCAGATTCTGTCGCGCCGCACCAAGAACAATCCTGTCTTGATTGGAGAACCCGGAGTCGGGAAAACCGCGATCGTGGAGGGGCTTGCCCAACGCGTCGTGCGCGGAGATGTGCCCGAACCGCTCAAGGATAAAAAGGTCATTGCCCTGGATTTTGCTGCAATGGTGGCGGGCGCGAAATATCGAGGCGAATTCGAGGAGCGTTTGAAAGCCGTGCTCAAAGAAGTCACGAGCGCGGAAGGTCAGATCATTGTATTTATTGACGAGATTCACACGATCGTGGGCGCGGGCGCAGCGGAAGGTTCGATGGATGCGGGCAACATGATCAAACCGATGCTGGCGCGCGGGGAACTGCATGCGATCGGCGCGACGACGTTGAACGAGTATCGCAAGTATATTGAAAAGGACGCGGCGCTGGAGCGGCGCTTTCAGCCGGTCCTGGTGGAGGAGCCGAGCGTTGAAGATACCATCAGCATTTTGCGCGGTCTGCGCGAGCGCTACGAGCAGCATCACGGAGTGGACTTGCGCGACAGCGCGCTCGTTGCCGCCGCGGTCTTGAGCCACCGCTATATCAGCGACCGCTTTTTGCCTGACAAGGCAATTGACCTTGTGGATGAAGCCGGGTCGCGCTTGCGGCTGGAACTGGACTCGATGCCGGTCGAACTGGACGAAATCCAGCGACGCATCGCACAGTTGGAAATCGAGCGTGTCGCCTTGCAAAAAGAAAGAGATGCGGCGTCCAGAGACCGTTTAGAGAACCTGGAAAAGGAACTGGCGAACCTGAAAGAGAGTTCGGCAGGGATCACTGCCAAGTGGAAGCAAGAAAAAGAGTTGGTGGATGAATCGCAAAAGCTAAAGAACGACAAAGACCGGCTGCAAATCGAGCTCGAAGAAGCGAACCGCAAAGCGGACTATCAAAAAGCGGCAGAGATACAATACGGCAAACTGGTCGAGATTGATAAAAAGATCGCCGAGAGCGACGCCAAGCTGTCCGAGCTGCAGAAATCGGGCGCCTTGATGAAAAAAGAGGTGACCGAGGAGGACATTGCCGAAGTCGTGGCGAAATGGACGGGGATTCCCGTTTCGCGCCTGATGGAAGGCGAAGTGCAAAAGTTGATCCAGATGGAATCGCGTCTCCACGAACGGGTGGTCGGGCAGGAAGAAGCTGTAATTGTGGTGGCGAATGCAGTGCGCCGGGCGCGGGCGGGACTAAAAGATCCGAATCGCCCCATCGGTTCGTTCATCTTTTTGGGGCCCACAGGCGTGGGTAAAACGGAACTGGCGCGCGCGCTGGCAGAGTTCTTGTTTGACGACGAACATGCCATGATCCGGATTGACATGAGCGAGTATCAGGAAAAACACACGGTCGCGCGCTTGATTGGCGCGCCCCCGGGATATATCGGGTATGACGAAGGTGGACAGCTGACCGAAGCCGTGCGGCGCAAACCGTATTCGGTCGTGTTGTTTGACGAAATCGAAAAAGCGGCGCCCGATGTGTTTAACGTTATGCTGCAGATTCTGGACGACGGACGTTTGACAGACGGGCAGGGGCGTGTGGTTGATTTCAAAAACGTCGTCGTGATCATGACGTCAAACATCGGCAGCGAATTTTTGGGGATGTATGCGGGCCGCGACATCTCGGACAATGAGTGGGAGAATGTCAAGAATCGTGTGATCGAAGAAATGCGAAAACATTTCCGTCCCGAATTCTTGAACCGCGTGGACGACATTGTCGTGTTTCATTCGTTGTCCATGGAGGACCTGAAAAAGATCGTGGAAATCCTGCTCAAGCAGGTGGCTAAACGGCTGGAAGATCGCCACATCACCATCGAGCTGGCGGACCGAGCCAAAGAATTCCTGGTGAATGAGGGCTATGACCCGAAATATGGGGCGCGGCCCTTGAAACGGACGATTCAACGACGCGTGCTTGACCCGCTGGCGCTGGATGTGCTGAACGGTCGCATCCGTGACGGTGACCATGTGGTTGTGGATGTCGAGGATGGCAAATTGGTGTTTTTGCAAGAAGCGCCGCAGACGCGGAATGATGGAAAAAGGAAAAAGGAGAAGGTCGTTGTGTAGGAAACCTTCTATGATAAAATGACTGTGACAATAATTTTGTTACAGTCATTTTGATTTGGGAGGTAAATATGGCAATGCAAGAAATTGTAGTTCTGGTCAGCGATAAACAGATCCGTGAATTGGAAAATCTCGCCAAACAGCGTCATGTCGCGCGCGAACAAATCGCTAGTGAGATTTTCCAAGATGCGCTGCGACGCGGGAGCGTTCGCGCGCGGATTTTTGCAGAGATGGATGAACAGCAAAAGAGTCCCAAGTGGAATGAGACATTTGAACACATCGCCAAGTTTCGCGCCAACCTGCCTGATATTCCCGAAGATGAGTTGGAAACGGATATTGAAGAAGCGATTCGTTACGTACGGTCACATCCTAAAGAATAAGCGCGTGCATGAATCAATCAAAGCTGATTGCAGTCTTTGACACAAATGAACTCGTACGTCTCGCACTGAAAAAGACACCGGCGATTTCAAGACTTGCAAGCGATTCAAAACGGAAAATTTCGTCTCGTGTTTTCACAAGAGATTGCACTCGAGCTTGAGCGCGTCTTGAATTATCCTCGCATCAAAGACAAAAATCGTCTGACGGAATCTTCAATTAAGAGTTTTCTGAATGAGCTGCTTGACGTTGCCTTGTTAGCAGATGATTTGGACGAGGTGTCGCGCGTCGAACAGGATGCAACGGATAATATCTTTTTGGCATGTTCACTCGAAACGCACGCCGATTATCTCGTTAGCGAAGACCCGCATCTCCGCAAAATAAAATATTTTTACGGTACGCAGATTGTTGGACTAGATGATTTTCAAAAAATTATCGGGTTGTAAAAGATAGCTTGTTCATATTGCCGGAGACTATAAAGCGCATCTTACGCATTCGTATCTTGCCTGAAATCTTTCTCGTACTGTACCTAACCCCAATAGCTGATTCTCCCGCAGCTTTCGTGCTAATGACTAAAATGGCGGGATGTCATCCCGTCCTTGGACATTCACATTACCGGGCTTCCAGATTGATGAAATTCGAGAAGAGCAAGGATGCCTCTACGTTCAAGCGCAAAGCCTGAGCTGGACTTTATCCAATCTGAATCAGCCGTGCGTGTAGGACAGGGCTGAAGTCAGGCGGTTAATTTGGCGTTCCGATATTTTTTGCACATCGCGTGTGCGCTTGCACATTGAAAAAAGCAACTGCTCCCAAAGGGTTTTTCGCACGACGGCTAACGCATCCGCAAAGGTGGGCGCTGACTTGGTGTACCAAGCGGCTTGACGTACGGGTAACTTGCCCCGTTGCACACTGTGATGCGCCAGCAAGGTGACGAGCGAAAACAAACCCAAGAGTGCAGGCGTCGTGCGCGCAATGGCTTGGTCTGACCATTGGCGTTGGGTCTCGACACCCAAATGCGCACGCACTTCTTCCAGTGTCACCTCCAATTGCCAGCGCAGGATAAACCATTGCACAATTTGTTCTGGAGTGACGCTGGGATCGGTGCACAAGAGCGCTTGGGACTTGAACTTGCCTCTGGGGTCACGGATCAAAACCCAACGGAGCAAGACGGTCGGCTGACCACTGTGATACCAGACTGCGATGTCGGAGCAAATTTCAATGTCGCGCTTGCCTTCGCCATACCAATTCGGAATCAGCAGGCGTTGCCATTTGGTCTTTTTGTTCTTGAGCCGTTGTTCCAGTGTCGGTAAGCGTTTGCCTTTCTTGCGGGAGCGCCCTTTCTGTTTGGGTTTACGCGGCGGTGCCTCTTCATAGAGGGCGGCATCCAGGCGAAAGCGCACGACCATCGTAATTGGACTTTTCAAGCGTTGCACGCGCGCCAGCAAAGAAATAATGGCAAAACTGCTGTCGGCGACGACCACAATGCGTCGTTTGGGCAACCAACGGCGCACCTGTAATAACACTTGCCAAACCCAATCCGTCAGTTTCTTGGCGGCACGCACGCTGTTCTCGTAGTAGCGCTCAGACGGTGCCAGTACGGTCAAGAAGGGTAGCGCCCACACCCGTTGCGCCCACGGAATGGGCACGAGCAACATGGTGCATAACCAGCGCAAGCCACTCGCTTTGACAAAATGACTATGGCTCGACCGCACTGGGTCACGATAAATCCCGCGCGCGCGAATTTTGAGACCCCAACGGCGCTCAATCGTGTCGTCCACACCGAAGATCAGCGTACCCGATGCGGCGAACGTCATGACCAGCAAAACGAGCAACGTTTGGCTCACCGCGAGACTCGACCACACCGCACGACTGAGCACGCGGTGATATTTCAAGAAGCGTTTCTCGTGGTGTAAGCCAACCATTCGCAGGCACGCCGTGACCGTGCGTTTGTTGGGCGCAAGGATGGCGCCGAGGAGTAAGACCAACGCCAGTTTCCAGATGCGATTGGAAAAGTGCGAACGAAAATGCGAAAGCAGAGTAGAATAGGGATCAGGCAGTTTAAGCATAGCAGTATCTCTTGGCGGAGATTTTTTGCTGTAGCTTACTCTGCCTTTCCTATTCGCTCAAATGGATAAAGTCC
>JADZCJ010000021.1 GCA_020851635.1 Anaerolineae bacterium
GATTCGCTGTGTCGCTCTAAACAAGATGACGCACGCCGGGATGCCACAGAGTTACAAAGTCGCCTGAGCCAATCCCCCACCAAGGGATTGCTGTGCGTCTGATTTTTGATTCATGCACCAACGCCTCTTTGTCCCGCAAAATGAGGGCTGTTTGCTCGTATCAATAGTAACGCCTCACACTCACGGAGTCTTTTCATGCAGCGATTGCTCTATCTGACCTTTGTCACTGGTTTATTGATCGTTTCGAGTCTTTTCATCGTCGCGTGTGCGGCTCTTGACGCCAAACCGACGCTTCAGCCCACAGCAGCGCTGCCGACTCTGGTGAGCCCCACGATGACGCTGCCGACGACTGCCCCGCCTGCGGTCTCGCCGACCGATATGCCGACAAACAACACCTTTACGCTGGGTCTCGATCCGATTGCCACCGGGCTGAATCGTCCGGTTTTTGTCGCCGATGCCGGGGATGATTCGGGGCGCTTGTTTCTGGTGGAGCAGCCGGGACGTATCCTCATTCTTGAAAACGGCAAGGTGAATCCCACGCCATTCCTCGATGTCGCCGATCTGATCACGACGGCGGGCAACGAACAGGGGTTGCTCGGGCTGGCGTTTCACCCCGATTACAAAAACAACGGCTTGTTCTTTATCAATTACTCGGCGGCTGCCAACGGCGACAACATTATCGCGCGATACCGCGTCTCGGACGACCCCAATGTCGCAGAGGCGAACAGCGGTCAAGTCATTCTGACAATTCCCGGCGCCGAGAGCAACCACAATGGCGGAATGCTCTCGTTCGGACCGGACGGCTATTTGTATGTCGGGACGGGCGACGGCGGCGGCGCGGGCGACCGTCACGGCGCCATCGGCAACGGACAGGCGCTTGATACCCTGCTCGGCAAGATTCTTCGCATTGATGTCAATGCCGACACTTTTACCGTGCCCTCCGACAATCCATTTGTCAATACCCCCGGCGCGCGCCCCGAAATCTGGACGTTTGGATGGCGCAACCTCTGGCGGTTCTCGTTTGATCGAGAAACTGGCGACCTGTTTGTCGGCGATGTGGGACAAAACAGTGTCGAGGAAATTAGTTTTCAGCCCGCCGGAGAGGGAGGCGGAAATTATGGCTGGCGTATCATGGAGGGAGATGAATGTTTCGACCCGAATCTCGACTGCAGTAATCCTGACCTGATTGCGCCCATCGCAACCTATTCGCACGATCTGGGGTGTTCTGTCACCGGCGGCTATATGTACCGCGGGCAGAATTATCCGTGGCTCGTCGGACAATACATTTTTGCCGATTATTGCTCGGGCAATGTCTGGGCGACAGCGCGCGACGCCGACGGCGCATGGCACACGCGGCTGGTCACGACCTTTGACGACACCATCAGTTCCTTTGGCGAGGACAGCCACGGCGAACTGTATGTTGCGGGGCATCGCGATGGCACGATTTTCAAGTTGACGTCAACCGAATAGAGACGCAAAATTTTGCGTCTCGATTCATCACAACGCGGGTGGCGGCATTCTTTCCTCAATCCCATACGGAAAGCCGTAACCGCGCATTTTTTTCATGAACGGCACGGCATCAAACGCCTCCGGACCTTGCACTCCTTGACCTTGCCAAATCCCCGCGTCCAGCAATTCCATCGCAATGATGGGATTGAATGCCGTCTGCGCCACGACCGCTTGCGAACCGATTCTACGCATGCACGCTTTGTTGTCCGCCACTTGATACAAATAGACCGCGCGCGGCTTGCCGTCTTTGATTCCCGTCACATACGTCCCCGCACAGGTCTTGCCTGACATTTGATTGCCCAGCGTCGCAGGATTGGGCAGGCAGGCGGCGACCACGTCGCGCGGCGCGACCTCGACCCCCTTGACGCGAATCTTGTCCTTGTTGTCCAGCCCCAGCGTACGCAGCATTTTTAGATAGCTGATGAATTCGTCGCCCAGACCGTATTTGAACGTCACGCGCTTGCATTTGAGATAGCGCGGCGCCAAAAGCACCTCTTCGTGCTCGACGTTTACACACTCGACGAGCCCGATGCCTTTTGGAAAATCAAAGACCTCCGGTTCCGAGAAAGGCGGCGTGGTGTACCATCCCCGCCCCTCCTCCCAGATCACCGGCGGATTCAAACATTCTTCAATCGTCGTCCAGATTGAAAAGGTGGGCGCAAACGCATACCCGCGCACGACAAGGTTCGCGCCGTCGCGCACCCCGATTTCATCAATCTCGTCGAAAAGGTGGTCGGCGGCGTACCGCGCAAAAACATCCGACAAACCCGGCTCGACCCCCATGCCCACCACCGCTAATTTGCCTTTTTTCGCCCACGCCCCGGACCGCTCAAACTGGTAATCACCCAATTTGATGCCCGTTTTTGAATGTGGCTGCGTGGGGTGAGGTCTGGACAGTGTCATTGCCATGTCCATATAGAGCGTCCCCGCCTCGAATGCCGCATCAAAAAGCGTCTCGTTGAAAATGGGGTCCACCGCGTTCATGATCAAGTCCGCGTCATGTTTGCGCGCCAGCCGCACAATTGCCGCGCGGTCGCTCGCGTCAATCTGCTCGGCGGGGAATCGTCCGGACCCACCCAATTGTTTGCTGACTTGGCGGGCGCGGGCGAGATTGTAATCTGCCAACACCATCTTTTGCATCCACGCGCGAGGTTTGGCGATGGCAGCCATCGCCTCGCCCACGCCGCCGACGCCGACCAATAACACTTTCACCGGTGACCTCCTTGCAACAACAGGATTGCGCCGTCATTGTACATGTCCTCGCGCAAAATTTCCATCGTCCCCATGCGCCAAGATGTGCATCATGCTTTTAGACGGTAAGGAACGAACGCCGTTTCGTTCCCCGCGCGGCACGCTAGGACGAGCGCACCCTATGCACAGCCAAAAACAGGACGCGACCCGAACATGACGCACTGCGTCATGTCCTTTTCTTTAGCGGAAATCCCGTGTATAATAGGAGCAGCTATGACGCACTGCGTCAATTATTCAGGAGGTAGTCCATGTCAAAAAAAGAGGGCAAGGAAGGCGGCTTTGTCGCCACTTTCCGCAAGGTCATTCTCGCCAGCGTCGGCGCGGTCGGCGTCGCGCAGGATGAAGTCACCGGACTGATCAATCGCATGGTCGAGCGCGGCGAACTCACGGAAAAGGACGCGCGCAAGCTCATTGGCGATGCTCAAAAAGAATTCAACAAGCGCCGCCGGAGCGGACAGACCAAAGCAGAAAAAGAGATGGAAGGCATGATGGAAAAACTGAACGTCCCTTCCAAAGCCGATATCGAAGACCTCACCAAGCAGGTCGCGCAGTTGTCAAAGCGGATTGAAGAACTCAAAACCGAAATGGGCAACAAGTGAACAGGGGGAGCGGTATATTCATGCCGTTCCCTTTTTTCAAGTTGCGGGAAACTGAATTTCTATGTGGCAGTTCAAAAGCCCTTTTATCGTATTTGGTGAGGACGCGCTCGACTATCTCGACAGCGTCCGGGCGCGTCAATTCTTTATTGTCACCGACGCCAACATGGTCCGGCTCGGTCTGGTTGATGCCATCACCCGCCGCCTGAACGCGCCGTATGCGGTGTTTGATGGGGTCGAGCCGGAACCTTCGCTCCAGACCATCCGGCTGGCGGCCGCGGCGATGACGGAGGCGCAGCCCGATTGGATCATTGGACTGGGCGGCGGTTCGTGCATGGATGCTGCCAAGGCGACATGGCTCTTGTACGAGAAACCTGATGCGGATATCGTGTGCATCAATCCGATGGAGCACTATGGAGTGGGGTCAAAAGCAAAACTGATTGCCATTCCCACCACCTCGGGCACAGGTTCAGAGGCAACGCTTGCCACTGTGCTCACCGACACGGACGAGCACCGCAAACTCTCACTGGGCTCGTACGAAATCGTGCCCAATATTGCAATTGTGGACCCGGCGCTCGTCATCAAGCTGCCGCCCGTCACAACCGCCGATACGGGGATGGATGTGCTGGGACATGCGATTGAGGGTTACACAAGTCGCATGCACAACGATTTTTCGGACGCCATGTGTCTGCGCGCGCTAGAGCTCGTGCTCGAATATCTTCCGCGCGCCTATGCGGATGGTTCGGACATCGAGGCCCGGACACATATGCACAATGCGGCGGCGATGGGCGGTTTGGGCTTCGGAAACTCACAGACCGCGTTGGCGCATGCGATGGGTCATGCCTTTGGCGCGCTTTTCAAAATGGCGCATGGACGCGCCGTCAGCTTGTTCCTGCCCTATACGATTGAATATACTGCCAACGGCGGCGGCACGCGCTATGCCGACATTGCCGAACGCATGAAATTGAACGCGGCGTCCGAAACCAAAGCAGCGTTTGCCGTGGCGGACCGTGTGCGCGAACTCGAACGCGCCCTTGACATGCCAACCAACATGCAGCAAGCTGGCGTCACGCATGACCGGTTCACCGCGGCGCTTGCGCAGTTGGTGGCAAACGCCAACATGGATACCCAGTTGGTGATGAATATGCGCGTGCCCGAGACACCCGAACTCGAAAAACTGTTCGAATATGCGTTTGACGGACGGCATATTGATTTTTAGCCATTTAGCGCGCGACGGGACGACTCAAGGTAGATCATTTGCATCCGAAAAGGGTTCTGGACAACCGCGAATCCGGCTCTTGTAGGCGGATACTCACCAAGAGGAGCTGGATTTTAGGGCTTTTCAGATGCAAACTAAACAAGCCGGGATGGCTCGCAAACGGATAGGATTGGCTCTGAGTGGGGGTGCGGCGCGCGGGGCGGCGCATCTCGGCGTTTTGCGCGTCCTCGAACGCGAACACATACCGATTGATGTGGTCGCAGGCGTCAGCGCCGGGTCGGTCGCCGGCGCGCTGTATTGCGCCGGTGTGCCCATGTCGGAAATGGTGAACGCGCTCAAGGATTTCAGATGGCATCGCATCGCGTCGCTCACATTTCCCTGGCACGGTTTGCTCTCTTTTGCCAAACTGGAAAAATATTTGATCAAATGGATTGGCGATGTCTGGTTCAATGATTTGCCGAAACCATTTGCAGTGGGCGCGACCGATTTGTTGACGGGTTCCCCTGTAACCTTTACGGTCGGACGGGTCGCGCCGCTCGTGCGCGCCAGCTGTTCGATCCCCGGCTTGGTGGTGCCGTTCGAATATGGCAATTACTGGCTGGTGGACGGCGGCATCTCGTGCAACCTGCCCACCGCCGCGGCGCGCGAACTGGGCGCAGAGATTGTCATTGGGGTGGATTTGCTCAAACCATATGTGCGGAAAAATCTGGGTGTGCTGGGGCTTGCCAGCACCGCACTGGAAATTCTGATTCGCGAGTCCGGCGGTGGGGTGGAGAGCGCGGATGTGTTGATCGCGCCCGCGCTCGATAACCGAACGTATACGCGGTTCAGTCGCGCTATGGAAATGATCGCGTTGGGGGAACAGGCGACCGAAGCGATGCTGCCCGCGATTCGCGCGGCAGTCGGGGAGGCGCCCGACCCAGTCACTGAACCGTCTCAGACCGGCGTCGCAGAGATTTAGCTGATCTTGTTTGACGCGCGCTTCTTTTTCGGCGGTTTAGAGTTCAGATCTTCGAGCTCGCGCGTCAGTCGGGCGACCTGGTGCGCCAACTCCTGGACCTGACTGCGGGAGGGGGTGCCGCGTTTTTCCAGCGCGCGCTCGATCCGCAGCTCGTTCGGCGAACGGGGCTCGGCGCGGACCGCCAAGAGTTTTTCCAGAATGCGTGTCCCTTGTTTTTGGCTCACCTCGCCGCGTTCTATCAACAGCATCATGCGCCGCTCAATTTCCGAGTCCATGCGCGCCGTCGGGTCCAGCGGCAGCAGGGTGGTGCGCAACTGCTTGAGGGTCTGATTGCTGGCTTGGATGATATTGGTCAGGACGGTGTTGGGCAGCCCGCTGCCGGCTTGACGCTCTTGTTCGAAAATGATCTGTGCCTGCACCTGGGAGGTAATGTCCTCGCCGCTTGTGTGGTCGAGAACGGTAATGTCGTCGCCGCGACGAATCATATGCGCCAGGTCCACCAGAGTCACATAGCGTTTGGCGTGTGTGTCGTACAACTTGCGATTGTTGTAGCGTTTAATGATAGGCATAAAAGACCCCGCGCGCGACCGGGTGCGCTTCCTTTGTCACAATCTGTTCGAGGTATTGTGCGTTCATGACACGGTGCGATTATGACACGGTGCGTTTATGACACAATGCGTCATAGCCAGTATAAACCCTCTTGGGAGAAAAAAAAAGAGGAGAAATGCGCCGCAAACATTGCGCGCCGCGCATCCTCTCCTCTTGATCTGAGGGGTGTCACGCCTCTGGCAACACGCACCTCATGCGACCTTGACTTAGGCGATCGCGTGCTCTACCCGTTTGACCGCTTTTTTGACTGCTTTGTTGGCTTTGGCGGTCGCGATCTTTTGCTCTTTTTTGAGCTGCTGCGTCAGGTGACGGACCTGTTTGTCGTTGCGCTTGACGAGTTTTCCCATATCATGCTGCATTTTCTCGCCGCGGTGAACAAACTGCTCGAACAATTTGCCCAGTTCGTCGCCGACGACGCCAAAGGCGCCGACATAGGCGAGCGCCACCTTGCGTGTGAATGCAAACACGCGATTCGGCTCGCGCAGTTCCAGTTTTTTCGTAGCCATAGAATGTGCCTCCCGGTAAAGTCGAATGAATATGACGCACTGCGTCATAAGCAAGACAATTATAACGCACTGCGTCATAAAAGTCAAGGGCTGGACGGTGACGGCGGACGGGCGCCCCCGCGCCTGACCATCCGCAAGCGCCTGTGCTACAATAGGAATCAGCCCCAGCATCCAGAAAGGAATTTCCCATGTCGGTCTTTGAAAACTCTCAACAATTCTATGATACCGTTGGCGAACTGATGCAGCGCGCCAAGTCCGACCCCGTGGTGGGACCGAAAATCGCCAAATCAGGGGTTATTATTCAATTCAAATACACCGATCCCGAAGCCGTGACCACCGTCAACGCCAAAGCCAAGCCCACCCAGCCCGGCGCGTATGTGGACGTGATCAACGGTCCGACCGACCTCAAGCCGGACATTGAAATGACGATGGCGGCGGATACCGCACACATGTTTTGGCAGGGCAAAGTCAATCTCGTCCAGGCGCTCGCGCAAAAAAAGATCATTCTCAAGGGCAATCAACTCAAAGTCCTGGGTCTCTTGCCCGCCGTCGAGCCCCTCTACAAACGCTATCCCGAGCTGTTGAAAGAAAAGGGCTACGGGAAACTCATCTCCAAATAAATCTTTATCGCGAGGCAAGTCTATGGCAGACGAACGCATCATTCTGGTCACCGGGGTCGCCGGTTTTTGGGGCAATCGCGCCGCCGCGCGCCTTTTGGAGCAGGAAAATGTGCGCGTGATCGGGATTGACAGCCAGGTGCCCGAGACCAATGTGGTCGGTCTCGATTTTATCCAGGCGGACGTGCGCAACCCCCTCCTTGTCGAACTCTTGCGAGAAGAAGCAATTGAGACGGTGCTGCACCTTCAATTCCGCGAATCTACTGCGCCCACGGAAAATGTTTTTGAACAAAACGTCATGGGTGTCTCGAAACTGTTGGGCGCATGCGCCCAAGCCGAGATCAAGCATATCGTCCTCAAGAGCAGTCTTATGGTTTACGGCGCGCGTCCCGACAACCCCATGTTTTTGCGCGAGGACCATCCGCTCAATGGACCCAAAAAATACGGCTATATTCGCGACTGGATCGAATGTGAAAAATACGCCCAGGAGTTTCGCGAGCAGAATCCGGGCGCGACCCTGACGGGCCTCCGTTTCGGGCATGTCGTCGGTCCTCAGGTGGATTCCCCCATGACGCGCTTTTTGCGCGAAGAAGAAGCCGTCACCCTGCTCGGCTTTGATCCGATGCTCCAAATCATCCATTCTGAAGATGTCCTGAGCGCGCTGGTGCATGCCGTCAACGGCGAGTATCCCGGCGCGTACAACGTGGCGCCTGAAAAGGGCATGCCGCTCTGGAAGACGCTGGGTCTCGCGGGCAAAATCCCGCTCCCCGTCTTGCATCCGCTTGCCTACTGGAGCGTTTCGCTCGGCGGTCCCCGTCTGGCGCCCATGCCGCTGGATTATTTGCGCTACCCGTGTCTGGGTGACATGCAAAAAATGCGCGAGGAACTGCAGTTCACCCCACAATACACCCCCGAAGAGACCGTGCGTGAACTTGCCTCGCAGCAGCGGATCCGCAAGCTATTTGGCAAGAAAAATGCCCAAGCTCTTGACGAGGACCGTTTGCGCGATACGATCCAACGTCGCAAACGCGCCCGCGCGCGGCGGGCTTAGGAGTTGATCGTATGGCAAGCCAAGACAAACTCGATGGCGAGTTGGAGGCGAGTATGCAGGACATGGAGAATCCCTTGAGCTCGAATCCCCCCGATGGCGATCAAGGCGCGCAAGCGCTCGATCGTTCCGGGGGCAACGGCTCTGCGCCCAAAAAGAAACGACGCGCTTCTTCCGGCAGCAGCGGCGCCCAAAAAAGGGTTGCCAAAAAGACGACCGGGAAAAAATCTGCGCGCGGCAAATCAACCCGCGCGGCGCGCCCGCGCGCGAGAGAACGGATCGCTTTTGACCCGGAACTTTTCGAACTCCCCGATGTGCAAGAGGAACTGCTGGCTGACCCGAGTCTGCAGCGGCGCAGCAGGCAGTTGGGTCAGGAACTGGTCCACCAGGTAGAGCTGGTGATAAAACGCCTGATGCGTCTCTCCCCCGCCTACAAGACCCAGCTTGCCGTGCCTGCCGGGATGCATGATGCCATCGGCGACAATATCGAGTCTGCGCTGGAGGGCTCTGGCGGGACTGGTCTTGTCGCGCGCTTTCAAAAACTCTTGCCCGGCGAGATGATTGATCTGGACACGCTCCGCGGCATGTGGACCATGTTGAAATTTACGGGTGAATATCAGGCGGATGTCGTCAAGCGACGTTTGCGCGGCGAGTACGAGACCGACGAATGGGGCATGGACCAGGAGTTTATTGACGCGGTCATTCCACTCTTTGATTTCTTGTATCACAAATACTGGCGGGTCACCCTCAACGGGGTCGAAAATATCCCGGAGGATGGGCGCGCCCTGCTGGTTTCGAACCATTCGGGGCAGCTCCCGTTTGACGGCGCCATGCTGCTCCTGGGCATTTTGCAGCAACATGCCGCCGCGCGCTTTACCCGCGCGCTCTATGCCAGCTGGTTCCCCACCCTGCCTTTTGTCTCGGACCTGCTCGTCAAAGTGGGGCAGGTGATGGCGAACGACGAAAACGCGTTGCGTCTGCTGGAACAGGAGCATCTCGTCGCCGTTTTTCCCGAGGGTTACAAAGGTGCCGGCAAGCTTTACAAGGACCGCTATCATCTGGCGCGGTTCGGGCGCGGCGGTTTTGTCAAAGTCGCTCTCAAATCGCGCGCGCCGCTGATTCCGGTTGCGGTCGTTGGCGCCGAAGAGACGTATATCTCGCTCCACAAGTCCGCCACGCTCGCCAAACTCATCGGGTTTCCGTATTTTCCGATTTCACCGACATTTCCCTGGCTGGGACCGCTGGGTCTGATCCCACTGCCCACGAAATGGTATATTGATATCGGCGAACCGATTCCCACCGACCAGTATCCGGAAGGCTCGGAAAACAACCTGATGCTTGTCTCACAGCTCACCGACCGGGTTCGCGACACGGTGCAGGAAATGATCAACGACCGTTTACGAACACGAAAATCCATTTTCAAGGGCTAAAATGGCACACCGCGACAAGACCCGGGAAAAATCCTACGCGGCACAGCCGATGCAAATATTCCTTTCGCTGAATTGCGCAAGCTTCTGGCGCGCTTGGGTTTTGAGGAACGAATTCGCGCAAGCCATCATATCTTTACTAAAGAGGGGTTGAAGAGATTTTGAATCTCCAGCCGAAGGGTTCGCAATCCAAGCCATATCAGGTAAAACAGGTCCGCGGAATAATCCTCAAGTATAGACTGGGAGGTACAGATGATGATCAAGTATGAAGTGATTATTTACTGGAGCATCGAGGACAATGCATTTATCGCCGAGGTCCCGGAACTCGCCGGGTGCATGGCAGATGGCGCAACCTATCAAGAGGCGCTTGCGAATGCGCAGGTAATCATTAACGAGTGGATTGAAACCGCGCGCGAGCTGGGGCGTCCCATTCCCGAACCGCGCGGCAAATTGGCATACGCCTAAAACAAGTACACGAGGTTATCATGGCAAAATTTGCAGATGCCGACGCATTGTATGGCGTCATGCGCGACATGTTTGCGCAGGTCGCGGAAAAAAATCCCAAAGCGTTCGATGAAATGATAAAGGCGCGGCTCACCGTCCGCTTCAAGGTCAACAGCCCCACGGCCGAAATCACCGTGGACGGCAAGATGCGCCCGCCAAAAATAACCTATGGCGCGTTCACCGGACGCCCCGATATTGACCTGGAGTTGACAGGAGACAATCTCGACCGACTGCTCAGCCACCAGATCTCTGCAACGAAAGCGGTCACTGATGGGACGATCAAGTTCAAGGGCAACCCACTCAAACTCAAAGCATTACTCGACGTCATCAAAGCGGGCAATGCCGTGTACGGAGACGTCCTCAAAAAGCACAATCTCGCCTAGCAGCTTGTCGGAATGAGCTCATCACCCAAAAATTGAATCCCCTCCGTCACAATAAATCGGTTGTGACGGAGGGGATTGTATATAGGAAACTGCAAGCCCGCCGGACATTTTCGTGGATCACGTTCACGAGTGTCGAATGCCTGAACCTCTCAGGTTATCCTCCTCTTGCAGAGGAACATTCTTCAGACCGGCGGGCTTTTTCCAGGAGATGAGATCAGTTTTGCTGTCTCGATTATGAGCATACAGAGTGCAGGTCGTAATTTGGTCAAAAAAATTTCCAACTTTGGTTTCAATTTTTCATCTTTTGAAAACTCATTACCCCATACTCCAAAATTTGCCGTATCACGTTATAATAGCGCAAGAATTGTTCGACCAGATTCCAAGGAGCCGCTGCATGGACTATATCAATTTAGGGCGCACCGGGTTAAAAGTCTCGCGTCTCTGTCTCGGGATGATGTCGTATGGCGACCCCAAATGGCGTGAGTGGGTGTTGGGCGAAGAGGCAAGCCGCCCCTTTGTCCGACGCGCCCTTGAAATGGGCATCAATTTCTTTGATACTGCCGATATCTATTCCAGAGGCGTGAGCGAAGAGGTGACGGGGCGCGCGCTCAGGGACTTTGCCAAACGTGACGAGGTGGTGCTCGCCACCAAAGTGTACCAGCGGATGAGCAGTGACCCGAATGATTTCGGACTTGCGCGCAAGCACATTTTCGCTTCGATTGACCGCTCGCTCAAACGGCTCGGGACCGATTATGTGGACTTGTATCAAATCCATCGCTGGGACTATACGACGCCGATTCAAGAGACGATGGAGGCGCTGCATGAGGTTGTAAAATCCGGCAAAGCGCGTTACATTGGCGCATCATCCATGTATGCGTGGCAGTTTGCCAAAGCCCAGACCGTCGCCGAGCAGAACGGCTGGACGAAATTCGTCTCGATGCAAAATCATTACAATCTCGTTTATAGAGAAGAAGAACGCGAAATGATTCCCCTTTGCCGCGACCAGGGTGTCGGGCTGATTCCGTGGTCGCCGCTCGCGCGCGGCTTTCTCGCGGGCAATCGCACCCGTGACAAGGGCGGCGAAACGGTCCGCGCCACCACCGACCCGTTTGCGCTTGATATGTATTATCAAGACGCCGATTTCAACGTGGTTGACCGCGTCGTCGAACTTGGCGCGCGCATGGGGCACAAACCCGCGCAGGTCGCTCTGGCGTGGATTTTGAACAAGCCCGGTGTGGATGCGCCCATCATCGGCGCGACCAAAATGTACCAGCTGGAGGATGCGCTGGCTGCGATAGAGATCAAGCTGTCGGATGAAGAAATGAAATATCTCCAAGAACCATATGTGCCGCATCCGATTCTTGGACACGAATAATACGGTCGGGCGTCAAAGAGATTGAGCGGTTGGCAATTCCGGCAGGCATACATGGCCGCAGGATCGCCTCCCGGGGAATGACAGATCGAGAGAGGATTATTGCTTGCAGGAAAAATCTAACGGAGGAATCGCGTAGGGACACAAGCGCGGGCAACCGATCTGCTTGGCTTGCCTGTCGTTCCAGCATCCCTCGAACACTGTGAAACGAGTTCGCACAATTATCATCGGCGCAGGCGGCATGGCGCGTTATCATATCAAGATGATGCTCCAACAGCAGGACACGACCGAAATCGTCGCGATATGTGAACCCTCAGCGCAGCAACTCGCCGCCTCTGCCGAACTTTTTGATCGAGTCGGATTACCCGTTCCCGCGGCCGGTCCCGACCTCGAAACATTGCTCAAGGAATTTCAGGGCGAGCTTGATGCCGCGCTCATCGTCACGCCCCATGCTTTTCACCTGAAACAGGCAATGGCTTGTCTCGAAAGCGGCTTGGATGTGTTGCTCGAAAAGCCGATGGTGATAAACGCCCGCGAGGCGCGCCGCCTCATCAAAAGCACTCGAACGACCGGGCGCTTGCTCGTCGTCGCGTTCCCCGGCTCGCTTTCGCCCCAGATCCGCCTCGCCAAAGAGATGCTGCAGCGCGGGGATTTGGGGGTGATCCAGGGTTTGAACGGCGTCGTATGGCAAAACTGGAAGGACATTACGCACAACACATGGCGGCAAGCGCCCAAACTGGCGGGCGGCGGCTTTTTGTTTGATACGGGCGCGCATCTCCTGAACACCACATGCGACCTGTTGGGTGAGGATTTTGCCGAGGTCGCCGCCTGGCTGGACAATCGCGGCGCGCCCGTGGATATCCTTGGCGCGGTGATGGCGCGAACAAAATCGGGCGTGTACGTTACAATGCATGCGAGCGGCGACTCGTATCCGACGTGCGCGTCCGAAGTGTTGGTCATTGGCTCGCGCGGGCTGATCCGCACCGGCATCTGGGGCGAACGGCTCCAGGTCAGTTTGAGCGAATCGCGCGGCTTTGTGTACAAACTGCGTACGGTCCAGGTCCCGGCATCACTCGGCGTCTGGGAACAATTCCTCGATGTCCGCGCGGGCAAAATGGAAAACCCCTGTCCGCCGCAGGTCGGTTTGAGGATGGCAAAATTGTGGGACGCGATCAACGCGTCCTCTCTGCAAGGGGGCAAACCCGTATTCGTCCATTAAGGATGCGTAAATTTACAATTTCCCGAATGTGCTTGAATGAGCCAGAGACTGGAAAACGCGAATCCTCGCGAATCATTACGAATTTACGCGAATTGTATTTTGTCCCAAGCATTTTGTGGAGATTTGTGCAAGCCGCAGTTTGGCGAACGATTCGCGCCGATTCGCGTTGCAGGGACTAACACTGGTTTCCGTTTCGGCAAGCAAGTTATACCTTTACGAACCCTAAGGGGCGCGAAATGAGAAATGTGTCGTACGGGGCTGTGAGGACAAACCTATAGTCGTCAAGCAGGGAGCATAAATCAGTTCGACAAATCGCCGAACCGTCGTATCCTGGACTATGCTCACCTTTGACTCGATGTGGAGGAAACTATGAACGCTCGAATCTGGCGTGTGGGGTTGTCGTTGGCGCTCGCATTCGGAATCATTGCCGCCTTCGGTCTGGCTGCCGCCAACGCATCCGCCGCGACCGAACCGCAAATCACACACGCGCCCGCCGCGGCCAATTGGGGCGGCTGTCATTATGTGGTGCGACACGGCGACACTTTGTTTTCGATTGGCATGCGTTATGGAGTTTCGCCGTGGTATCTCGCCCGGATCAACGGACTCTACAATCCCAACTTGATCTTTGCGGGCATGACCCTCACCGTGCCGTGTGACGGGCACCAGCCCAAGCCGCCCAAGCCGCCCCCGCAACCGCCTTGTGGCGAGACAACCTACCTTGTCAAACCGGGAGACAACCTTTTCCGCATCGCCCTGAATCATGGCAGCACAATCAATGCCATCCGTGATGCCAACAACTTGTGGGGCAAAGTCCTGCGCCCCGGCACGACGCTGGTGATTCCCATTTTCAAACCGGTCGCTTTGACCGAAGGCGGCGCGGGCAAGGGCGAACTGCCGGAGAATTGCGCGCCCACCAGCGCGCCGCCCGCGAGTCAAGCTCCTGCGGTAGAAGCGACGCCAATGGGACCGGTCGAGCAGGCACAACCGACCGCGCCCGCCCAGCCGAATCAAACGCCGCCTGCCGATGGACAGGCGCAGGGGCTTCCGCCCGAACCGTCCGGCTCGATTGTCCTGGCCGCCACCGCGGCGGAACCGGCGAGCGCGACGATCTCGGCGGGTCAGTCCATCTTGTGGATCAACAATTCGGACCAGGTCTATACCATCGTCAGCGGTCTGCCCGGACAGCCCAACGAAATGTTCACCTCGGGCGAATTGCCCGCCGGCGCGACCTGGGTCCATGCCTTTGATGCGGCGGGAAGTTATTCGTATTATGTGAGTGAAAACCCGACGATTGTCGGTCAGGTGACTGTCAACCCATAACCCGGTAGACCTTTGAGATTTTTTCGAACCTGTTCGCTGCGAGCAGGTTTGCCGAAACCTCAAAGGTCTTGCCCCAAATTTCATGAATCCCGATACCCGTTCGCGTTCGCGCATTCTCCTCGACGGAGTCAATCGCTCGGCCGCGCGTTCCTACTTTTATGCTGTTGGTTATACCGCTCAAGACCTGGAGAAACCGCTCATTGGCGTTGCCGTGCCGTATGCGGAAATGGCATGCAACTATCACCTCCCCGACCTTGCCCAATCCGTCAAAGAGGGCATCCGCGCGGCGGGCGGCACGCCCTTTCAATTCAACACCGTGTCCGCGCACGACGGCATCACGATGGGCACGGAGGGGATGAAGACCTCGCTCATCAGCCGCGACCTCATCACCGATTCGATTGAACTCATGACGCGCGCGTATTATTTTGATGCGCTCGTCGTTCTGTGCGGCTGCGACAAGACTATTCCCGCGGCGGGGATGGCGCTCGCGCGCCTGAATCTGCCCGGCGTCGTTTTTTATGGCGGCACGATCATGCCCGGTCACTGGCGGGGCAAGGATTATGCGGTGGGTTCGATTTTCGAAGCCATCGGCGCAGTCGCGGCAGGCAAAATGTCAGTCGAGGACCTGCACGAATTTGAGCAGGTCGTCTGTCCCGGTCCCGGCGCGTGTGGCGGACAATACACCGCCAACACGATGGCGACCGTCATGGAAATCATCGGGCTTTCGCCGATGGGCGCCAACAGCGTGCCGGCGATGGACCCGCGCAAAAAAGAGGTGGCGCGCGGCATCGGCGCGCAGGTGATGGAAACGCTCAAACGCGAGATACGCCCGCGCGACATTCTCACGCGACAGGCGTTCGACAATGCGATCGCTTGCGTCGCCATGACGGGCGGCTCGACGAACGCGGTCTTGCATTTGCTCGCCCTCGCGCGCGAAGCGCAGGTGCCGCTGACGATTGACGATTTCGACCCCATCAGCACCCGCACCCCTCTCTATACCGACCTCGTCCCGGGCGGTCAATTCACCGCCGTCGAGGTGGACCGCGCAGGTGGTATTCCCGTGATTGCCAAGCGCCTGCTCGACGGCGGCTATGTGACCGGGGATACGCTCACCGTCACGGGCAGCACCTATGCGCAAGAAGCCAACAAGGCGCACGAAACGGCGGGGCAGGTTGTGATTCACCAGCTGGGCAATCCGCTAAAAGCGACGGGCGGTCTGGTCATTCTCAAGGGCAATCTCGCGCCCGACGGCGCGGTCGTCAAGGTCGCGGGTCACGAACGCCCGTATCATCGCGGACCCGCCCGCGTCTTTCACCGCGAAGAAGATGCGATGGACGCGGTCACCGCGGGCAAGGTGGGCGCGGGTGACACGGTGGTCATTCGCTATGAAGGACCGCGCGGCGGACCGGGGATGCGCGAAATGCTCGGCGTGACCGCCGCCATCGTCGGCAAAGGGCTGGGCGGCGAAGTGGCGCTGGTCACCGACGGACGGTTCAGCGGCGCGACGCGCGGCTTGATGATCGGGCACGTTGCGCCCGAAGCATTCGTCGGCGGACCCATCGCCGCGGTGCAGGAAGGCGACATGATTGTGATTGACGTGGACAATCGCAAACTCGCGGTCGAACTCTCGGACGACGAGATCAAAAAACGTCTGGACGCGTGGCAACCGCCGCCGCCGAATTATACGCACGGCGTCATGGCGCGGTATGCGGCGCTGGTGACGCAGGCGAACGAAGGGGCAATCCTGAAACCATAGAAGGAAAAGTAACGGGCGATGAGAATTTCTCATCGCCCGTTGTGCATTTGTAGGGCACGCTTCAGGTCCGTATCGTACTCGAGGTTCTGTTGACATTTACTCAAACCAATTGGTATTTCATCGTAGGGGTGTTCAATTGAACACCCTTACATCGGAAATGTGAACACGTCCTACGGCGTGGGATGGTCGGTGGAGTTGTCGTCATGATCGTCGCGGGTATCGTCGGCGTCGGCGTCAGCGTCGTCAGCGGGATTGTAGGGTTCGAATGTGACAAAAGGGACGGGTCCGGCATCGGGGTCGCGGGGGGCACGGCGCTCAGAGAGGCGGGCTGTAATGGTGCGGATATGGATGGGTGGTGCGGGCGCTTGCTCGGGGTCGGCGCGAGGATCGCCAAAGCGGTAGTTGAGCAAGAGCGCGGCGGCGCGCATGTTGCCGTCGAGGGCGAGTTCGTGGAGGCGACGAAAGAGATGCTTCCACTGGTCGTCAGTCATGGCGTCGCCGAGCATGCTGCGGACGTTGTTGATTTGGGCGTTGGTTTTGCGCCCGGACCCGGGGCGGTGACCTCCGTGTGGCATGGGAAACTCCTGATGATAATAGTCAGTAGGCAGTAGGCAGCAGTCGGTAGTCGGTATGTAGTGATAGGTAGTCAGTGGACAGAGGTCGGTCGGGGCGCGGCGATGAGAGAGGAGCGCCGCTCAACTTAGAGCTTGATTTATTTGGGCAAAATTGCTGTTTTGTAGTTTGAACTTGAAAACTTGATTATTCAAGATTTTTTTCAAGTTGGGTTTGTGGTGCGGCGCAGAGGGGCGCTTGGTGCATCGTTAACCAACTTGTTGTGTATCGTTCTTGTCAAGCATTCGATCCTGAGCGGGTCCAGGACAATCCGACTCACAGGAGCTTGTCTAACGATGCATCACGGGTTCGGAACGCGAATGTTGGAAAGTTCCGGAAAGCCGCGAAAGGAAATGTCGGGAATAGTATAGAACACGTGTTCTATCATGTCAAGGGGTGCGACCTTAAAAATGTTTCACAAGTTGGGGGGGAGACTATGAGATAAACACTGCCGGTGACACGCCGAAGCGTTTTGCCAGCGCGCGAATTTGGCGCACATTCAATTCGCGCCTGCCCTTGATGATTTCTGAAACAACCCCTTGCGAGCCAATCTCGCGCAAATCACTCTGTCGCAAACTATGCTCGTCCATAAGATAGCGCAGCATTTCCGCTCCGCTCACATCCGGCATCGGGTAGTGTGATTCCTCGTACGCGTGAACCAGCGTCCCGAGCGTATCGAGAAGACCGCATAACGGGTGCTTGACGTTCGTCCCGATTTCGTCCACGAGAAGATTCAGCCGCTTGATTGCTGCGTCATATTCGCGCTCGCTGCGGATGGAAAGGATGGGCGCGACGGCGGCCCATTGGGATTCGAGATTTTTTGTGATTACGCTCATTGGGGATGTCTCTCTTGGCTGCGCTCGAGATCGTTATGACCGCGATGCCGTGATCGGTCAGAGGGATTTGGAACGAGAAATGCGGTAAAGGGCACCGCCGCGAAAGGGCGCGAAACCCGCGAAAGGCGGAATCTCAGCGTATCTCGGTAGAGTTGCTACAGTGGCGGTTTTGTGCCAGCCCCGGTGGGTGCATTATGGCGTTGGAATTATCATTTCGACGAGCGGGTTTTGCGAGGAGAAATCGCGGCTTGCCAAGAGAGATTTCTCACTGCGTTCGAAATGACAGGCCGAAGGTCGAGATTTCTCACTGCGTTCGAAATGACAGTTTTGGATTGACGTTGCTTGTTGCGCCATGCTACAATTCTTGTATGCCCGATTCTACACCCTCTTTCGATAGTCAAGGCGGCGTCAACATCTCGGGTGGCAGCGCCACCTCCGGTCGCGATATTGTGGGCGGGAACGTGATTTACAACATCGGCGTAGGGGGTCCTCCGCCGAACTCGCCGCCGGACGCGGGCGCTGCGCTCGCCGACAGCCCGCGCATCTGGAATGTCCCGCACAATCGCAATCCGAACCTCGTTGGGCGCACGGGCGAACTGGAGCAAATGCGCTCGTCGTTTGGCGTGGGCGATCTCGCCGATATTGCCGAACGCGCGCATATCGCGCAACCGGTCGGATGGGCACCGCTCGGGCGCAAGCAGATCGTCGCGCTCACGCAAGCGATCACGGGATTGGGCGGCATCGGCAAGACCTCGCTCGCGGTGGAATATTGTTTTCAATATCGAGACGTTTACGATATTGTGTGGTGGCTGCGCGCGGAGGACCGTGCCACGCTTGCGACCGATTACGCCGCGCTTGCGCCCAAACTCAACCCCGCGCTCGCAGGCGTCGCCGACGTTCCCGCGCTGGTGGAGTGGGTGCGCGATTATTTGCGCCAACATGGACGCTGGCTGCTCGTCATGGACAATGCCAATCACCCCGACGAGGTCCGCGCTTATCTGCCTCCGGTCGGCAAGGGACACGTTCTCATCACGTCGCGCGATCCGGGGTGGGATGAAATCGGCGCGAGCATCAAACTCGCAACTCTGCCGCGCGCCGATTCGATTCGACTCCTCACCGAACAGAGCGGCGATGCGGACATCGCATCCGCCGACGCCCTCGCCGCGCGCCTGGGCGACCTGCCGCTCGCGCTCGAACACGCCCGCGCCTACCTCAGGCAAAATTCGATCACTCTCGCCGTGTATCTGGAGCTGTTCAAGACGCGACACGCCGACCTCTGGAAAAATTCAACCAAGCCGCAGAATTATCATGCGACGGTGGCGACGACGTGGGATATTTCGTTCGAACAGATCGCCGCGCAATCTCTTGCCGCTGCCGATTTGCTCAACCTGATCGCCTTTTTTGCGCCTGACGACATTCCGCTCGACGTGATCAAAGCGTACAAGGGATATCTCCCGGAGCCGCTGGCAGGGACCGTGGTTGACCCGCTCGCGCTGAATGCTGCAATCGCAACGCTCCTCGGCTATTCGCTGGTCGAACGCCGGGGCGACAATTTGTTCGCCCATCGCCTCGTCCAAACCGTCACCCGCGACCGGCTCGATGATGCGAGGCGCAAGAGGTGGGCACAAACCGCCGTCCAAATCGTGAACGACGCCTTTCCCGGTGATGTGCAAACGAACGTTGAGGGCTGGGCGACGTGCGCACGCTTGCTCCCGCACGGGCTTGAAGCTACTGCGCATGCCGAGACCGAGAATGTCGCGCCGGAACAGACCGCGCGTCTTTTCAACCAAATGGGATTGTATGCTCAAAGCCGTGCCCAATTCACCGAGGGAAAAGAATTGTACAAACGGGCGCTGGCGATTGATGAAAAACAGTTCGGACCTGACCATCCGAACGTGGCAATAGATGTCAACAATATCGGCAGTGTGCTGCAAGACCTCGGCGACATGGCGGGCGCAAAGGCGTATCTGGAACGGGCGCTGGCGATCGATGAAAAACAGTCCGGCCCCGACCATCCGGACGTGGCAATAGATGTCAACAATCTCGGCATGGTGCTGAAAGAGCTGGGCGACATGGCGGGCGCCAGGGCGCATTACGAACGGGCGCTGGCGATTGATGAAAAACAGTTCGGACTCGACCATCCGAACGTGGCAATTCGGGTCAACAATCTCGGCATGGTGCTGAAAGAGCTGGGCGACATGGCGGGCGCCAGGGCGCATTACGAACGGGCGCTGGC
>JADZCJ010000022.1 GCA_020851635.1 Anaerolineae bacterium
AGGGCTTGTTCGTAGGTCTTCCAGTTCCGAATGCGATATAATGACTTTTGGCATGAGCGTGTTTTCTTGTTTTGGTTTGGCATAACCCAAGATTATACGCTTATGCCACTTTCATGCACCAACGCCGCATGAGATTGTCAGATTTATTGGGGGTAGTTCTGTCCCGGTGGGCGGCGCGGTCTTCAAAATCGTTGCGAGGTGGTTGTGCCATCTTGGGTGGGTTCGACTCCCATCTACTCCCGCTTGTAGCAATGCCGGACGCGGACCGAGACGCCCCGGGCTCTGCCGGTGATTCATGTTAACCGTGTCAGAATTGTATCAAACCACGCACGCGTTGGGACTTGCAAGTAGTCCCAACACCTACAAATCAATCGGAAAAACGCCGATAGGGTGAATTCTGTCCGGAACGTATAGTAAGGCAAAACGACTATTCGGGCAAAAGTATTCGGACAAGAGTAGGAATTCGCGCCGGAATCCGGCGCAGCCGATTTCGGTTTTTGAAAGCAATCAATATGGCAGCACGCTCTCATTCCAACCGGACGCCATCCGATCACGACTCGGACGCGCAATTGATGCTTCAGGTCCGCGCGCGTAAACAATGGGCGCTCGACATTCTCTATGACCGCTATCTCATGCGCGGGATTCGCCATGCGCGGCGCAGCGGGCTGGATACACAAACGGCAGAGGACATTGTCGCCGAAGCGTTTTTCAAAATCTGGTTCCAGGCAGAAAAATTTCAGAGCGCGCGCGGCACCTTTAGCGGGTGGTTTCACACTATCGTCCACAACCTGGCGATTGACGAACTCCGGCGACTCCAGTCGCGCACAAATGCCCAGCTCAAGGCATACCTCGACAGATCCCCGAATGAGCACGAGGATAACGAAAACGAGTTCTTGCACGCGCTGGAACAGATCCAACTGCGCGCGGCGCTGGCAGAACTTCCCAAGTCACAGCGGGACTTGCTCGAATTGGCATATGTGCAGGGCATGAGTCGCCGCGAAATCGCCAAACGGATGGCGCTGCCGCTGGGAACGGTGCACACCCGTGTGCGTCTGGGCAAGGAAAAGCTCAAGCGGCTGCTGCAGGACCCGGCAAGGTCATTGAATTATTCGGCGGCTTGATTCCGCAGTCGCTTGCACGCGGCAATGCCTCGCTCAAATCGGTCCATCGTCAATCAACTTGAGAGGTGGACCCGCCTACCTCCAATGGAACTGTAACCAGAATTATAGTGCCCTGCCCGGGCGCACCTTGAATCTCCAATGTGCCCCGGACATTCTCCGCCCGTTCTCGCATACCCAAGAGACCGAGCGAACGATTACCCCGCACCTTGTCCACCTCAAAACCCTGACCGTTATCCTGAATGCAAAGGACCAACTCGCCGGCGCGCAGCTCGAGTTTGGCATTCACCCTGGTCGCGTTTGCATGACGCGCAACATTGGTGAGCGTTTCCTGAAAGATGCGAAACAGCGCTGTCGCCTGGGACTGATCCAGCGCCAGCTCGTCCTGAAGGATGTCACTTTCAACAATGATGCCGGTACGGGTCTGAAATTCCTGCGCATACCATTCGAGGGACGGTCCCAGGCCGAGGTCATCCAACATAACCGGGCGCAGATGGCTCGAGAGACGCCGCACCGTCTTGATGGTTGCGTCAATCTGGTCAGTCATGGCGCGGGCGCGTTCGCGCAAAAGAGCGTTCCGTTTGGGCAAAAGAGCAGCCAGCGAAACCAAGTCCATTTTAAGAGCGGTGAGCGCCTGTCCGAGTTCGTCATGCAGCTCGCGCGCAATCTCGGTCCGTTCTTCCTCTCGAATCGTCTGCAAGCGCGCGGCAAGCGCGCGGAGCTGCGTGTATGAATCTTTGACAGCGCCCTCGGCGTCGGAGATCCGTTTGTACGCCTGCGCGTTCTCTATCGCAATACATGCGATTGGCGAGAGCGCCATCAGAAAATCCACATCGCTCTGAGTAAAAGGCGCCCGACCGGCTTTGTTGCGAATTTCGAAAAACCCGACGACCTCTCCCCCCGCACCCAGAATCGGCGTACAGATGGCGTTCCTCACATCGCGATTGAACGGCAGCGCGTGCGGCATGAACGGATCGCGCGGCGCGTCGTTCGTCACATACGGTGCGCGATGTTCCAGTACCCATCCCGGAATACCGACCCCGGGCGCCCACGTGTGTTCGAGTTCTATACTCTTGCCGTTCACGAGAAACCGGCGCATGCACATACCGTGCACAGTGCGTAACCCCGCAAAGCCACTCTCGCCACCCACAAACCTCATCGCTTCGTCAATCAGAATTTCGAACGTCGCCTCGACATCCAGCGTCGAGTTGAGCTTGCTGCTGATACGCAAGAGCGCCCGTGTGGTCTCTTCTGCAAGGGTGCGTTCTGTGGTCTGACTGCCGGATTCACCGGCGGTGAGCTCACTCGTATTCGAGCGAGACTGCTCCAGCGCTTGCGCCTGCTCGACGCGTTTGCGCTCGGCGGTTTCCTCCCGGTCTTGGCGCGGCGCGGTGACATCGGGTGACACCCCAATGGCGTCCACCACCTCTATCATCGAGATGATACAGCACAATAATCCGCCACCGGGTCCCTTGCAGGGTGCGGAACTGACGGCAACCTCGCGGCGCGGTTGTCCCTCTTTTTCCAAGAGACAGACTCGGCGCAGGGCTTCGCCTGCCAGCACAGGGTCAAGCGAAAAAGGCGAGGGCAGCGTCGCCGCGTCATTGTTGCTCTCAGTGCGAGCCCATATCAACCGATAGGCGTTCGAAAACGGTTGACCCAACGGGTCGGCATCAGCAAGAGCCAGCGCAGCCGGATTTGCCAGCACGACAATGCCCCGGCTGTCGCAGACCACAACAGCCGCGTCCGTCCGGTCGAGCACAAAATGGGCAAGGTCCTGTTCTGAAATAGAAAGCGGTTCAGCCCAAGTACGCGTGACAAGCATAGGGTTAGATTATAGCCCGTCCGACAAAAACTCCAATCGGCAAAAGGATATATCCCATGTAGGACAAACCCTTACATCCCTTTTGCCCTGTGCGCTTACATCGCTATCAGAATTGAACTGATAGAGTTTAGCCGTTGAAAAAGGTATTGTGACTCTCGATCCACCCTGGCAAGGGAAATATTCAGAGCACGCGAGTCGTGAGACTCGATACTGCGCCAAGAAATTACCGGCTGCTGCACCACCAGGTTAAACTCGGAGTCAAAATGGTACACAATGAAAAGGAACTCGTTGAGCGCGCAGCTCGGCGCGACCCCAAGGCGTTTGGAGCCCTGTACGAACTATATTTTGATAAAATTTACAACTATTTGTATTTCAAGACCATGCATCGCAATGAAGCAGAGGACTTGACGGCGCTGGTTTTTATGAAGGCGTGGGAAGCAATCGGGAATTTTGAGTGGCAAGGATACCCATTCTCTACCTGGCTGTACCGGATCGCCCACAATCAACTGGTTGACCATTATCGGACCCATCGCCAGGTATTGCCAATCGAGGTGGCAGAGAACCGTGAGAGCGGCGATGACCCGTTCGAAGCGGTCGAGCGGATGTCCGTGTTGGCGCAGGTGCGTGGCGCGATTGGAAATCTGACGAACGAACAACAAAAGGTCGTCACGATGCGCTATTTTGAGGGATACAGCATCCGCGAAATTGCGAACAAGATGGGCAAAGCGCCGGATGCGGTGCGCGCGATGCAGCACAGAGCGCTCAAAGCATTGCAGCCGCGCATGCGAGCATCAGAACCCCTTGGGGATCCGCGGCGCGGCAAAGTTGCCATGCCGGCGCAGTAATCGGAGAGGGGGCATCGGAATGCCCCCGATTTGCCGGTTTTCGGTCGGGGCGACAAACCTTACACCGGAGCGCGCCCCGGCAGAGCGCGACCGACTGCGATCAGAATAACTGCTCCAAGCACAGCGATCACAATGCTGGCGAGATTGATGTCATTCACCGCATCCTGCCCCCCAAACAATAATATTGTCAAAAAACCGCCCAGGACCGCGCCCACGACACCGACGATAATATCACCAATGACGCCGTATCCGCCTTTTTTTATCGTCATCCCAGCCGCCCAGCCAGCCACCAAACCGACAACGATCCATGCCAGAATACTCATTTTTCCGCACTCCTTGTTAAATCATTTTATTTCGTGAACGGAAATTAATCCGGCTTGCGCGGTGTCTGTGCGCGTTTCCGCGCATGTCACTGCAAGATACCATGTCGCTCATTTCGGCTGTATCAGCGCAAGCATGAATCTCTTGTAAGCGTCAGCCAACCTCGACTTGTAAGATATGTCTGACAAGCGGCGCATCGAAAGGTGAGTTATAATCGTTTATTACAGCGGCAAAGCAGGCGTCAAATTCAGGTGGGTGCGGGATTGCTTGTTCTCAAACGCGCAGGTGACAAAACAACACGGTACAGCGCGAGGACTCATGAATGTTTTTGTGGTGGAAGATTCGTCTCTACTACGGGAGCGATTGATTCGAACCTTGAACGAAATACGCGGAATACAAGTGTCCGGTTTCAGCGACACGGCAGATGAAGCAATTCAGTTAATCGAACAAGCGCGGCCCGATGCGATTATTCTGGATATCCGCTTGCGGCAAGGCAATGGCTATCAGGTGCTGCAAAAGGTCAAGTCTCCCGGCAAACCCCCGCTTGTGATCATCCTGACTAATTTCGCCTATCCACAATATCGCAAACGCTATCTGGATGCAGGCGCAGATTTCTTTTTCGACAAGTCCAACGAATTTGACAAGGTAGTGCTTGTCCTCAGCCAATATCTCAAGAGACCAAAATCAAGTAGCGACGCTTTGGACGCGTGAACAGAAACGAAAAACGACGCACCATGAAAATTCTCATCGCAGATGATCACGCGGTGGTTCGCCAGGGACTGCGCCTGATTCTGGCAAACGAATTCAAAAAAGCGACGTTTGGCGAAGCGCAGGATACTCCCGAGCTATTTGACTGCTTGAAACAAGACCAGTGGGACGCGGTTGTGATGGACCTCTCGATGCCCGGCGGGAATGGGCTGAGCACCCTCAAAGAAATCAAACACGCGCACCCGCAGATGCCCGTGCTGATTCTGAGCATGTATCCCGAAGACCAATACGCCGTTCGCACGCTCAAAGCCGGCGCTTCGGGTTACTTGACCAAGGAAAGCGCGCCGGAGGAGCTCGTCCAGGCGATACAAAAAATCTTGCGCGGCGGGCGCTATATCAATGCCTCGGTCGCAGAAGAGCTTTTGCTCCAGTTGGGCAACGAAGATGATCGTCCGCCCCACGAACTCTTGTCAGACCGTGAGTATCAGGTCCTGTGCATGATTGCATCGGGCAAAGAAGTCGGACAGATCGCCACAGAGCTCTCGTTGAGCGTCAAGACCATAAGCACGTACCGGGCGCGTATTATGGAAAAGATGAACATGAAGACCAACGCCGAGCTGACACATTACGCAATTGAAAACAAGTTGGTAATGTAGGAACGAAAACGCCCCGTGCGAGACCGCACGGGGCGTTTTTGTGTCGGCGCAGCAAATTGCCCGGAACGGCTCTCTGCAAGATCCTTGTATAATGCGTTCGATCCTGTTGGCAATTCCGTTTTTATGCCAGGTTTTATATGCCATTTGACTCTATTTTCCAATGATTCGCGTACGACAACACAACTTGACAGATGAGCACAATCGAACGCTCTTGCTCAGGGGCGTCAATCTGGGCGGAAGCAGCAAGATTCCGGCAAGTCCGCGCGTGGACCTGGCTGACCCGCGCTTTTACAACGAACGTATCGTTTCATTTGTCGGTCGTCCCTTTCCGCTGGACCGAGCGGACGAACATTTGACGCGATTGCGCTCGTGGGGACTGACGTTTTTGCGTCTCGTCGTGACCTGGGAGGCGCTGGAACACGCGGGACCCGGAATCTATGATAGCCGGTACATAGAATATCTGCGCGCGCTGCTCAAGAAAGCAGGCGAGCATGGGTTTCACGCGGTGATTGACCCGCATCAGGATGTGTGGAGTCGTTTCACGGGCGGAGATGGCGCTCCGGCTTGGACCCTCGAATGTCTCGGCTTTGACCTGACTAAACTGGTCGAGAGCGGCGCAGCCATGGTCTATGACTGGAACGCAAATCGTCCGCCCCTCTTGATCTGGGCGACCAATTACGCGCGCCTTGCGCCCGCCACCATGTTCACGCTGTTTTTTGCGGGCAACGATTTTGCGCCCGAGACGCGCGTGGACGGGATGCCCGCGCAAGAATTTCTCCAGCAGCATTATCTTGGCGCATTCACCCATCTTGCCGCAAACCTACGAGACCTGGATTGCGTGGTGGGATACGAAGTAATGAATGAACCATCGCGCGGGTATATCGGCTGGAAGAACCTGAAATCCTCGGGTCAATTTCGCTACTGGCCCACACCCTCCCCCTATCAAGGGATGCTGCTCGGCGCGGGCTATCCTCAACGCGTGTGGCTGCATATGACCAACAAGCAGCGGGCACGCGTCTGGCTTCCGGGATATGATTGTATCTGGAAGCAAAATGGGGTGTGGGATGTAGACTCGCGCGGCAGACCGCAGCTGCTTCGCCCGTCACATTTTACGCGGGTGCAGGGGCACGAGCACAGCTTGCGCCAAGAGTATTATCCGCGTTTTGCCCTTGAATTTGCGCGCGCCATTCGACGAGCAGACCCGGAGGCGATAATTTTTGTGCAGGGCGAGCCGGGAGAGCGCGCGCCGCGGGTCAGCAGTCAGGCGCTCGAAAACGCCGTGTATGCCCCCCATTGGTACGATGGCATTACGCTGATGGTGCGCCGTTATTGGAACCATATCGGGGTTGATATGTTGGAAAGACGCATCGTCCTCGGCGCGGGAGCAATTCAACAATCATTCGCAGCCCAGCTGGCGTTTTTTCGACACGAGGCAGAAACGGAAATGGGGGGGATGCCCGTTCTGCTCGGCGAATTTGGCGTTCCATTCGATTTGCACAATCGCCCCTGGCTGCGCGCAGCGGACGAACTATTGACGACACGGGCGCTGGACCGGTCCTTTCGCGCGCTGGAAAAGAACCTCATGAGCGGGACCTTGTGGAACTATTCGGCAGACAATACCCACGAACGCGGTGACTCGTTCAACGGCGAGGACATGTCCATCTTTAGCGTTTCCGAACAGACGCAACCGCAAAAGATTGATTCCGGCGGACGCGCCCTGCGCGCGGTCATCCGCCCTTACCCACGCGCCACGGCAGGCGAACTGCTCAGAATTCATTATGATTGGCTCACCCACAAATTCGAGTTTGAGTATCGGCACGATCCGAAAATCAGCGCGCCGACAGAGATTTTTGTGCCGAACCATCCTTATCCGAACGGGTTTGAAGTAGAGCTGTCGGACGGCGCTTGGCAGTATCGCGAGAACACTATATTTTACCAACCGGACACGGGACAACCCGCGCATAAAATTGTGATAACCAAGAGATAGCGCGCGAATTTGCAATTCTGGTCGAACGCGCTAGAGTGAGAACAAAATCAATTGAAAGTGACGACTGATGACAACAATGATTCGTGCGCTCGGTGATGTATCTCGCGCGGATGCTCCGCTGGTGGGAACAAAAGCGGGCGCGCTCGGCGAGCTGCACCGGGCAGGGTTTAATGTGCCACGCGGGTTTATTCTGACAACCGAGGCATACAAGGTGTTTCTGGAACCGGTGTGCGCCAAAATTCTGGCAAAGTTGACCGACAGTGTGATCATGGACCCGGCAGAGCTGGAGGATATGGCGGAAGCTATACGCGCGGAAATTCACGCACTCGCATTTCCTGATTCTTTACACAGCGCGCTCGAAGGGGCGCTGGCGGGCTTGACGCAGGACGAGAAAACATCCCTAATTGCGCGCACCTCAACACCCTCCGATGATCTCGCAACCTCGTTTGGCAGCGGGGTCGCCCGCGCATATCTGGGGCTGGTGGGCACCGAGGAGCTCGAACGCGCGTCCGCCAAATGCTGGGGTGCGTTGTGGAATTCGCGGTCCATGTATTATCGGCACCGCAAAAAGATCGGACAGACCGAAGTGGCGCTGGCAGTGCTGGTTCAGCCCATGATTCGGGCAGAGAGCGCGGGAGTGATGTTTACACAAAACCCGATGAGCGGGGCGCGCAATGAAATCCAAATCAACGCAATTCGGGGGTTGGGCGCGCCGCTGATGGGCGCGCGCTTTCGTCCCGACCAGTTTCTCGTGGACAAGGCGAGCGTCGAAATCACGGACCGGACGGTTGAGGAACAAACGGTGCAGCTCGTTGTTGGCGCGGACGGACACCTCGAAGAACATGGCATCGCGTCAGAATTGACCGAAACACCCGCGCTGACGGATACGCAGGTCAAGACGCTCGCCGCGCAGGGCAATCGTATTCAGGAACTATTTGGGGCGCCGCAAGACATCGAGTGGGCGTTTGTTGGCGGCGCACTCTATGTGCTACAAGCGCGCCCCATGACTGTGAGAACGGTATAAGAGATTCAGCGCAGGGACCGATCATAGAGCACTAACAAAATCGCTCACGAATGAGATTCGTGAGCGATTTTGTTGGACGTTATGCTGTCCTCTATTCCGCCGGAACGGCTGATGCGCCGCTTGTGACCGGGAGATTGACCGGGTCGAGCCAGTCGGCATAGCGCGGTTCCTGCAACCGCACCACCCGGTGAAACACCTGCTGCAAGTGCCGCGTGACCGGTCCTGATTCGCCCGTGCCAATCGTGCGGAAATCAATCTCGCGCAGCCCGATGACCTCAGCCGCCGTGCCGCAGACAAATACTTCGTCCGCCACATACAGCTGGTCGCGAGTGATCGGTTGCTCATAAATCTCGTACCCCAAATCGCGCGCGATCGTCACGAGCGAATCGCGGGTGATGCCTTCGAGCACGGTACTCAGGTTGGGCGAAAAGAGTCTGCCGCCGCGCACCAGAAACAGATTCTCGCCGGTACATTCCGCCACATTTCCGGCGGTGTCGAGCATGATCGCTTCGTCAAAACCAAGACGCATGCTCTCGGTGCGCGCGAGAAAAGAATTGGCATAATTGCCCGAAATCTTGGCTTTGGTCATCATGACGTTGACATGATGGCGGGTAAAGCTCGAAATGTTTGCGCGAATGCCCTTTGCCAACGCCTCGGGTCCCATGTATTGATTCCACTCCCAGACGGCAATGCCCACACCCACCTGCGCATAATCCACATTGAGATTGAATCCGCCGGAAGCCAGATAGATCAGAGGTCGCACGTAACAATCTTCAAACTTGTTTGCCCGCACTGTTTCTTTTGCTGCTTGGATCAGAGTTTCCAGGTCATATGGAAACTGCCGCACCCCCAAAATCCGGGCAGAATTGACGAGGCGCGTCATGTGATCGCGGAGCCGAAAGATTGCAGGACCCCGCTCGGTCTTGTAACTGCGAACCCCTTCAAAAACCGCAGTGCCATAATGCAGGGCGTTCGTTAGGAAGGGGACATTCGCCTCTGCGGTAGGCACGAGCCGTCCATTCATCCACGTAAATTGTGATTCCATAAATTCTCCTTTACCGGTCGCTTTTATGCGCCCATGCCATCATTCTTGCCGTTCCATGTCGCTCGCGGGTACGAACCAAAGACACGCAGGGTTGTGGTGATTTCTCCGAGATGGTCCAGCGCGCGCCTGCCGCGCTCTTGATAGACGCTCTCGCAAAAATCCAAATAGAAACTATACTCCCACGGCGACCCGGGAATGGGGCGCGATTCAATCTTGGTCAAGTCAATATCGCGCAGGGCAAACACACTCAGCGCCTTGAAGAGCGCGCCGGGAGTGTTTTTGAGCGTAAAGACAATCGAGGTCTTGTACGGAGGTTTGGGCTCGATCGGCTCGCGCGCGAGCACCAGAAACCGCGTATAGTTTTCGGCATTGTCTTCGATATTGGATTCAAGAATCTCCATCCCATAGACGTCCGCTGCGCGTCGCGGCGCAATCGCAGCCGCATCCCGTCGCCCCGACGCCTTGAGTAATTTTACCGAACCTGCTGTGTCATACGCCGCCTCACGCTCCCAGCCCCTGGCGCGCAGATAGTGTTCGCACTGGGCGAGCGCGGGCGGTTGAGAGATGACCGTCCGAATATCAGTCAGCTTGATGCCCGGTGCGGCAATCAAAAAATGCTCTATGTGTAATATCTCTTCACCGACGACATGCAGGTTGTGCCGCGCGAGCAGGTCAAAATTCGGGATGATGCTGCCCGCCAACGTATTTTCAATCGGCGTCATGGAATAATCAGCCGCGCCGCGGGTCACGCGTTCGAACATGACATCGAAATTCTCGCACGGGATCGTTTCAACCGGTTCGCCAAAGTGCTTGAGGGCGGCGGCTTCAGAATTGGCGCCCGGCTCGCCCTGGAATGCGACGCGTATCATATTCTACGAATCACCTCGTCGGTCATCTGCATAGTGGTGAGGACGGTCTCGCCGGGACGGGCAATGTCGGCGCTGCGACAGCCGGCAGAGAGCATCTCATTAACGGATTGTTCGATGACCGCCGCCTCCTGTGCGAGGTCGAGCGAATGACGCAGCAGCATGGCGGCGCTCAGGATCGAGCCGAGCGGATTGGCGATGCCTTGACCCGCAATGTCGGGGGCAGAGCCATGAATGGGCTCATACAGCCCCATTTTCCCTTTTCCCAAAGATGCCGATGGGAGCAGCCCCATGGAGCCAACCAGCACGGCGGCTTCGTCCGTGAGGATATCGCCAAACGTGTTTTCGGTGACGACGACATCAAAGGACGCGGGCGAGGTGACAAGCCGCATCGCGGCGGTATCCACCAAAACATGGTCCAACTTGATGTCGGGATAGTCCGCGTGCATCTCGGTTGCGATCTCGCGCCACAGCCGCGAGGAAACGAGCACGTTGGCTTTGTCCACGCTCGTCACGTGTTTTTTGCGCGGCGCAGCCAGTTTGAATGCCAAATCCATGATGCGCCGAATCTCGTAATCGTGATATTCCATCGTATCCACCGCGCTGACATGGTCTCCATGCTGACGCCGTTCCTTGGGCGTGCCAAAATACAAGCCGCCCGTCAGCTCACGCACGACGATAAAGTCCACGCCCTTGATTTTCTCCTCACGCAGGGGCGAAGCAAACGCCAGTGCCGGATGCGGTTTTACGGGTCGGAGATTTGCATACAATCCCAACCCCTTGCGAATCGCCAACAGACCTTCTTCGGGGCGCGTCTTGGCACGCGGATCGTCCCATTTGGGTCCCCCGACCGCACCGAGGAGCACCGCGTCCGCCTCGAGACACGCATCCAGCGATTCCCGAGGCAGCGCCATGCCGGTCGTATCAATCGCAATCCCGCCGATCAACTGCTGTTCGAACGAAAAGGTGTGTCCAAACTTGCCTGCGATCACTTGCAAGACACGGACGGCTTGTGCGGTCACGTCAGGACCGATGCCGTCACCCGGAAGCGTAACTATGTGTGCGTTCATGGATGGGAGACGAGAGACACGAGAACGGAATCAAGTTCTACAAAGAAGCGGCAAGTTGTTGTCTTTTGCCACGGCGGATGCTCAGTGAAAAACCTGCCGCGATAAATCCGAGAGCGGCGGCAGAGAAAAAAGCATAGGTGTAATCGCCGAACGATTCGCGCACCACTCCGGCGAGATACGCGGCGGCGGCGGCCCCGAACATGTGCGAGAAAAAGATCCACCCGTATACTTTGCCTACGGATGCTTTGCCAAACGCCTGCGATGTGAGATTGACGGTCGGCGGCACTGTCGCGACCCAGTCGAGCCCGTACAAAAACGCGAAACCAAAAAGCCCGAGCGATTCACCGATAAACGGCAACAAGAGCAGCGAGACGGCGCGCCCACTATAGTAAATCGCGAGCAGCACGCGGTTGTCATACCGGTCGCTCAACCAACCGGATGCCAGCGTCCCGATGACATTCATCGCCCCCATCAGACTGAGCGCGCTCGCCGTGACCACATCCGCAAAGCCATGCTCCGCCGCATGCGGCAACAGATGGGTGCCAATCAACCCGTTTGTCGTGTAACCGCAAATGAAAAAGCTGGCAGCGAGAAACCAAAAATCGCGCACACCGAGCGCGGCGCGCATGGGAACGGATATTCCGAGCGGTGCCGCCTCGACCGCTTTGGTTTTACTCTCGCTCCCAATCGGACCAAGCCCCATCTCTCGCGGCGTGTCGCGCAGGAACAAATAGACGAGCGGCAGCACGACGAGGATCGCCAGCGCCAGAGCCTCGATCACCATCCGCCAGCCTTCGGTCGCGTTCAACGAAATGAGCAACGGCAAAAAGAGCAATTGGCCCGCCGCACTCGCCGCGCTAAAGAGCCCGACGATAAAGCTGCGATTCTTGTCGAACCAGCGGATCGCAATGGTGGCTCCCAACACGTTGGTCGCTGCACCCGTTCCGATGCCGACGACAATGCCCCAAAAGAAATGCAAACCATAAAGTGTGGTAAAAGCCAGCATCCCCCATAAACCAATTTCGATGACGGCGAGGGCGACGAGCATTACCCGCTTCGGTCCGTGTTTTTCTACGAGCATCCCACCCAGCGGTGCGCCCAATCCGAACCAAATCAGACTGACGGCGACCGCGAGCGAAATCGCAGAGCGGCTCCAGCCAAATTCGGCCTCCAACGGTCGAATAATAACCGCGGGAGCGGTGCGGACGCCTGCCGACGCGAGCAGCGCGAGAAACGTGACCGCCGCGACAATATACGCGTAATGTATCGGGAAGCGGGACGCACGCGCATTTAGATTCATCGGGCGTGTTGTTCATCCTTTGCCGCCACCATGACGCCATATTCGATAGCATCCTGTAATGCGAGCCAGCTGGCGTCAATAATGTTGGTGCTTGCGCCGACGGTGCTCCAGCGACGTTTGTGATTCGCCGTCTCGATCAACACGCGCGTCGTCGCGCCGGTTGCGGCGTGTCCGTCCAGAATGCGGACCTTGTAATCCACCAGCGAAAAGTCAGCGAGCGCGGGAAAATGCTGTGTCAGCGCTTTGCGCGTCGCGATATCCATCGCGTTGACAGGACCGTTCCCTTCGGCAGCCGTATGAACAATTTCGCCTCGCACGCGGAGTTTGACGCTCGCTTCTGCCACCATGCCCCTACCCTGCCGGTGCTCGACGAGCGTCATATAATCAATCAACTCGAAGGGGGGAGTGTAATTCGGGTCGGCGCGCAAGAGCAGCAACTCTACCGACGCATCCGCGCCTTCATAATGATAGCCCGCCGCTTCCTTGTCCTTGATTTGCTGGAGCACGTGCGCGATCCGCGGGTCGCGGTCATCGAGTTTCAGCGAGAGCTCGTCCGCTTTGCTCAAGAGATTGCCGCGCCCGGACAACTCGGAAACGACGACGTGCGTTGCATTGCCAACCCAGATGGGATCAATGTGCTGGTATGCCATCGGGTTGCGCCGCTGTGCCGCGACGTGAATCCCGCCTTTGTGAGCAAACGCGTTGCGCCCCACATACGCCGCAAAATCATCCGGCGCAATATTGGCAATTTCGGATACACTGCGCGCAATGGTGGTGAGTTTTTCCAGGTTGCCTTCGGGCAGACACTGATAGCCCATTTTGATTTCCAGATCAGCAATGATCGCAATCAGGTTCGCATTTCCGCAGCGTTCGCCATATCCGTTGATGGTGCCCTGCACCTGTGACGCGCCCTGCTTGACCGCCGCCAGCGAGTTGGCGACCGCCAATTCGCCGTCGTTATGCGTGTGAATGCCAATGGTCGCGCCGGGAAAACGCCCCTTGACCTGATTCACTGCGTCCTGGATTTGCCAGGGCAGACTACCGCCATTTGTGTCACAGAGCACGATCGAGTCTGCGCCGCCTTCCAGCGCGGCATTCAAAGTTGCCAGCGCATAAGCGGCATTGGCGCGGAATCCGTCAAAAAAGTGTTCGGCATCATAGATCACCTCTTTGCCGCGTGTCTTGAGAAACGCCAACGAATCGCGAACGAGCCGCAAATTCTCCTTGTGCGTCGTCCGCAGCACTTCTTCGACGTGCAGAGTCCACGTCTTGCCGACCACCGTGCAAACGGGCGTCTTGGCTTCAATCAACGCCAATAGATTGGCATCGTCCTCGGGACGACCGCCGACGCGCATGGTGGAACCAAAAGCCGCGATTTTCGCATTTTTCAAATCCAGCGTCTTGGCGCGCTGAAAGAACTCGACATCCTTGGGATTGGAACCGGGCCATCCACCCTCGATATAAGCGACTCCCAGCTCGTCCAACACTTGTGCCACATGCAGTTTGTCGTTTGCGGTCAGAGACAGCCCTTCGCGTTGTGTGCCGTCGCGCAGGGTTGTGTCATAGATTTGAATGTATTTCATTTATATTGACGGCGGAACGCGGACAATCAAGGCAGTCGCTGCCCGGTCTGTTGTTCGCGCCCTGCCATCTATTTTGCGTTTGCTGTTTCGTATTGTTCGATCTCGTTCTCGCGCCGCAAAAGATAGCCCAGTTCATCAACACCATTGAGCAGACATTCCTTGCTAAACGGGTCAATCGGGAACTCGACGCGTCGTCCGTCGGGCAAGCCGAGCGTTTGGGTTTCCAAATCAACGCTCAGTTCCAATTCGGGGTCTTCGGCAGCCAGGTCGAGCAGCTGTTCGTGGGTCTCCTTGTCCACCACGATCGGGAGCAGCCCGTTCTTGAGCGAGTTGTTGCGAAAAATATCGGCAAATTGTGTGCTTATAATTGCCTGAAAGCCGTACCCTTGCAGCGCCCAGGGCGCATGTTCGCGCGAACTGCCGCAGCCGAAATTGTTGCCCGCGACGAGAATCGTCGCGTTCTGCGAGTGAGGTTGATTGAGAATGAACTCGGGTTTGGGGTCGCCGTTCTCGTCATAGCGCCAGTCGTAAAACAGGACCTCACCCATCCCCTTTTTATCCGTCGCTTTGAGATAGCGCGCGGGAATGATCTGGTCGGTATCAACATCCGTGCTGGGCAAGCCCACTGTCTTGCCTGTGAATTTTTTGATCGGTTCCATAAATATATCAAGAGAGAACTGAACGCGGGTCTGTGACAACGCCAGACAAAGCACTGGCAGCGGCTGTCAATGGGCTCGCAAGCATTGTTCTGCCGCCTTTGCCCTGACGACCTTCAAAATTTCGATTACTCGTCGAGATAGAATACTCACCGGATTTGAGTTCATCTCCATTCATGGCGATACACATGCTGCAGCCCGCCTCTCTCCACTCTGCACCCGCTTGGCGGAAAATCACATCCAGTCCTTCTTGTTCCGCCTGGCGTTTCACCTGCTGCGAACCGGGGACAACCATCACGCGCACATTGTCGGCAACCCGTTTGCCTTTCATGATATTGGCGGCGAGCCGCAAATCGCCGATGCGCGAATTTGTGCAACTGCCAATAAACACAACATTGACGGGATGACCGATCAATGACTTGCCGGGCTGCAAATCCATATATTGTAATGCCTTGCGCAGCGCGGCTTTTTGGTGATGGTCGCCCATCGCGTCGGGGTCGGGCACGCGCCCGGTGATCGGAATGCCCATACCGGGATTGTTGCCGTAGGTGATCATCGGTTCCAGCGCGTTTGCGTCCAGTTCTACCACCGCGTCATATTCCGCGCCATCATCCGTCGGCAATTGTCGCCAGCGCGCAACCGCCGCGTCCCAGTCCGCCCCTTTTGGCGCAAACTCGCGTCCCGCGACATAGTTGAACGTCGTCTCATCGGGAGCGATCATGCCCGCCCGTGCGCCGCCCTCGATAGACATGTTGCAGATGGTCATGCGTCCTTCCATCGTTTGCGCGCGGATCGCAGAGCCGCTGTACTCTACCGCGTGCCCCGTGCCGCCATCTACGCCAATTTTGGCAATCAGCGCAAGGATGATGTCTTTGGCAGTTACGCCGTTGGCGAGGATGCCATCCACGCGAACGTTCATAGTCTTTGGTTTTCTCTGGAGCAGCGTCTGGGTCGCCAACACCATCGCCACTTCGCTCGTGCCGATGCCGAACGCGAGCGTGCCGAACGCCCCGTGCGTGGATGTGTGCGAATCGCCGCACACAATCGTCATTCCCGGCTGTGTGAGTCCCAGTTCGGGACCGATGACATGGACAATGCCCTGCTTGTCGCTCATGCGGTCATAGATGCGGATTCCAAAATCGCGCGCGTTCGCATACATCATGTCGAGCTGTTTTGCCGCCAGCGCGTCCTGAATCGGCAGGGTGCGGTCGTAGGTGGGAATCGAGTGGTCTACCGTAGCGACCGTGCGGTCAGGACGGCGCACCTGCAAGCTGCGATTTCGCAGCTCGGTAAATGCCTGCGGCGAGGTGACTTCGTGCACCAGTTGAAGGTCAATATAGAGTATGGCGGGAGCGTCTTGCGCTTGGGAAACGACGTGGGCGTCCCAGATTTTTTGAAAAAGTGTTCGTGGGCGATTATTCATTGACTGATATCCACTTGTCATGCGCTCAACGCCAGCTCACTGCTTGAGACATTCTCTTGTGCTTGTGTAACTATGAGCAATTTGTTGAGGGCGGCGAGATATGCTTTCGCAGAGGCGACAATAATGTCGGTGTCAGCGCCGTAACCGCCGAACGTGCGCGTGCGTTCCATTTCACGCTGCACGTCCATACGTGTTTGCGCGTCTTTGGCTTGAATGCGAACGGTCACTTGTCCGAGCGCGTCAATCCCTTCCGTGACCGCGTGAATGTTGAATTCGAGCAGTGTATTTGGCACCTTTACGATCGAGTCAATCGCTTTGTAGACCGCGTCAACGGGTCCGGTGCCAATCGCCGCGACCGTGTGCGTTTTGCCTTCGGGATCTTTTAGACGAACCGTTGCAGTGGGCATTCCCATCGTGCCGCAGGCAACCTGCATCCCGACCAGCGAAAACAGATCGTTCAGCGAAGCGATTTCGTCAGACACCAACGCTTCCAGATCGGCGTCGGTAATGACTTTTTTCTTGTCGGCGAGTTCTTTGAACCGCGCAAACGCCTGGTCGAGTTCGTCGTCCGACAGGTTATAACCCAATTCCACAAAGCGCGCCTTGAGCGCGTGTCGTCCCGAATGTTTGCCCAGCACCAAACGCGAGGCATTGACGCCAACCGTTTCGGGTTTCATGATTTCGTATGTCATGTTGTTTTTCAACATGCCGTCCTGATGAATACCCGCTTCGTGCGCAAAGGCGTTTGCGCCGACAATCGCCTTGTTGGGCTGAACGGGAATACCAGTGAAATTGGAAACCATACGTGAGGCACGCGCAATTTGCGTCGTGTCAATCCCGTGCTGCAAGCCAAACAGCGCGGGACGGGTGTGCATCGCCATCACCACTTCTTCGAGCGATGTGTTGCCCGCGCGTTCACCGATGCCGTTGATGGTGACTTCAACCTGACGCGCGCCGCTCGTCACGCCTGCCAGAGTATTGGCTGTCGCCAGTCCCAAATCGTCGTGGCAATGCACCGACCAAATCACCTTGTCGCCGTCCGGGGTGTTTTCAATCAAGCCCTTGATGAGCGCGCCAAACTCTTGCGGCGTCGTGTATCCGACCGTGTCGGGTATATTCAACGTGGTCGCGCCCGCTTTGATTGCCGTCTCAAGCACTTCGAGCAAATATTCGGGGTCGCTGCGTCCCGCGTCTTCCGGTGAAAACTCCACGTCATCGCACAAGGACCGGGCATAGCTGACCATGTCACGCACGCGCTCCACCACTTGCTCGCGCGACATTTTCAATTTGTATTTGAGATGAATGTCGCTCGTCGCAAGAAAAGTATGAATGCGCGGTTTTTTGGCATGTTTGACCGCCTCCCAGCACCGGTCTATGTCATTCTTGTTGGCGCGCGCAAGCCCCGCAATAATCGGGACCCGCGCGTTGGGCGTGTGCGAGTTTCCCACATCAAGAGCGATTTGTTTCACCGCTTCCAGATCATCGGGCGACGCGGCAGGAAAGCCCGCCTCGATAATGTCCACACCGAGTTTGGACAACTGCCGCGCAATTTCCAGTTTTTCGGGACTCGTCAGCGATGCGCCGGGCGATTGCTCGCCGTCACGCAAGGTGGTGTCGAAAATACGAACATAGTCGGATGACATTTTGAATTTCGATTTTCGATTTTCGAATCGGGCAATGGAAAACCCAATCGAAAATCGAAAATCACCAATCGAAAACTAATCGCCCGGCTTGATAGTAACAGGATCGAGGAACGGCATCAGCGCGCGCAGTTCGGCGCCCACCTTTTCCATCGGATGATTGCGTTCTTCCTGACGTTTCGCCTCAAACCACGGGCGCCCCTTTTCGTTTTCCTCGATCCATTTTCTGGCATAGGTGCCATCTTGGATTTCCGTCAACATCTGGTGCATGGCGCCATAGGTCTCTTCGGTCACGATACGGGGACCGCCCGTATAATCGCCGTGCTCGGCAGTATCGCTCACCGAATAGCGCATATAGTTCAGTCCGCCGCGATACATCAGGTCTACGATCAGCTTGAGCTCGTGCAAACACTCAAAATAAGCGGCTTCGGGCTGATAACCCGCCTTGACCAGCGTCTCGAACGCCGCCTTGGTCAGCGCGCTCACACCGCCGCACAGCACCGCTTGCTCGCCAAAAAGGTCGGTTTCGGTCTCTTCTTTGAATGTGGTTTCCAGAACTCCGGCGCGCGTGCCTCCGATTGCTTTGGCGTATGCCAGCGCATTCGCGTGGGCATTGCCGGTCGCGTCCTGTTCGACGGCAATCAGCATGGGGACCCCGCCGCCATCCACAAAGACCTCGCGCACGCGATGTCCCGGAGCTTTGGGCGCGATCATCGAAACATCAACATCTTGCGGCGGCACAATGCGTCCGTAACGGATATTAAAGCCGTGCGAGAACATTAACGTTTTGCCCGATGTGAGATGGGGCGCGATTTCCTTTTCGTACAAATCTTTTTGTCCGACATCGGGTGTAAGAATCATAATGATGTCGGCTTCTTGTGCCGCTTCGGCGACCGGCTTGACCGTCAGACCCGCCGCCTGCGCTTTGGCTTTGGACTTGCTGCCCTGGTGCAAGCCAACGACCACGTCCACGCCACTGTCTCTCAAATTGAGAGCGTGCGCGTGCCCCTGACTGCCAAACCCGATCACCGCGACCTTTTTGCCCTTGAGCCGATCAAGGTCAGCGTGCTTTTCGTAATAAATGGTTGCCATGAGACTCCTCAAAAGATGTTTTCAGTTTGACAATTTGAGCAGGGCAAGAACGCTCGCCCTCTTCAAGATGACAAACCGACATGACGATAGCGAGACGTCGGGAGCCAAGTCGCGCATTCGACCCGTCGTTCGCCCGCATCCGTCCCGCTATCAAGCCAGCAATCAATGCAATCCCCACATCACACGCGCACAGTCAAAACGTCAGACTGAGCTTGGCGCGGCGTCGCGGGGGGGCTGTCCGTTGGCATTTCCGTTGTAATGCCCGTTGCCGTTCGACTCTTTGCGCGCCTGGTTGCCGCGAAGCATCGAAATGCGCCCCGTGCGCACCATTTCGAGAATACCTTTGGGGCGCAGCAGCTCGACGAGACCATCAATCTTGTCCTCGTCGCCCGTCACCTCGACCACAACCGAATCCGCGCCCACGTCCACGATTTTGGCGCGGAAAATCTCTGCCAATTGGGCAATCTCGGCGCGTCCTCCCGCATCAACCCGCACCTTGATCAACGCCATGTCGCGCGAGATGGTCTCTTGATGGGTAACATCCTGAATGTCAATCACATTCACCAATTTGGCGAGATTCGCCTCGACGATGTATGCGTTTGTGTTGTCCGAATCAATAACAATCGTCATGCGCGAGATCTGTGGCTGGTCGGTGTGCCCGACCGTCAACGATTCGATATTGAAATTGCGACGGCGAAAGAGTGACGCGACGCGGTTGAGCACGCCGGGTTTGTCCTCTACCAGCGCAACGAGTGTATGTTTCATAGCGGCTGAACCACCTTTTCACGTTTGATCATGTCCTGCAGATTTGCGCCCGCGGGGACCATCGGAAAGACAGCGTCCTCCATCTTGACGCGGAATTCGATGAGCGCCGGTCCGGGCGATGACCGCACCTCATCCAAAACGCCCGCCACGTCCGCGCGCTTGTCTATGACATATCCGGGAATGCCATACGCGTTTGCGATTTTTGCAAACTCGGGCGAGAAAATCGGGGTTGCCGCATAGCGCGCCCCATAGAAAAGCTCCTGCCATTGACGCACCATGCCGAGATAGCCATTGTTCAGAATCATGATGTTGATTTTGAGTTTTTCCTGCACGATGGTGGCGAGCTCTGCCATCGTCATTTGAAAACCGCCGTCACCCGCAATCACCCACACTTCTGCATCGGGGCGCGCCATTTTGGCTCCGATCGCGGCGGGCAGCGCATAACCCATTGTCCCCAATCCACCGCTCGTGATGAGGGTATGCGGCTTGTTGTGGAGATAATATTGCGCCTCCCACATTTGATGCTGTCCCACATCCGTTGCCACAATCGCCTCGCCCTGTGTCGCCGTCCACAAATCGTGGATAACATGCTCGCTCATCAACCCATCGGGCGACTCCCAATCGAGCACGTCGCGAATCGGGTCTTGCTCCATCGCCGCGCGCAATTGTTCCCACCACGCATCGTGCTTGTTCGGTTTGACGAGCGGGGTCAGTTTTTGCAGCGACATTTTCAGATCGCCCAAAAGCGGAATATCCACCTTGACGTTCTTGTTGATTTCGGACGGGTCAATTTCAAAATGGATTTTCTTGCTGTTTGGCGAATAGGTTTTCAGATTGCCGGTGACGCGGTCGTCAAAACGCATGCCCATCGCGAGCAGCAGGTCCGCGTTTTGGATCGCCTCATTCACATACACCCCGCCGTGCATACCCATCATGCCGAGACACTGCGGGTGCTCGGCGGGAAACCCACCGATTCCCAAAAGCGTCAGCGCGACCGGCGTATTTGTCTTTTCGGCAAACGCCAACAGCTCGTCCATCGCACCGCTCAACAAGACGCCATGTCCCGCAAGGATCAAGGGGCGCTGTGCCTGGTTAATCATTTCAGCCGCGCGCGCAATATACTCGTCGGGAGCGTATTTTTTGAGCAGCCGTTCATTCGGGAGTTGAATCGGGTTGGTCGGATATTCAAACTCCATCGTGGCAAGTTGAACATCTTTTGGAATATCAACCAACACAGGTCCGGGGCGACCGTGTCTCGCAACATAGAATGCCTCGCGCAGAATGTGCGGCAGGTCCTCGACGTTCGAGACCAGGTAATTGTGCTTGGTGACGGGCAGCGTCACGCCGGTCACATCCGTTTCTTGAAAAGCATCGCTGCCGATCACTTTGGTGCCCACCTGCCCTGTGATCGCCACAACCGGGATCGAATCCATCATGGCGGTTGCCAGCCCCGTGATCATGTTGGTCGCGCCGGGTCCGCTGGTGCTCATGCACACGCCGACACGCCCGGACGCGCGCGCATAGCCGTCCGCCATGTGACTCGCGCCTTGTTCGTGACGGACGAGCACATGGTGAATGGGGTATTGGAGCATGGCATCATACGCCGGCAGGATCGCTCCTCCGGGGTAACCAAAAATCACATCAACGCCCTCGCGGACGAGACATTCAAACAGAATTTGTGCGCCTGCTAATCTGGGCATAATCGTCGGGTTCGCCGGTTAACCGGGTTTGCCCCGGTCTGCCGCTCACCATTCTCCTCTCGAATAAAAAAAAGCGACCGAATGTTTTAACCGTTGTAACAGTCAAATAAACATTCGCTCGCCGAATCTTTGTGCCATGGGTCTTGCGCCGCAGCATAGGCAGTACGAGTTTGCTTTTGGTCCGCCTGACCTTTTGCCGCAGAGGCGCGCGTGCTGTTGTGACGCGACGCGGCATTGTCACAAGCCATGGGATTAGGACAGGCATCCTGCCACTGCTGCATTTCTGAATCGGAATAACGTGAACTAGACATTGCGCTCCTTTATGTGGAGAAAAAACAAAAAGGTAGGCATTCCCTGCCTACCTTCCGCATCGAAGGACATCCGGGTCCAAACTATCTTGTGCAGCAGACGCACGACGCCGGGCGTTGACAAGCACCAGACCTAACAAAAAACCCGCCTGTTGGTTCAGGCGGGTCCGATTCGCTGCATTTCTGCTCGCTTATCGTCGTCGGGGGCGGTTCCCGATTTTCGCCAAAACCAAATTACGCCTGTTGCTAAGGACGATGACCTCAACAAGGCTAATAATGCTGACGACGACAATAACACCAAGGGCGAACATTAAACGAAATTTTACCACAGCGGGAGTACGAAAACATCATACAAAATGCACATTTTCCCTCGCCCGCAGCTGTGCGAATTGCCCATCCGCGATCGTCATGTCACGACGTCAAATTTCCCTACACGATGCTCAGGAGTCGAGACGCGTCAATTCATATGCGCGCAAAGCCAACTGTAGTTTGAGCCGCGTTTCGGCATCGTCCAAATCAAACTCGCCCAACTCGCGGATACGATCGAGGCGATAGAGCAGCGTGTTGCGGTGAATATAGAGCTCGCGCGCCGTCTGCATGACGTTGCCGTTGCACCGAAAATAGGCGTTCAGGGTCTCGAGCAAATGACCCTTGTCGCCTCCATCTTCCCGCGTCAATTTGCCCAACACCTGATCAGCAAACGGCCGCAGTTCGCCCGTTTCGGCAAGCGGCAAAAGCAGACGGTAAACGCCCAGATTGGAATAGACCAGCGGTCTCCCGTGCCGCAAGCGGCGTTCCAAATTCATAGCCTGCGCTGCCTGATGATACGACGCGCGCACATCCAAAAGGCTTGACACGACGCGCCCCACGCCCACGGCAAGATGCGCGCGCGGAAATTCGGTGTGCGCCAAATGCATAATGCCTGCGGACCACTGCTCCGCTTCGCTTGTGCCGCGTTCGGGACTCGTCGCGTAAAGCGCGACGATTTCCTTGTCGCGCGCCGACACCAACACTCGCCCGCGCTGGCGCTTGATTTGCCCGCTCACGATCGTTTCCAGACGACGCAGGGACGGCGTCTCGCTGCCGACCCACTGCATCGCCACCGCCACATAGGGTCCTGTCTTGCGAAAGCCCGACCTTTCCGCCCAACCGAGCGCATCCGCTTCGGAAATGACGTTGGCGAGCACGGCTTGGATCAAATCGCCGCGCAGTTTCTTTTCCGCAACGCTTACAGCTTTGACTTTTGCCATCTCGATGGCACAGACCAGCGCGCCCTGCACCACGACCATCCTATCGCGCGCGTCGAAATTGGCGGTTTTGGCAAGGAGCGAAAGATAACCGCGCGCCACATTGCGTGTCACAATCGGCAGGACCAAACGCGCACAGGTCTCGAACGCCTGGGTAATCGGTTCGCGCACCTGATGTGCCTGTTTGCGGTCAGCCAGCTCTTTGGGCAGGTAATCGGTCTCGTGGAGCGCATCAACGATTTCGTCCCAATTCGACAGTTCCGGCGTGGCACATTGGGCGAGAGGCAGCAAACGCTTGTCCTGAATCAAAACGGCGCGTTTTGTCGCTTTTGCAATGGAGCGCGCAAGTTCCTCCAGCCCCGCGCCGTCGGCGCAAAGGCGCGCCAGGTGCTGATAGATTTCGGCTTGACTCGCCAAAAGCTGTTGTTCGGTAATGCTGTCCATCAGAAAAAAAATTGCCCGGCAATACGCCGAGCACGCTCTCGTGACTGCCGCCATGTTAACATATTTAGGGTCCAACCCCAAACGCTATGCTATAATCCCGCGTATGAATAAACCCCGGTTCGGCGACATGATTCTCTTGCTCGACCCCGAAGGCAAACGTATCGTCACGCGGCTCACGCCGAATCAGCGCGTGGACTCGCACCTCGGTTTTATCAGGCACGAGACGTTTCTCGAGCATGAATATGGCGCTAAAATCCCGACCCAATTGGGCGAAGGTTTTGTGATGCTCGAGCCGTCCACTCTGGATTTGGTCATGAAGGTGAGCCGCGCCACCCAGATACTGTATCCCAAAGACATTGGCTATTTGCTGATGCGGATGAACATTTATTCGGGGAGACGCGTCGTCGAAGCGGGCACGGGCAGCGGCGCAATGACACTGGCGCTCGCGCGGATGGTGCAGCCCGGGGGCAAAGTCTATACGTATGAAGAGCGCGCCGAGCACCAGGAAAATGCGCGGAAAAACATCGAACGAGCAGGATTGTCGGATTTTGTAGAGTTTCGCGAGCGCGATATCCGCGGCGGGTTTGACGAACGGGATGCGGATGCCCTCTTTTTGGATGTGCGCGAACCCTGGCTTTTCCTGGCGCAGGCACATGCGGCGCTGAAACCGGGCGGATTCTTTGGCTCGTTCGTGCCGACGACGAATCAGGTGAGTGAAATGCTGGGCGAGTTTGACCGGCTGATGAATTGGGTCGAGATTCAGGTGACAGAGCTGTTGCAGCGCAACTACAAGATAAACGCAGAGCGTCTGCGTCCGGAGGACCGCATGATCGGGCACACCGGCTATCTCTTGTCAGCACGCGCGGTCCCATATGAGATCGAGCCGCTCCGGACCAAGCGCGAGAAAAAGCATTTTCAAAAAGTGCGTCAGCTCGGGAATGAGGAGCGCACGCGAGAGAAATTAGAATCCAATTCTGAAATCGCGGTGGACGCGCCAGAGGAGCAAAAAGCGGATGAATGAGCCAAAATTGGTCGAGGTATACACCACTTATGGGGAACTGCAGGCACAAGTAATCCGGACTCGCCTGGAATCAGCAGGGATTCGCGCGATTTTCAAGAACGATGCGCTGGGCACCCTGGGCTTTGTGGTTGACGGTCTGGGAGAATTCAAGATTCTCGTAGATGAAAAAGACGAACAAGCCGCGCGCGAGGTCCTGGAGCAAGACCAACAGGACGGGGGTGAACAGCACGAGCATGATCAAGAATAATCCTGCCCGTCACCGCTTGACCATCACGACTGCATAGCCGTCATCCGCGGCTCCTTGTCCAAAAATCTCTGCGACGCGCCAGCCCGTGTCCCACGCGACCTCGACCAGTGCGGACGGAGCGATCCAGTACCACTCGATCTCTCTGGCGCTCGACCCAAATTCGAGGCGCAGCCGAATCACGCCAAACTCTTGACCGCGCGCAAGACGACGGTGCCAATACTCGCGATGTTTGCGGTTGACCGTACCGGGAGCGCGCGTCGTCGCCAGAATTCTTGCCTCGGCGTTCGTGACACGTCGCAGCTCGCGCAGCATCCTGATCAACCCGGTGCGACTGCCGCACACGCCCAGATTATTGCCAAACAGAACCACAGTTTCAAATTCGCCGCGCTTGAATGGCAATCGTTCACAAGCCGATGCCACGCGCACGTCACGCACACCACGAGCGCTGGCGAGGGCGGCAACGCGCGGCGACGAATCAATTCCCGTCACGCGCAGCCCCTTGCGCTGTAAATACAACGCGATCCGCCCCGCCCCACAACCCACATCCAGCACGCGCCCGCGCGCAAATTTGAGCGCGGGTTTTTCAATCGCCCAAAAATCGCGATAGGTCGAAAAATACCATGCCACATCTTCCTGATTGGCATAGCCGTCATCACGGATCAGCGTCAGCCGAGCGCGCCCCTTTTCCAAATAGGCATCCAGCGCATCGGCGAACGGGTCGGGTTCAGTGAGATGCTGCATGAGGGAGTTGAAAGCGCGGGTCCAGCTTGATTATGTTGTCTAATCCCTGCTGAAGCGAAATGCGGGGCGACCAGTCAAGGAGTTGTGCCGCAAGAGATATATCGGCGACGAGACGCGAGACCCCTGACGCTTCTTCCTGGTTATAGAGCCGATGAACGCGCGTTTCCACCAACGTTTCAATTGCATCCACCAGCTGGGTCATGGTCGTCCCCACGCCCGAGCCGATATTGATGCAGGTCCGATCAATGTTTTGTGACGTTGCCGCGCGCTCAAGGGCGCGCACCGCGTCGTCAATATAGACGAAATCGCGCGATTGGTTGCCGCTGCCGTGAATGACCAGCGAACCGCCATTGAGCGCCTGCATCAAAAAGCGCGGGATGACCGGCGCATGCGAGGGCGGCAGTTGTTGATGCGGACCATAGGCGTTGAAAATGCGGAGAACCACCGATTCAATTTTCCAGAGCGCGCCAATTGACTGCACATAATATTCGGATGCCAGTTTGCTGACTGCGTAAGGTGAAGTTGGGCGCATGACTGCGCTTTCAGGGACGGGTTGGCTCAATTGTTCGCCATATGCCGCGCCGGAGGATGCGAGAATCACGCGCCTGATGCCCGCATCACGCATGGCGGTCATGAGCGAGACCGTGCCGCCCACATTGACGTCATTGTATTCAACGGGATAGAGGATTGATTCGGGGACAGAAACACGCGCCGCGAGATGATAGACACAGTCCACACCGCGGAGCAAGCCCCAAAGTTTTGGGATGTCGCGCACATCGCCCCGCGTAAAAACCACGCGCGGGTCCAATCCCTTGTTATCGCCCGCACTTAAATCATCCAAAACACGGACGCCGTGTCCCGCGTAGACCAGATAGTTTGCAAGCGCTTTGCCCATGAACCCCGCGCCGCCAGTGATGAGAAAATTCATTTACGCACCCGCAACGAGATGTAGAAAACCCCGTTCCGATATCTTGATCAGAGCGGGGTTTGCATACTCTATTTTAGCGTCCTCGACGGTCGGGGTTATAAGCCGGGTCAAGCGCGTCGTCCACCTGACGGACAAAGAGTCGCCAGATAACAAACCCGCCAATCAGTAAAATACCAAGCAAACTGATCCCAATCACCCCGATTGACCCGGCGATTACGGCAAATGAAAAAACGCTGCCGCCATCGCCGCCCGGATTGCCCGCAGCCAGCTCGGATGAATTGCTGCTCCGGCTCGCGCTGTTTCCACTTCCGAGTTGGGGGATTGCGGCGCGTTTTTCCGGCGTTGGCGACGCAGCCAATCGGGCAACTTGCTCGGGGGTGGCGGTAAAGACCTGCGCCGGTTTGAGCGTTGGGGGAACCTCTGTGGGTGTCGCCGTCGGAGGGACCGCTGTCGGAGGGCGCCGCGTCGGCTGAATCGCCGCCGCAACCGCGACAGGCGCTTCAGTTGGTAAAGGACTGGGCGTGGGGGTCGGCTCCAGGACCTCGACAGGGATGTCGCCGCGCGGCAGCAGACACATTACATCAAAAAAAACCTTGTCGCTCGGCGCCGAACCATTGTTCTTGACGCGCAAAAAGAGTGTCACCTGACTCGCCCGCGCCATAAACGTCATTTTCATGTTGGGGTGATAAAAACCCCCGCCCCCCCAGTGTTCGGGTCCCCACACCACATTTGGCGAAAACGGGTCGGTCCCACCGGTGGGGTCCGCGCCCGTCTGGCGCATGATTACATCATCAAATTTCTTGTTGTTGCCGCCGCCGATATCGCGCAGCATGGCTGCCCAACCCACGGAAAATTCGTAGGATGCGCCGGGCTGTGTGCCCGAGACCACCTGATAAATGCCGGCATCAAACTCGATTCCGTCGCCGTGAATGTATTGGGAGGACGACCCGCCAACATCTCCGTTGGCGCTTTCATTGTCTGCAAGGTCATATTGGGGCCATTCGCCGCCCATTAAAAAAGCATTCCAAGCATTGATTACGACGCCGTGCGCGGTGTCGTAACCCCCATCTGTGACAGAGCCGTTGCGAGTGAGATTATCACCGCGAGTGGTACACGGCTCGTCGGCCCGGGCAATCCGGGGAACAGATACAATAAATTGCAGCCCCAGTGCGAGAACCAGCGCGGCGAAAAGGACGCGAGATAAAACGAATCGCATGATGTTTTCTTGCATGAATTGTATGCCTTATTTGCGGCGAAGCAACATAAAGGCAGCGGCGCTGACCATCAAAATCGCGCCCGAAATGCCCACGAGTCCGAGCACGCCCACAACGCCGAGCGTAATGGCGGACGTCTGGCTGTCGTTGAGACCGGATGCGTTCGATGCGGATCTCTGGGCAGCTGCAACGCGTGTGCGGGACGGACGCGAGGTCGGTTGCGCCTGAGCGAGCCGCTCCTGCGTAGCAGGGGGAGCTTGCACCTGTTCGGACACTGTCGCGGTCGGTTCAATGACAGATTCCTCAGTGGGAGGGACCTCTGTTGGAGGAACGTCTGTAGGCAGAACATCCGTCGGTGGGGGCACTATGGTAGGTTCTGGGGGCGGCGGCGGATCGGTGGGCGGTGGAGGGGGCGGAGTTACCGTCGGAGCGGACACCTGAATCGGAGCCATGTCGTTGTTATCAAACAACGCAGGCGAGTCCAGATACACCTCTACAACCTTGTCGCCATAGGGGTTGATCACGCGCAAAAACACCGTAATCGTATCGGCGCGCGCATATTCATCCACGCGAATTTCTTCGGCGGCAAATTTGCCGCTGTCAAAATAATCATTTGACCATTTTATATTTGGCGAGTTCGGGTCCGTCCCCCCAAACGGGTCAATACCGACCTTGCGATTGATTTGATAACCGTCTTGATATGCAACGGCGTTAATGCGTTCAACTGCCCAATGCAAAGATGCGGTGTATCCTTTGCCCGGCGTCACGGCAACCTGCTGATAAAGCCCCGAATCATAGGCAAGATTGGTGCTTCTAAACATGACCGAGGGGACACGCGGACGACCTTCGTGGTCCGCCAGTGAGATGCCTGGACGCTGGGGACTGATCGTAAAGCATTTCCAAACGCCGCTACATGCGCCTTCCGGCTCGTAGAACTTGTCGAATTGACAATCAATCAGGTATCCGCAGTCGCCTTCATCGGCATACAGCCGCTGTCCGGAACCGGCAAAAAACAAGAGCGCCAGCAGGACCGCCGCGCTCACCGCGAACATTTTTCTGACCATCGCCGGTAAATATAGCCGCACTATATGGGCTTGTCAAACTTTTTCGACATGCCGTCCTGCCAAAGGTTTTTGATCCTGCCGTTTTTCCGCTACAATCGCGCCGCTTGACCATTTGCAAGACCGAATCCTATCAACAACAAGGCCGCCTATCACCTATGAAACTGCTGTCCCCTACCGATTTGACTCGCACCCAAATTCAAGCGCTTTACGCCCGCGCCGACGAGATCGCAGCCGGCGGTGCGCCGAATACAACCAACGCGAGCGTCGCGCTCGCGTTATTCAACACCGCCTTTCCTCTCCCCCTAAAATCCGAGCCGGTCTTGAACACGGCAGGCGTCACAACCAAAATATTAACGTCACCGGAACAGATCAGAACCTCAAGAGCCAAGACCATCTTGTTCAGCCATCCCACGAACGGAGCTGCAATCGAGCACAGCCGCGCTACCGACGCTTCGTTCTTGAATGCGGGTGATGGGACAGGGGAAAACCCCGTGCGCGCGTTGATGGATGGGCACGCCATCTATACGCTCAAGGGCGATTTGAGCGATATCCGCGCGGCGATTCTGGGGAATCTGAAATTCAGCGCGGAAGCGCACTCGTTGGCGCGCCTGCTCGGCATTTTTGGCGCGCGCATTTCGTTCGTCACCCCCGCCGCGCTTTCAATGCCCTATGACTTGACCGACGAGGTCCGCCTGGACGCATACGAAGTGGAAGAAACCAACGACCTGGTCACAACCCTGCGCAAAACCGACGCGCTCTATCTTGCGAACATTGATTCGGTCCGCGTCGAAAAAAAGATCTTTGACAAGATGAAAAGCTTTTATACGCTCGCCCCGGACACCTTTGCGCAGGCGAAAGAGGGGCTCGTGATTTTGGGCGAATGGGACGGCGCGGCAAGCTTGCTCGGCGCCACCCGACGTCAGGTCGAAACCTCCGCGCGCGCCGTTCTGCTAGCGCTGGTCGAATTGGCTTGACGAGGTCTCGACCCGGCGGGCTTGCGGCAGCCGGAACAATTTCCCCGGTGGCTATTCAAATTTCAGTTCCGCGCCTCCCGCAACCAGATGCGCATACCGCGTGGTTTCGGGCACACGATACCCTTTGCAGCATCGCAGGACATATTCGATGGAACTCGCCAGCGTGATACGATGCCCGGGCGACACATAGACGGGATTAGCCACACGTTTCGTATTGAGTTTGGTGCGAACGGCGGCGCCGATGGTTTCGCCGTTGTGAATCAAGGGCGTCCACGCGCCGATGACGTTTTCGGGTGTTTCAGCGTGTCCGACGAGAATGGACTTGGCGCAACCGATGGTCGGTTTGTCCAGCAGGACGCCGAGCTGACTCGTCATGCCAAAACGGCGCGGGTGAGCGCGCGCATGCGCGTCCGCGATGATGAGGTCCGGCTCCAATTCCAAATCTCGGAACGCATCAAGGATGGCCGGTAACTCGCGATACGCCAAGAGTCCCGGCACATATGGAAATGTGACCGGGCGGCGGACGACGGCGACAGCGGCGGGCGTCAGCGCAGGAAATGTCAGCACGACTACCGCTGCCCGCGCAATCGTCTTGTCGCTTTCAAACCCCACATCCACCCCCGCCACAAAATTCACCTCCCCAAAATCATCCTCGAGGCGGACCCGCTGCGCGTCGCGCGCCTGTGCCGCGATTGCCTCTCGCGGCGTCAAATTCCAGTTCAGGTTTTGCGGTATTTTCATTTTTCGTGTCCCTTGTGCCAAATCAGGCGTTTTGAAATTCTCGCGAATGAATATACTATGGAAAAAGAGCCATGCTCACCAAACCACGCCGACGCCCGGCGCCTTCCATTCAGGAGTTTCCCGCATACTTTCGTACGCTGAGTGATTCGGCGCGCCTCGAAATCCTCGAATTGCTGGCAAGCTCCAATGATTTGACCGTGGGCGATTTGGCGCGACGTCTAAATATCAGCCAACCGCTCTGCTCCTGGCACATTCGCCGTCTCGTCAAACTGGGCATTGTGCGTATGAAGCGCGTGGGGCGGGAAGCGCGCTGCTCGCTGGACCGTGCCCGATTGCAGCAGTATCAACGGGCGTTCAAAAAGTGGCTCGCGTTACATTGACCCGATTCGGACGTAGAAGCATTATGGTATTCAGAGAACAGAGTTGTGGCGGCAGTCCGCCCAACTCTGTTTCCAATACCTGTTGAAAATCGTATACAGGAGCATTTCGTGGCTATTCAGAAATCTTCCGCGCGCGCCCTCGGAAAAAAATCCGGGCGCGGCGCACGGAAAAAAGTTCGTGTGGGCATCATTGGAGTCGGCAACTGCGCCTCCAGTTTCGTCCAGGGCGTCGAGTATTACAAGAACGCCAAATCCGACGAGGACATTCCCGGCTTGATGCACCCCGTGCTCGGTGATTATCACATCAGCGATATCGAGTTCAGCGCGGCGATTGATATTGACGTAAACAAGGTGGGCCAAGACCTGAGCGAAGCGATATTTGTGTCGCCAAACAACACCTATACTTTTTGCAAGCCGCCCAAAAGCGGCGTCAAGGTCGAACGCGGCATGACGCATGACGGTATCGGCAAATATCTGTCACAACTCGTCAAAAAAGCGCCCGGCGCAACCGCCGACATTGTCGGCATCCTCAAAGACACCGGGACGGATGTGGTCGTCTCGTATTTGCCGGTCGGCTCGGAAGAGGCGACCAAGTGGTATGTCGAGCACATTCTGCGCGCGGGTTGTGCCTTTGTAAATTGTATACCCGTCTTTATCGCGCGCGAAAAGTATTGGCAAAAACGGTTTGAAGATGCCGGCGTCCCCGTGATCGGCGACGATATCAAATCGCAGGTCGGCGCAACAATTACGCACCGCGTGCTCACACGACTCTTTCGTGACCGCGGCGTGCGCCTCGATCGCACATATCAATTGAATTTCGGCGGCAACACCGACTTTCTCAACATGCTCGAACGCGAGCGCCTCGAATCGAAAAAGATTTCCAAGACGAACGCCGTGACCTCGATGCTCGAATACAATCTGCCGCCCGACAACGTGCATGTGGGTCCAAGCGATTATGTGCCGTGGCTGTTGGACCGCAAGTGGGCGTATATCCGCCTCGAAGGCACAACATTTGGGAATGTGCCCTTGAACGTCGAGCTCAAGCTCGAAGTGTGGGACTCGCCCAACAGCGCGGGGGTGGTGATTGACGCCGTGCGCTGCGCCAAGATCGCGATGGACCGCGGCCAGTCCGGCGCGATTTTTGCTCCCAGCTCGTATTTTATGAAATCGCCGCCAAAACAATATCCCGACGACCAGGCGCGCGAAATGGTCGAGAAGTTTATTGCCGGTTAGCTGAACTGACCTGACAGGGTGTCTCGTTCTCCGCTTCCTGTCAGGTCTCGTTTTGTTGCGTGGAAACGTTGACCGTTTGGGGCTACCGTTTTGCCATCTGGCTCGCCCCCCGTTTGCCTCAGCAATTTGGTTTTTGGCTCTTTGCGCGCCTGGGCGATCTGGCATATCTCTTGAATCGCGCCGGACGCGCCAATTACATCAAGAACCTCAAACACGTCATCGGTCGCGACAAGCCGCAGAACGAATATAATCGGATCGCGCGCCGCGCGTATCAAAACTCGCTCAAAAACTATTTCGATTTGTTTCGCGGGCACGCGCTCGACGAGCAAGGGGTGTATGCCCAGCTCGAATCGGCGCAGGGACTGGAATATCTCGACCAGGCGATTGCGCTGGGCAAAGGGATTGCGGGCGGCAGCGCGCATTTTGGCAATTTCAACATGTTTGTGCATCTGACGGCAGTCCATCTGCACAAACAGCATGAGGTTGTAGTGCCCGTCGAGCGTCTGAAACCTGAAGCGGTATTCGAGATTGTGACCCGACAGCGCGCGGCGCAAGGGATCGAGCTGGTCCCTTCCGACACGGCAGGACGTGTGCTCTTGAAAAAATTGCGCGCGGGCGCGATCCTGGGACTGGCGATTGACCTGGACCCCACCCGCACGGGACCCGTCGTCAATTTTTTTGACGCACCCGCTCAGCTTCCCGACGGCGCGGCGGTCCTTGCGCTCAAGTTCAATGCGCCGTTGATTCTTGCGTTCAACCGGCGCCTGGACAACAACAAGTGCGCCGTAGTGATCGAGCCGCCGCTCGAACTGGAGCGCACGGGCGACCTGCAAGCGGATTCGCGCGCCGCCGTTGAGAAAATTGCGCGGCGCATGGAATTTTGGATCCGCCAATATCCCGAGCAGTGGATCCTTTTCAGTCCCGTCTGGCAAGAGGACATTGACGAAACCCGGCAATGAAAATCGCGCTCGTAACGCCCTACGATTTCCCCTTTCCCGGCGGCGTCACCGAACATACCTGGCAGTTGGACCGCGAGTTTCGGCGACGCGGGCACGACACACGGATCATCGCCGCCTCCTCGACGGACGACGAGACGCTGGACGACCACGTCATCAAGGTCAGCGGCGCTGTCTCTTGCTTTCCTTTTAGCGGTTCCACCGTGCGCGTCACGATTTCACCGCAGGTGTTTCAACGAGTCAAGAAAATTCTCAAGCAAGAACAGTTTGACATCGTCCACGCGCACGAACCCGCAGCCCCCCCCCTCTGTCCGATCGTGCTCTATCATTCACGCGCAATAAACATCGGGACTTTTCATGCGTATCGCGAGACCAACACCGCCTACCAGATTACCCGCCCCATTCTGGACCCACTCTACAAGAAACTGGATGGGCGCATCTTTGTGTCGCAAGCGGTGCGCGATTTTACGTTGGCGAATTTCAAAGGCGATTTTCGAGTGATTCCCAACGGGATTGATGTGGGTCATTTTTCGGGACCGGGCGTGACACCCATCGAGCGTTTTGCGGATGGGCGTCCCAACATTTTGTATGTAGGACGACTTGATAAACGTAAAGGGTTTGAACACCTGCTCGCCGCGTTCCCAGAGATTCAAGCCAGCTATCCCGATGCGCGACTGCTCGTTGTAGGCGCGTTTGATGCGCAGGACAAGGAACCGTATGTCCGCCGCGTGCGCCAAGAGCGCATTCGCGGAGTGCACTTTATCGGCTTTGTCTCGCGCGACGAACTGCCGCGCTATTATCGTACCGCGACAGTCTTTTGTGCGCCGTCCACGGGATTCGAGAGTTTTGGCATCGTGCTACTGGAAGCTATGGCATCCGGCGTGCCGATTGTAGCTTCGGATATTGCAGGATATCGCCAGGTCTTGAAAGATGGCTGTGAAGGGACCCTGGTTCCTCCCTCGGACCCGACGGCAATCGCGCAGGGTTGCATTCGTTTATTGCAGGACGGGCGTGCGCGCGCCCGTATGGGGGCAGCCGGGCACGCAACGGCGGCAAATTATGATTGGACCCAAATCGCCGATAGGGTCCTCGCCTATTACGACGAGCTCGTGTCGGCGCGCGCGCGTTCGGCAAAACGCAGGTCCTGGACGCGCTGGGATTGGCAGAGCATGTCTTTTAGTGTGGGTGAATGAAACAAATCCGTGATGCCATTGTTATCGGTTCGGGCATCATCGGCAGCGCGATTGCGCTGGCGGTGGTGCGCGCGGGTGTTCGGCGCGTGACGCTCATTGAAAAAGGCCCCCTGGTTTCGGGCATGACGCGCCGTTCTGCCGGGCTTGTCCACCCGTTTCAGGCAGACCCGTTGTCAACGGAGCTCGCTGCCATGAGCTATGATCTTTATCGTCAGTGGGCGATCACTTTGCCCGGCAAGAGTTCTTTTGTCGAGACCGGCGCGGCGGTCCTGGCGAGACAAGCATCCGACGCAAGCGCATCGTTTGCGACCTGGAAACAGTCGCTTGCAGAAGCAAACGAGATCGGACCGGGCGGGCTTGCTGCCGTCTTTCCCGGAGTGACGACGCACACGCGCGGCGCCTTGTTCACCCCTCACGCGGGATATGCCGATGCTGTGCTGACAGCGCAGGCAATCGTCAAAGCCGCCAAAGATCAGGGTCTGGAAACGCAAACGGGGACACAAGTCAAACAAATCCTTGCCAGGTCGCACCAGATTCACGGAGTCAAGACGACGACGGGCGAACTCGAAGCGCCGATCGTGATCGTGGCGGCGGGAGGGTGGACCGAGCGACTGCTCGCGCCGCTAGGGGTGGCGCTGCATTTGCGCGCTCGGCGCGGTTCGCTGTTGTTTTACGAGCAGCCGCGCGAACAGACAACCGAATTTCCCATGCTGCTCGACGCCGGCGGCAGCTATTTTGTGCGCCCTCATCCGTATCGCATGCTCAGCGCGGGAAGCATTTCCGCCGAAACCCAAACGCAGGGCGTGGACGCGCTTGACGAATATGTTCCGGCGACCGAAGCAGCCGCCGTGAACCGTGTGATTGGCGAGTGGGTCTCTCCTTTTGCCAATCTGACCCCCAAGCGTTCACACACGATGTTGTATTTTGCGGCGAACGACGGCTTGCCCGCATTTGGGCGCGTGACGACCATGACGGGGTTGTATGTCGCGGCGGGGTTTGGACCGGGCGCGTTCTCGGTTGCTCCCGCCGTTGGGGAAACCCTTGCCCGGATGGTCGTTGACGGAGAGTCTCCGCGCGATATATCATCTTTTGATCCACTTCGCGCCACATTGAGGACCTGATGCTGACCCAATTTGCACGCGCACAAGCGAAACAATTGTTGGATGCCGTGGCGATGTTTTTCCATCGTCTCGGTCTGACGCCAAATACCTTGACCTTGATCGGGCTTGGGCTTGTCGGCGTGATTGCAGTCGTCATTGCCGCCGGATACGAGGCGCTGGGCGCAGTCTTGCTGATTTTCGGCGCGGGGTTTGACGCGACGGACGGCTCGCTGGCGCGGTTGACGAACAAGGTCACCAAGTTCGGGGGCTTTTTGGACTCGTCGCTCGACCGTTATGCGGATGGTATCTTGATGCTTGCGCTCGTCTGGCGCGGGATCGAACTAGACAATCGCTGGATGATCGCCCTCGCCGTCGTCGCGTTGATCGGCATGTTCCTGACGAGCTATACGCGGGCGCGCGCCGAGGGGATTGGGCTTGAGCTCAAAGAGGGCTGGTTTACGCGGCTGGAGCGAATGCTTGTGCTGGTGCTGGGCTTGCTTGCAACGCTCGTTATCGGGCAGACGGGCTTGATCATTGCGCTCGCAATCATCGCCGTGCTGTCGAACGCGACAGCGGTCCAGCGAATACTTGTCACCAGACGAAAATTGGGAGAATAACTCGTCACCAGACACTCGCCGGAAACAGGTGAGAGCCATTCTTGCATAAAACGGAACGTCGCACCCGATTTGGATGCGACGTTCTGTTTTCATTCAACCAAGTTTCTTGATTTCGCCATTCAGCGCCGGAAGCACCTGGAACAAGTCGCCAACAACGCCGTAGTCCGCAATTTTGAAAATCGGGGCATCGGGGTCCTTGTTGATCGCCACAATCACTTTGCTTGACGACATACCGGCGAGATGTTGAATCGCGCCGCTGATGCCCGCCGCGATATACAGTTTTGGCGCAACGGTCTTGCCCGTTTGACCGACCTGGTGGGTATAGTCAATCCATCCTGCGTCCACTGCCGCTCGCGATGCGCCCAGCGCGCCGCCGAGCGTATCCGCCAATTCCTGCACGGGCGCAAATCCTTCGGGTCCTTTGACGCCGCGACCTCCAGAGACGACGATGTTGGCTTCGCCCAGGTCCACTTTGGATTTTGCCTTGACAACCGTCTCGACCACTTTGGCGCGCGGTTCCTTGAGCGTAACCGCCACCTTTTCAATCGGCGCAGCAGGGTTGTTCGCTTCAACGGGGGGAACGATGTTCGGTCGTATACTGACCATGACCGGCAAACTCTTGGCGCGCACTTGAGCGATCGCTTTGCCCGAATAAATCGGGCGCGTTAGCACCAGAGCGCCGTTTTCAACATGGGCGGCGATACAGTCGGTCACCAGCCCCCAATCGAGCTTGGCGGCGGTGCGGGCGCTCACTTCTTTGCCCCACCCCGTCGCGCCAAACAAAACAATTGCGGGCTGCGCGAGCTTGATCACTTGCGCCAGCGCGTCCGCAAAGCTTTCGGGAGCGAACGCGCCAAGCCCTGCGTCATCTGCCACATAAACTTTGGCGAGACCCGCTTTCACGAGCGCTTCTGCCCACGCACCGACGTTACTTCCAATCACAACGCCTTCTACGGCTCCCCCCAGTGCGGCAGCGAGTTGCTGCGCGGTATTCACCAATTCGAAACTGACTTTTTTCAGTCCTTCGGCCCGCCCTTCGGCGACAATCAAAATGTTGTTGGACATTTCAAATCACCTTTGCCTCTTCATGCAAGAGTCGCGCCAATTCCTTGGCGGCCGTCTCTGCATCGCCGGGGATGATCTTGCCGGGAGGACGCGCGGGCGGCGGTTCCAGTTTCAAAATTTCCACGCGTGCGCCTGCTTTTCCTACTTGCGCCGGATCAATGCCCAGTGCTGCAGCATTCCAGTCCGTGATCGGTTTCTTTTTTGCGCCCATAATGCCCTTGAGCGACGGGTACCGAACTTCACCCAACCCCTGCTGTGCTGTAAAAACGGCGGGCAGACTTGTGACCATCACATCGCGTTCGCCATCCACCTCACGGACACAGCGCGCCGCTTTGCCGTCCGCCGCGGGTTCGAATTCGATGACGCTGTTGACGTGCGGCAAGTCCAGCAGTTCCGCCACGCGCACGGGCACCTGAGCATTGTCGTCGTCCACGGCTTGCTTGCCCGCCCAGACCATGTCAAACGGAATCTTTTTCAAGGCAGCCGCCAGAACTCGTGCGGTCGTCCCGGCGTCGCCTCCCTCAAGAGCGGGGTCAACGATATGAATCGCCTCATCCGCGCCCACTGCCAGCGCCTTGCGAATGGTCTCTTTGGCATCTTCGGGTCCAAACAGCACAGCGGTCACCTTGCCGCCGTGTTGTTCGACCAACTGCAGCGCTTTTTCCAGCCCGTATTCGGCATACGGGTCGAGCACAAAATTCAGCCCATCGGTCACGACGGCATTGTCACGCAGTGTGATCTTGCTCTCGGTGTCGGGAACGCGCTTGAGCAAAACAACAATGTTAAAAGCCATGCGAAACTCCTCTGATAAAAGGGTGATCGTCCAAACGAAATGTCATCACCGCTCGCGATCATGACGCATTGCGTCATGCGGCACAGTAATTATCTCACGAATTCAATGGAATGCAAGCAGAACGAACTTTTCCACCTTGACAGAATTTGACCCAGACAATACTATGCAGGCGTCGCATCACACAACGTGATGAGACGTTTTCACCTTGCTATGGAAGTCGAAGCCAAGTACATTGTGCCGGACCCGGATGCTGTCAGGCGTCTGGGCAGAATCGAGCGGATTGACCGTTTCAAGTTGAGCGCGCCAACCCGTTATGTTGCGCAGGACACTTTTTTTGACACGCGCGCAAACGATTTGGTCGGCTCACGGCATGTCCTGCGCTTGCGCCGGAGGAGCGATGGACGCGCCTTGCTCACGTTCAAAGCGCCCGCGGAAAAATCGGGCGCGATACACCAACGCCCCGAGACCGAAGTAGAGGTCTCGTTTGCGCGCACACCGCGCGTTCTATCCGTTGGCGCATTGCCGCGCCGTGTCAGAAAACTGGTTGCGCCGCTTGTCCGGTCCGATGACCTTTATCCGCTATTTTCGATCTCGCAGCGTCGGATTGTGCGAAACGTGCGCGACGGACGCAAGACAATCGGGGAATGGAGTTTGGACCACGTTCGTTTTCGCGCGGGAGAACGCAAACACGAATTTTATGAATTGGAAATTGAACTAAAAAAAACGGGAACGGACAACGAACTGTCCATCATTGCCGATTGGATCGAGCATGAATTGGGACTGGAAGCGCAAACAGAGAGCAAATTCAAACGGGCGCTTGACTTTTGGCAAATGAACATTTAATCCACCAGCACCACATGCACGAACTTGGGTCCGTGAACACCGCGCTGCAACGTCAGCTCTATGTCCGCCGTGCGGCTGGGACCCGTGACAAATACGAGATTGCTTGCATCACGGGTAACATGAGGATTCGCAGCAAAAAAACAAGCCATATCGGGAAACAGGTCTGAGGTCCGCAGAATGGCAATGTGTGTGGGCGGAAGCAGCGAGGCGAGGCGCGAGCGCGTGGCTGACGTGCCGAGCGCGACAGACGCTGTATCCGCAAACCCCGCCATCGCTCCCGTAATCCCCGCCGCCGCGCTTGCCAGTTCGGCAAGTTTTCTTTTGCGCCCCTCGGCGTCCGCCGGCAGATTAACATCCAGTCTCGCGTAATTATTCAAACTGAGCGCAGCTCCCAAACCGCGCACCGGGATATCCTCATCCGCCCACGTCAGCACCTCGCGCCCATCCCCCTGTCCCAATATCTGCAACACAACCGCTATGGCTTGCTCGTCGTTCCGCGCCAAATAGCTCGATCCGCCCAGCGGCTCGAGCTCGCGTCGAAAATTCTCGATCAGTTGTGCGCGGTCGCCCTGCGCGATTGCCGCGCGCGGCGGGACCAAAGCACGCGCGGCGGGCAGATGCGCGGTCCTCAATGATTCCCGGATTTGGCTCAAAACCAGAGTCTTGTCATCTCTCATTTTTTGCGGGATGCCTCGAATTGTTCGCTGAACGATTTTTGAGCAAAAGCGGGGAAATCGCGCGACTGTGTCCAACCGTTCAATGGCGGCGGCAGAGACCTGATCCATCCTCCGGAGGACGCGCCCACAAGACGCGAGCCCCATCGCCCGGCGGTAGTGGCAAGCTTGAACAAAGTCGGTCGTGTGACGGTGAACGAATACATACGCAGTCCCAGACGGAGCCACCACTGCAGCTTGCCCGCCCGCGTCGCCCAATCTCGCTCAACGAGCAACATGCGCGGAATATCAATCCGCACGGGACACACCTGACGGCAGGCGCCGCACAACGAACTTGCGTGGGGCAGATCGCTCCATGGCGCGATGCCTTCCAGCGCGGGCGTCAGAACCGCCCCGACAGGACCGGTATAGACACTGCCATACGCATGCCCGCCAATTTCACGATACACGGGACAGGCGTTCAAACACGCGCCACAACGAATACAATAGAGGATCTCGGCAACCTCTGTCGCCAAAACCTTTGAGCGTCCGTTATCGAGCAGAATCACGTGCAGTTCATCAGGACCGTCCCCTTCGTCGTCCTGCCGCGGTCCCGTGATCAGATTGGTATAGACGGTGATTTTTTGTCCCGTTGACGAGCGCGCCAGCACCTGCAACATGACGCTCAAATCATCGAGGTTGGGCACAAGACGCTCAATCCCCATCAACGCTACGTGAATGCGCGGCGCGGTGGTGGTCAAGCGTCCGTTGCCCTCGTTCTCGACCAGGCAAATACTCCCCGTCTCTGCCACGCCGAAATTTACGCCGCTGATGCCCATGTCCGCGTCCAGAAATTCGCGGCGCAGGACGTGGCGCGCGGCAGCCGTCATCAGCGCGGGGTCATCCGTATACGGAATATTTATTTTCTGATGAAATAGCTCGCCAATCTCTTCTTTTGTCTTGTGAATGGCGGGCGCAACGATGTGCGAAGGCGTTTCTCCGGCGAGCTGAACGATATATTCGCCCAGATCGGTCTCGACGACGCGGATGTGTTCCGCTTCGAGGGCGTGGTTCAAATGCGTTTCCTCGCTGATCATTGATTTGCCCTTGACCACGCCCCGCACGTTTCGCGTCCGCGCAATCTCGTTCACAATCTCATTCAACGCGTTCGCATCCCGGGCGAAATGAACATGCCCGCCCGCCTTTTCGACATTGGCGACAAATTGTTCCAGATAGGTATCGAGTTTTGACAAGGTATGGGCGCGAATCAACCGGGCGCGGTCGCGCACAACGTCCGCATCTTGAAGCTCGGCAAGCGCGTTTGCGCGCAGAGATTGAAACCGCCCGGTCGCGCGGTCGAGCGCGGTGTGCAGTATTTGATTGCGGAGCGCATCATCCACACGGTCGTGGAACGTCACGTTCGAGATGTGTTCAGACATGGGTGATTCGGTGGCAGCATCGTGCCTGCTATGCGCGAGTGCGCTCCACCAACAGCTCTGCCAAATGTTTTGTTTCGATTTTGTCGCCGCGACGATGCAAGCCGCCGCCAATATGCAGCAAGCAGCTCACGTCACAGCCCACAACCGTTTGCGCCTGCGTTGATTCAATGGCATTGAGCTTGCGATCGAGCATGGCAGACGAAATATCCGCCATCTTGATAGCAAACAGACCGCCAAACCCACAACACTCGTCTGCGTGTGGCAACGGCACCACCTCACCGCCCTGCAGGTTCTCCAAGAGCGCAGCGGGCTGGCGCGTGATCTTGAGACCGCGCAGCAGATGGCAGGACGGGTGATAGGTGATGCGTCGGTCGAGCTGCGCGCCCAGATCGCTCACACCCAAAACATCCACCAAAAACTGCGAAAACTCATAGGTGCGCGCGGCAATTTCCTGGGCGAGCGGTCCGTATTTCGCGTCGGCGGCAAGGATTTCGGGATAGTGATGCACTATCATATCGGCGCACGAACCGGACGGCACAAGAATGGGCGCGTCGGATTTGGACAGGACATCGAGGGTGTATCTAGCCATCGCGCGGGCGTCATCCCACGCGCCGCCGTTAAAAGCGGGCTGCCCACAGCACGTTTGACCTCGCGGGTATTCGACCTCGACGCCGAGTTTTTCCAGCACATTCACGACCGCCATTCCCGCTTGCGGGCGCAGGGTTTCGATAAGACAGGTTGCAAAAAGCTGTATGCGACGCGGGGCATTTGCATTCATGAAAAATAGAGTATCCCTTGACTTTTGAATCTGATAAACGATAATTCTTGCCTTGCTGTGCGGGGCGTCCGTTTGACGCTGATTCATTGTAAGCCAGTCCGCGCATTTTTCCCAATACGGTAAAAATGCGCCCGCGTTCGGTGAGCTCATAACAGAATGGATGACACACGGAAAACTCTCTTATGAATGACTCGTGGTGTATTGGCGTGGATTTGGGCGGAACGTCCATCAAGTGCGGGCTCGTGTCTCCCGATAATCAAATTGTGGAGCGTAATTCGGCGCCCACCCTCGCGCTGCAAGGACCCGAACAAGCTGCAGAACGGATCGCGCAGAATGTGCGCGTGCTGCTCGAGTACGTGCCTGCGGGAAAACACGCGCAAGCCATCGGTATTTGCAGTCCGGGTCCGATGGATCACGCTACCGGAGTGCTCATCGAGCCGCCCAATCTTGGCTGGAAAAATGTGCCGTTCGCCAAAATGGTCAGCGAACGATTGAATTTGCCCGTGACGCTGGAGCACGACGCGAAAGCATCCGCGCTGGGAGAGTATCACTTTGGCGCAGGACGGGGGAGTGATGCAATGGCGCTCATCATCGTCGGGACGGGTGTTTCGGCGGGGATTGTGATAAAGGGCGAATTGTATCGCGGGGTTCACGGCACGGCGGGTGAGCTGGGGCATATTACGGTGGATGTGGATGGACCCGTGTGTCGCTGTGGTTCGAACGGTTGTGTCGAGCTGTTTGCGGCGGGTCCGGGCATCGTCAGCGCATATGAATATGCCGCGCATACGCGCGTGGAATCGGCGAAAGCGGTTGCCCTGGCAGCACAAAACGGCGACGAACTTGCAGTCCGCGTTTTCGAGCGAGCGGGGCGCGCGCTGGGGGCAGGCATGGGCGCGCTTGCAATGTTGATGGATATTTCGACCTTTGTCATGTTTGGTGGAGTGGTTTCGGCGGGCGAGCTCTTGCTCACGCCCGCGCGGAACGCGCTCAAGCACTATACCTACAAATCTGTTGGGGCGCGTGCGCGTATAGTTGTGGGCGAACTGGGGAGCGATGCGGGCATTTTGGGCGCAGTGTATTCAGCGCGCGCAAAGGGGCGTGGCGGGTGACGGATCAGAATGGATTCAAACAAGAAGTTGGCTTTATCCTGATAGCTGTCGGAGCGGTATTGTTTGGAACGATCGGTGTGGCGACCAAAGGGTTATTTGCGGTATCCAGCGTCAACGCGATTTCCATCACGCTGTGGCGCGCGCTAATCGCCCTCCCCGTGCTGTTTGTCATCGGACTGTATCTGCTGCGTGGGAGGTTGTTTGTGATCCCATGGCGCGATTTGCGCCTGATGATCGTAGCAGGAATTCTGATGGCGTTCTACCAGGTTGTCTTTGTCGTCGCGGTGCAATTGGCAAATGTCACAATCGCCACCCTGGTGACCCTTTGCACCGTGCCAATCATTGTCACCATCCTCGCCGCCGCGTTTCTGCGCGAAGCGCTGCACCGCGGGCTATTTTTGGCGATGGGGTGCGCCCTTGCAGGGGTAATTTTGCTCGTCGGATTCTCACCAACCGGGAATCTCGGCACAAATGTCCTGCTGGGTGTCGTGCTGTCGCTTTTAACTGCGCTGGCGAATGGCATCTTTCAAATCACGACGCGCGCGCTGGCGGGGCGCTATCACCCGATCCAGACGCTCACCGTCTATTTTCTTGTCGCCGCGCTCGCATTTATTCCCATCGCGGTCATAAACGGATTCGTCACCACATTCCCACCTCTGGGCTGGGCGCTGCTCTTTCATCTCGGCATCATTGTTTCTGTCATCGCCTATTTGTTGCTTTTGACGGGTCTGCGCACAACACCCGCGACGATTGCAACCATCATCGGATTTTTAGAGCCGCTGACCGCCACTATCCTCGCCGTCGTCATCTTTGACGAGCAGTTGGGTCCTACGGGAGTAGTTGGCGTGATACTCTTGTTGGCAGCGATGGCGATCGTGTGGCGGCTCAATTCGCGGGTCCAAAAGCTGGTACCCGAATAGTCATAGGAGGGATTCTCGTCATGCAGCACCAACCTCAACGCGAGCAGACTCACGAACTCTTGAAATCGCGCGGCATCGAGCGCGCGCTTTTTGCCAATTATGCAAGCGTCAAATGGCTGACCGGTTTCAATCCCCCGCTTCATACGGGACCCAGCGTATTTTCAGGCGGTCCCCCCATGGTGTGGTACGAGAACGGCGCCTGGACGTTGCTGACGCTTGACTGGCACGCCGCAAATGCGGGCGCGTTTGGACAGCAGCCAAACTGCGCGCTGGTCACCTACACGGGCTATACGGTTGATCAGCCATTAGCGGGTCAGGTGAAATTGCGCGGCTTGTTCCGCCGCGTCGTTCAAAACAATCTTTCCGGAAAAATCGCAGCAGAGCTGCGGGATGTGCCTGCAGATATAGCGCTGTCTCTACACGAAATCGGCGCGGCGGACATTATTCCGATTGATACCTGGATCGAACCGTTTCGACGCATCAAAACTACCGAGGAATTGGGCAAGCTGCGCGACAACTTTCGGCTGACGGATATCGGACATGCTGCCGCGCGCGCGGCGCTGAAACCGGGCGTCCGCGAAATTGACCTCTGGCACGCCGCGCACAATGCCATTGAAAGCGCAGCCGGACAACTCGTGCCCATGGGGAATGATTGTGTTGTCGGCAGTCGCCAAGAAAATATCGGCGGCTTGCCGTTGGACCTGGCGGTGGGTGAGGGAGATTCGGTCATTTTGGACCTGGGAACGATTCTACACGGTTATTGGAGTGATTCTTGTGCCACCCTGTATGCCGGTGAACCGTCCGCCAAGCAGCGCGCGATCCATCAAGCCGTCGGGCGCGGGCTGGATTATGCGATTTCGCTCACCAAGCCCGGCGCAATCGCGCGCGACATTGACGCCCAAGTACGCGAGTTTATGCGACGAGAGGGTTATCCCGTTTATCCTCATCACACCGGGCACTCGCTCGGCGTGACCTCACACGAAGACCCCCGCATTGTGCCTTATAACGACATGGTCCTGCAGGAAAACATGGTCGTCATGCTCGAACCTGGGGTCTATTTCCCCGGTGAAACGAGCGTGCGCCTCGAAGATGCCGTGCGCGTCACAAGCGATGGCGCAGAAATCCTGACGCATCACGACAAATCGCTGCCCTGAGAAAATGCAACCGCCGCACAGAATGCGGCGGTTTTTGATTGCTCTATTTGCGGGCAGACATGGGGACATAATCCCGTTGGGCAGGACCTGTATAAATTTGACGCGGGCGCGTGATCTTTTGCTCTGCATCAATCAAGCCCTCCTGCCACTGGGCGAGCCAACCCACCGTGCGAGGAATCGCAAAGAGCACGGGGAAAAATGCCATCGGGAATCCCATCGCCTGATAAATCAAGCCCGAATAGAAATCAACATTCGGGTAGAGCTTGCGCTTGACAAAATACTCGTCCTGCAAGGCGATCCGTTCCAGTTCGAGAGCGATTTCGAGCAAGGGATTCACTCCGGTTGATTCAAACACTTGATAGGCGGTCTGTTTGACGATCTTGGCGCGCGGGTCATAGTTTTTATAGACGCGGTGCCCAAACCCCATCAATTTCCCTTCGCCCTTTTTCACCTTTTCTACAAATTCGGGCACATTTTTGATGCTGCCGATCTGGGTCAGCATACGAATGACTTCTTCATTTGCGCCGCCGTGCAAGGGTCCGTATAACGCCGCCGCCGCGCCCGCCATCGCCGAGTACGGGTCTACATGCGTCGAACCGATGGCGCGCATCGCATTTGTCCCCGCGTTTTGTTCGTGGTCGGCATGCAGAATAAACAACACATCCAGCGCGCGTTCCCACGCCGGGTCGGGCTCGTATTTCACCTGCGTCATCTTGTCGAGCATGTTCAGAAAATTGCCCGTATATGACAGGTCATTGTCGGGATAGACATAGGGCAGCCCGCGATGGTGGCGATATGAATAAGCAGCGATCGTCGGCGTTTTGGCGACCAGCCGCACGATTTGCTTCATTCGAATCTCGGGATTCATGATCTGATTCGCTTCCGGATAATACGTCGAAAGCGCCGCCACCGTGCTGATAAACATGCTCATCGGGTGCGCGTCATAGCGGAACGCCTGCATCAGAACTTTGATATATTCCTTGACCATTGTGCGATGCAGCACCTTGTCCTGCCACTCGTGATACTGCTGAGCGGTCGGCAGCTCTCCAAATAGAATCAGATAGGCGGTCTCGAGAAAGTTGCTGTGCTCGGCAAGTTGCTCGATCGGAATCCCGCGATATTCCAGGATGCCTTTGTCGCCGTCAATATAGGTAATCGAGCTGCGCGTCGCGGCAGTATTCAGCAGCGCGGGGTCATATGTCATCATGCCAAAATCCGCGTCGTTGACTTTGATCTGCCGCAGATCCATGGCGCGGATGGTATCATCGGTGATGGGCAATTCATAGGTCTTGCCCGTCCGATTATCGGTTATGGTAAGAGTGTCACGGGGCGCATCCCCCTTTGTTTTGTCGGGTATATCCATCGTCTGGGTGATCATGCTCACTCCTTTGTGAAGAATCCGCCTACTATCCTTTGCAACAATTTTAATGCTATAATTTTTTCAATCCCTTGCGGGGCTGGCAAAACAGCTTTTGCAACTGCATCCTATGTTCGAACCGCCGCTCGTCACCCTCGTCCTGGTCATTCTGCTCGCGCTGTTGCTTTGGTATTTGCTCGGGATGCAGTTCAACATTCGCCGGGGCCGCCGCGCCCTGCGCTGGCTGGAGCAGGGATTACCTATCGTAGGTGAAAAAGCGGCATTGAACTGGTCGGGCGTTTCTCACGTCGAAATTCAGGTCCACAAAGCCAAAGAGCCGTTTCGCGCCGCCGATGTGATCATAGACCTTGTGCCGCGACAAGCTCCATTTTGGTGGCTCTGGAAAAAGAACGCGAGCGGGCGAGACACGGTCATTGTCCGCGCCCAACTTCGCACTGCGCCGCGCTTTGATCTCGTTTCGCACAGTCCGCATGTCCGCGCCGACGAACAATTGAAACGGTCAGGCACGGGTCAATGGACTGCCGTCCAGGGAGGTCTGGCGAACGCGATGGTCGCCGATATTCGCGGCAATATCTCGCCGTATGCGGTCAACCGCCTGATCATGCAAACCACCCTCGAGGGGATGACGCTGACCCGGCTCGTCGTGCACCGCTCCGCGCCAAATCTCGAAGTCCACTATCTCTTGCCTCAATTCGAACAAGTCTCGTCCCAGCGCGTTTTTGTCGGCATTCACCAATTGGGCGAAGAGGTGGCACAGGTCTAGTAGTGCAACAACATGAGGTTGCGGGGTTGAGTATTGAGTTTTATAACTCGCGTGCCATCACTTGACTTGGCAATTTCATCATGTTGTTGCACTAGTCCAAACGCTCTGTCCCCGCTAATGCGTCGCGATTGACAGCGTCAATTCCTTTTCCCCGGTCGTCGAATCGGTTGCCAACACCATCAAGAGCGATTGGTCCACACGCACCCAGATCGCTCCTTGCATGTTTTTGACCTGTGAGTTGGCATTGTTGGTAAATTCACGCATGGCGGCGTCCTCGCGCCAGCCACCCGCGAGCAATTTGTCGGCATAGAACGCCTTGATATCGGCAAACGTGGTTTCCGGAGGCACGCGGAAATTGCGTTGTGCCTTGTCCACTTCGATGCCCAACCCGATGAACGGCGGCGTTTCTCGCTGCGCCGGACCAAACAATGCATCAATCACTTGACTTTCGCCCGCGCTCAATTCCACCGCGCCGGGATAAGTCGGCAGTTCGCTGATGGCAATGGGCTGACCGCCAATCACGCGTCCACCGGTGGGAACAGCGCACGCCGCCAGGACGAAAATCCCGACAAGCCCCATTACCCCGATACCTATTCGATACAACATGATGTTTGGCAAAGCGACGACACTAAATAAAAACTGCCGTCCGTCCGCCATCCTCCATCTCAGCGTATTTTGCCGCGCCCCTGGATTTGAAACTCGCCGATCACCTCGTCCTTGCTCACGGCAACAAAAGAGTCGTGCAGATTCATTACCGCGCACGCGTGGTTGGGAATGATTTCGACCTTGTCGCCAATTTCCGGCAGAGGTCCTTTTCCCGCAAAGCGCACGGTGGCATGTTCTTCACTCAACCGCCAGATTTCCAGGTTGGGATAACCTTTGACCGTGCCATATAGACCATTTGGCGCGCCGTCAGAAGAGAGCGTTTTACTCCCGCAATCAAAAATGAGACGATCGGGATGCTTGACCACCACCGTCGCCAGAACCGTCTGGGCACAGTCATCCCAACCGCACGCGAATTTCAAGACTTGCGTTGTATCATAAAAAACGTATGTGCCCGGTCGCATCTCGGTCACACCTTTGACCTGTGACGAAAATCGCGCGGTTGGCGTAGACCCCACGCTCACCTCACGCACCTCGATTCCGTCCGCGCGAATGAGGTCGGCGGTCTCGACCATCCACTCGCCTTCTTCACGCCCCAACTGCTGAATCTCCTGGACCGTCCTGGCGTTGTATGTGTGACCTGCATGAGTCATTATGCCAAGAAACTCGATGCCCGGCAGCACGACGATTTCGCGGACAAGATCGCGCGCGCCCAAGTGGTGACCGGCGCCAACGCGACCCAATCCCACATCAACCTCCACATAGACGCCGATTCTCATCCCGCGCGCTTGCGCGGCATCAGAGATATCCTCTGCGACCTTGCGCGAGTCGAGCGAAACACGTATCTTGGCGCGGCGAGCGAGATAAAGCAGTCGCTGCAGTTTGGATGCGCCCTGAAGCGGAAACGCGACGAGAATGTCATCCACCCCGCCTGCGTTCATCACCTCCGCTTCGCCCAATTTGGCGACCGTGATTCCTTTTGCGCCCGCCTTTATCTGAAGATGCGAGATCAGAGGGGTCTTGTGCGTCTTGGTGTGCGGTCTAAGCTTGATGCCCGCCTCATCCGCGACCTTTTGCATGTTGGCAATGTTCTGCTGCATCCGGTCCCAATCTATGATGAGCGAAGGGGTGTCGAGTTCGAGTTTGTGCATCTCTATTCTCTGGAGGTGTGAATTCCCTAACTTGAAGAATTATACCTGAAAACCAGGATGCGTCTATTCAAAAAAGCGGGCGACAGCCAAACTGTCGTCCGCTTTTTTGAATCCGATGATTCACATTCTCAGCGCGCTCAACTCAACAAGAGGTTGACGGGGTTTTCAAGCAGCTTTTTAAGGTCCCGGAGGAACTTGGCGCCGAGCGCCCCGTCCACAATTCGGTGGTCCGCCGAGAGCGTCACCATCATGACCTGGGCGATTTGAATTTGGTCGTCAACGACAACAGGAGTTTTGCGTACGGCGCCCACCGCGAGAATGCTGGATTCGGGTGGGTTGATGATCGCTGCAAATTCCTGAATGCCATACATGCCGAGATTGCTGATGGTAAATGTGCCGGGTCCCAAGTCCTCGGGTCGCATCTTGTTGGCGCGCGCGCGCGCCGCCAGCTCTTTGGTCTCGACTGCAATTTGCTTGAGCGTTTTCTTGTCGGCATTGGGCAGCACGGGCGTCAACAACCCATCATCAACCGACACCGCGATCCCGACATTGATCTCCTCGCGCATCTCGATCCGGTCACCCTTGAAATAGGCGTTCACGTCAGGAAAGCGGCGCAGGGTTTGCGCCGCCGCGGCGATGATGAGATCGTTCACAGACAACTTGTCGGCGTCATCCTCTGCCATCGCATTGAGTTGTTCGCGCAATTTCATGGCATCTCCCATGAGAATTTCCATGGTGAGATAGTAGTGGGGAATTGTGGTTTTTGATTCCAAAAGGCGACGTGCGATGACCTGGCGCATTTTGCTCAACGGGCGTTCGCCGCTGACCGGTTTGGCGGGAGCAGCAGTCGGCGCAGGCGCGCGTTCTGCGGCAGACGGTTTCGCCACCGGAGCTTGAGGCGCGGTTGCGGGGACGGCGGTCTTGACACCACCGCGTGCTTTGACGGCAGCAGTCACATCACGTTCGACAATTCGCCCCTTGGGTCCCGTTCCCGCAAGCGAACTCAGATCAATTCCTTCCGCCTTGGCCATGTTGCGCGCAATAGGGGACGCCTTGATTCGCCCGTCGGAATCTCCGACAGAAACAGGGGCGGCGGAAGCGGATGTGGCTTGGGTTGCAGAGACGCCCGTGTCTTGTGTGGGGGTTTCCATAGCCGACGGCGGCGCGGTCTCTTGCTTGGCGACAGTCGGCTTGGGAGTTTGCGTTTGTGTTTGCGCCGCCGCGGCCGGCGCCGTGGGCGCGCCAACCACTTCGCCCTGCGCGGCGATGACAGCGATCGGGGTATTGACCGCAACTATTTCGCCCGGCGGCACAAGGATTTGAGCAAACACCCCATCCATGGGCGCGATCAGGTCAACCGTCGCTTTTTCGGTTTCAATCTCGCCGATTGTCTCGTTGCGTGTAACCGGGTCACCGACATTTTTCAGCCAACGCGAAACCTTTCCTTCGGTCATGTCAAAGCCCATCGAGGGCATCGTGACATTGGTGGACATTTCGGGTTTTCAATTCTTGCCGGACTTGGGTTTCCGAGTGCGTGACCGCCGGAACGCGCCAATCCGGTCACAAAAGCTACGCCAGCATCTTTTTGAGCTGTTCGATCACCCTGGCTTCATCGGGGAACGAAAGTTTTTCCAGATTTGGCGCGTATGGCAAGGGCACTTCGAGCTGGGTCAGGCGTTCGACAGGCGCATCGAGATAGTCAAACATCTCGTGGCTGATGCGCGCTGCGACTTCGGCGCTGATCCCATAGGTCATCCAGTCTTCAGTGAGGACAAGAGCGCGATGCGTCTTTTTGATCGAGCCGTACACCGTCTCCCAATCCACGGGACGGAGCGAGCGCAAGTCCACAACTTCGACCTCGATCCCTTCTCTTGCCAATTCATTCGCCGCGTTCAGCGCCACATGCACCATGCGCGAATAGGTGATAATGGAAACGTCCTTGCCCGCGCGCTTGACATCCGCCACACCGAACGGGACGCGGAATTCGCCCTCCGGGACAGGACCCTTTTCGCCATAGAGTCGCGAGTGCTCGATAAAGATGACGGGATTTTGTGAATACATTGCCGTCGTCAACAAGCCCTTGGCGTCATACGGCGTCGAAGGCATCACCACGATCAAGCCCGGCACGTGCGCGAACCACGCTTCAAACGACTGTGAATGTGTGGCGGCGAGTTGACCCCAACCGGCGGCGGTCCGAATCACCACGGGGGCGCGCATCGTTCCGCCAAACATAGAGTGTATTTTCGCCGTATTGTTGACGATCTGATCAATCGCGACAAGCGCAAAGTTGATGGTCATGATTTCGGCGATCGGCTTGATTCCGCCCATCGCCGCGCCCGTGGCAACGCCGATAATTCCCATTTCGGCGATCGGCGTATCAATCACGCGTCTGTCGCCAAACTCGTCATACAGCCCGCGCGTCACGGCATACGTCCCGCCCCACACGCCGACCTCTTCGCCCATGATCACAACATTATTATCGCGTTTTAATGCCTCGCGCATGGCTTCTTTGAGCGCATCGCGTAAAGTCATCTGGATTACGTCAGCCATCAGTTCACTCCTCCACCAGGATATCGGTATAAAGCTCGCCCGGATCGGGGAAGGGACTGTCTTCGGCAAACTGCACGGCTTGAGCGACTTGCTGGTCCACGCGCGCAAAGATTTCCTTGATCAAGGTGTCATTCGCCCAGCCGCGTTCGATCAATTTCTTTTCCCAGCGATTGAGCGGGTCGTCGGGACGACGACTTTCGACTTCTTCTTTGGTACGATAACGCTGGGGATCGCCCATCGAATGACCTTTGAAGCGATACGTCATGGCTTCGATCAACTGCGGACCTTCGCCGCGACGGGCATGCTCGGCAAATTGATGAATCGTGCGATAGACCAACTCGATATCATTCCCGTCAATTTGCGTAGCAGGCATCCGGTATGCCTGACCCTTTTCATAGATATCCGACGTAGCAGACGCGCGCTCGACGGCAGTGCCCATGCCAAACATATTGTTCTCGACCAAAAACACAACGGGCAATTTCCAGACGGCTGCCATATTCAATGCTTCATGAAACATGCCGATATTGGTCGCGCCTTCACCCATCACGCAAAAGGCAATGCGGTCGCGTCCGAGATACTGGTGCGAGAATGCCATGCCCGCCGCCAGGGGAATATGGCCGCCGACGATCGCATAGCCGCCCCACATGTGGTGCTCGACGCTGGCAAAATGCATCGAACCGCCCTTGCCCTTGACCAGCCCGGTCGCCTTGCCGTAGAGCTCTGCCATCGCCGGTCTCGGGTCAACGCCGCGCGCCAGCACCCAACCGTGATCGCGATAATGAGTGAAAATGTCATCGTCGGGACGCAGCCCTGCAACTGCGCCGACCGCAATGGATTCTTCACCGATATACAGGTGCAAAAACCCGCCAACCTTTTTCTGGGTGTATGCGTATTCCGCCGCCTCTTCAAAGCGGCGAATCAACATCATCTGTTCGAGCCAATGCAGACCCATTTCGCGTGTAATCTCCAAAGGGTCCTCGTGTGTAACAGGCGCTGCCACTGTAGCAGGTGCAACCATAACTCGCTCCTCAAATAGAGTTGTACAAAGAAAACGCCGCGCTGTCGAAAGACGAACGAGGTCTATCGCAGCCGACGCTTGAACATCAGCTCCAAGGCAATCGGCAAACGCAGAATGCGTTTGGAACGGTTGAGCTTACGCCGAAATCTGGGACAAAGCGGGCGCCTGCCCCGTTCGCTTGACACTCGCTTGCGAAATTCGCCGCGTCACTCGGAAACGGGCGGGATTGTAACATTCTTTTACGAAAAGCGGGAATCGAAAAAAATACAGACACAAACGCGCTCTTGGTCCGGCACAATCAATCTTGCGCGCCGAGCGCCTTTTCACTCGTCTTTTTTGGAAGCATGAACCACGCGTGGTCCTCGCGCGAATAAATACGGGTCGGCGGGCAAAAATAATTGCGCACCACACGAGGGTCAAGCGATTTGGAAGCCACCGTGAATGTCCACCAGTTGCCGGGATACATTGCCAGCGGCATCGTTACCAGTTCAACATACTCGAACAACCCTCGCAGCGCCCGCAGCACGCCTTTGACCGTTGCGGCGTGAAAATGGAGCGATTCCGTCTGCGCGGACAAAAAGCCGTCGGGCGCGAGACGCGCGGCGCATAGCTTGTAAAAAGGACGCTCAAACAGCGGCTTGGCGGGTCCGATTGGGTCCGTCAGGTCGAGAATGATCGCATCCCACTGTCTGCCGCTCTCTTGAAGATATTTTGCGCCATCCTCATACAGCACCTGCGCCCGCGCGTCTTTGTAACCAACCGCCAGTTTTGGGAAAAACTCTTTGGCAATGGCGACGACCTGCGGGTCCAGCTCGCATTGGACCGCGCTCTCGACCGACGGATATTTCATGACCTCACGCAACGTTCCACCGTCGCCTCCCCCAATAATCAAAACGTTCCGCGGGTTGGGATGTGACTGCAGAATCGGATGCACCAGCATTTCGTGATAGAAATGCTCTTCGCGCGTCGTCAGCTGGACGATATCATCCAGCGCCAGCACGCGCCCGTGAAATGGCGAGTCAAAGACGAGGATTTTTTGGTATTTACTGCGCCCGCGATACAGAACACGTTCGACCTGATAACGCGCGTTGATTGGCGAGGTGGGTTCGTTTTCCGTGAATATTTTCAAATTAACGATCCTGCAATAATCGGTCCCGCGCTCCGCTGCTGCTCACTTTTGAGAAACGGCGCCAAGTTTTCTGTTACAAACAACCTAACTGCTCCAACCCCCGCTCTTGACATCCACATCAATCAATCGCGTAATGTCCTGCCCCAGCCGCACCGAATAATTCGTCCCGCGGTCTTCGGGGTATATCTGAGTGGTGTTCCCGAGATAAAAATTACGGATGGGCGTCCGGAACGGCGGAATCTTTTGTGAATAATGCAACGGAAACACCGGCTGTGCCGCCGCCTCTTTGAAATGCCAATATTCCTCGACCCAATCAGGGGCAAAGTCGGGATTGAGTTTTTTCAGGTGCGGGAGATACGCTTCAAACAATTCCTCGCGCGACATCTGGAAATAGGGACTCGATGCATCGAGATAATTCGACACATACATGATGCGTTTATTGTTATAGACCTCTGGCGGGATAAAGTTGGTCTGTTCGATGGTCGCGACAAACGGGATCGAGCGGTCGGCAATGTTGAGCCAATACCACGGCGTCATTTGCCGTTTCAATTTCAAAATCAACAGCACCGCGCCCATGTATTTTGCCTCGTTCATTTTCGCCACATAGTCGCCGGGCAGTTCATGCACAAATTTCAGGGTTGCAAATGAAGGGGCGCTGGAATAGACGCGGTCAAACGGGACGTATCCGGATTGATTCGGGCTGATGCCTCTCCGCGTCAGTGCCGCGCGCGTGTTCTCGCCTTCCGAAGGTTCAAGCCCCACCGCCGTATTGTCCTCCACTACCAGACGTTTGACCGTCGCGCCCTTGAGAATAACCCCGCCCTGCTGCACTATCGCTTTTTCGAGAGCATCAATCAACACCTGAAACGAGCCGCGCGGGTAGCCGAGCTCTTCCTTGTTCAACCCGCGCCGTGAGCCGATACGCAGCACAATCTTGAACCAGTGCCAGACCATTGGGACCTCTTCCGCCCGCGCGCCAAACTTGCCTCGAAACATGGGACCCCATACCTTGTCCCAAACATTGTCACCGGTATGCCTTTTCCACCAGTCGTGCGCCGTAATGCTTTCGTATTTGGGCAGATTATTTTTGTTTTGCTGTAAATAGGTCAGGTAGCCCGTGGCTGCGCCGAGCCGCACACGGTCCAACAACGGAATGGTGCCAAGACGCATCAGGTCGCCGGGCGTGACCATGTTCCAGATTTTCCCTTGCTCAAACCATCCCGTCTTGGAGGGAATCCACTGGACGCGGTCGCCCAGACCCAACTCGTACATCTGCGCCACGACATGCGTGTCCGAGGTGAACCAGTGGTGATAACCGCGTTCGAGCGGCACACCCGGCTCGACCTGAAAGGTGCTCGCCAACCCGCCCAATTCCGTCATCCGCTCAAAAATAACGGTTTGGTAACCCAGTTTGCCAAGCTCGTAGGCGGCTGTCATGCCCGCAAACCCGCCGCCGATAATTCCGATCTTCATGGCTAATAGCAAATCGCAGATAGCATATGACTGAAAAATCTTGACCTATCAGCCATATGCGATCCACTATCCGCTATTTATATATCCCCTTCCAATAATTCCTGGCGCGTTCGATATATGTTTGCGCCCCGTCGGTAATCCGTTTGATTTCGTCTTCTGTAACCTCGCGCACGACTTTGCCCGGAACGCCCATCACCAGCGAACGCGGTGGAATCTCTTTGCCCTCCGGCACAAGCGAACCGGCGGCGATGATCGAGTATTCTCCAATCCGCGCCCCGTTCAGCACAATCGCGCCGATGCCGATCATGACATTGTCCGCAATCGTCGCCCCGTGAACCACCGCGCGATGTCCGATCACCACGCGCTTGCCAACCGTCGTTGGCAAGCCCGCGTCACAGTGAATGATCGCGCCATCCTGCACGTTCGTGCCTTGACCAATCACGATCTTGTCGGCATCGCCGCGAATCACCGCGCCAAACCACACCGACGCGTCCGGATAGATCGTCACGTCACCCAGAATCGTCGCCGTCTCGGCAACAAACACCGTCGGATGGATGCGCGTGGGCGAAGTGGAAGTTTTCTTGTCTCTGAGGTGCATGGAAAAGTGAGACTGGAGACTTGGCTCTCCGGTCTTGTATCTCTAGTAGTGCAACAACATGAGATTGCATGGTGGAGTATCCAGTTTTATAACTCGCGCGCCAGCGCATGACTCGGCAATTTCATCATGTTGTTGCACTAGATATGCAGCGCCTCGCCCATCGTCGCCAGCGCCGCTTCACCAATGACCTCGGTCAGCGTCGGGTGTGCGTGAATCGCGTGCGCGATTTCGAGCGGCGTCAATTCGTTGTTGATTGCAAGTGAGAGTTCGCCTGTCAGATCCGTCACTTCGGGTCCCACCATGTGCACGCCCAGGATTTCACCAAACTTTTTGTCCGAATAGATGCGAATAAACCCTTCATACTCGCTCAGCGCCAGGGCTTTGCCATTCGCAATGAACGGAAACTCGCCAATGTTGTATTCAATGCCCGCTTCCTGGACCTGCTGCTCGGTCTTGCCAAACGAAGCAACCTGAGGATTCGAATATGTGCAGCGGGGGACTGCATCATAGTTGATCGGGCGCACCTCGCGCCCCGCCATATGCTCAATTGCCAGCACCCCCTGCGCCGATGCGACGTGAGCGAGCGCCAGTTTCATGTTCACATCGCCAATCGCATAAACGTTCGGCACATTCGTCTGCGAATAATCATTCACGTCAATTGCCCCGCGCGTGGTTTTGACGCCCAGACCCTCCAAACCCATGTCATTGGTGTTGGGCGTCACCCCGATGGCGACCAGCACTTTATCCGCCGTCACCTGTTCCGTCCCCTGTGCGGTCTTGACATGCAGGACGGTCTTGCCGTCCGCTTTTTCGGCGCGTTCGACCATCGCGCCCGTCTTGAAATTGATGCCCGCCTTTTGGAAGCTCTTTTCGACGACGCCGCTGATCTTGGCATCTTCCTTGGGCAGCAAGTGCGGCAGTCCTTCCAACACGGTCACGTCTGCTCCGTAAGAGCGATAGATCGTGGCAAACTCGCAGCCGATGGCGCTCGCGCCAACGATTACAATCGGATTCGGCACGGTTTTGAGCTCGAGCGCTTCGCGCGAACTAATCACATTCACCTCGTCGAATTCCAGACCGGGGATCGTCCGCGCGCGTGCGCCTGTGGCGATGATGATATGCTTGCCCGACAGTTTCTGTCCGCCGCCCTTGAGTTCGACTTGATTTTTGCCGTTGAGCACGCCGGTGTCCATAAAAACGTCAATCTTGTTTTTCTTCATCAAGAAATTGACGCCGCGGACGAGGCGAGCAGAAACTTGCCGACTGCGCGCTTGCGCCGACGCATAATCCAGCGTGTATGTGCCGTTGATGGTGATGCCCCACGCTTTGGCATCGGCAAAATTGCGCGCTATATGCGCGTTCGCCAGGAGCGCCTTTGATGGAATGCACCCAATGTTCAAACAGACGCCTCCCAGCCATTCACGTTCGACGACTGCGGTTTTCATCCCCAACTGCGCGGCGCGAATCGCGGCAACATAACCACCCGGTCCACCGCCGATAATAATCACGTCGTACTGTGTGTCTGCCATTCTGGTTGCTCCGTAAATTTGAATTGACTGTGCAGCATGCAAGCCGCGCTCGCTCAACAGTTGCTCACCCGAAACAACTGCCAATCACCCGGCACACCTTTGAGCGAATGCGCGCCGCGCGGCTCGAACTCGATGCCGGAACCCGCCACCAGGTCCTTGACCGTGCTCGAAACCCAAACCTGGCTGGCTCCTGCGTTGGACATGACACGCGCGGCAATATGAATCGCAACTCCCGCAATTTCCTTGCCGATAATTTCATATTCGCCCGTATGCAGCCCAACACGAATTTCGATTCCCAATTCCCGAACGGCGTTGCGCATGGCACAACCGCAGCGGACTGCGCGCGCAGGACCATCAAATGTTGCAAGCAAGCCGTCGCCCGTTGTATTGACTTCATGTCCGCGAAATCGAACAAGCTCGTTTCGCAGGATCTGAAAATATCTTGCTATCACTCCCGCCCAACGCATATTGCCCAGCTCCTGCGCCCGCGGTGTAGAACCGACAATGTCGGTAAAAAGTAATGTGCCGAGCACCCGATCAAGCAAAATCTCTGCGCGTTCTCCGGTCAAAAATTCCTGGACCTCGTCCAACACGGCACCCGAATTGCCAACCCACGGAAAATGGTCGCGTCCGGGCAATTCAACGAATCTTGCGTTGGGGATGCGCGATGCAATGTATCTGCCCTCCTCAATCCTGGCATCCATATCATCCTTGCGGTTCATCACCAGCGTAGGGACGCGAATGGTCGGCAAAATCTCTCGGATATCAATTTCCGTGTTCATCTTGGCAAGCGCTAATGCATCGCTTGGGCTTGCGCCCCGGCGCAGGTAGCTTGCCCACCATCGCACAAAACTCTCATCATTGCTCATGCTTGGAGCAACCGTATCCAGACCAACTGCACTGCCCCACCCCCCCAAAATGTCGTCAAAGAATTTCTGCCGTTCTTCCGGCGTTGGCGCCCAGGGATAATCCGGCGCCCAGACTCGTTTGGCAAAACAACCAAACGTGACGAGCGCTGTTGTTCGATGGGGGTAGGTCGCGGCAAACAACACCACCATGTTGCCGCCTTCGGAATGTCCAAACAGCGCAGCTCGTTCCGAGCCAACCGCCTCCATCACAGCACGCACATCGTCCATCCGTTGTTCCAACGTCGGCAGGTCGGTCACCGAGACCTTGTCAGAGAGTCCCGTTCCGCGCTTGTCAAATAGAATGAGACGCGAAAAAGAGGCGAGCCGCTCGAGAAATCGCGCGTGGCTCGGGTCTTCCCACATCATCTCGATATTCGACACCCAACCGGAGACAAACACCAGATCAAACGGACCCTTGCCGACCACTTGATAGGCAATATTCACGTCGCCACTGCGTGCGTATCGGGTCTCGGGTACGATAGCCACTTGGAATTACTCTGGTTTCTTGAACAAATACCCCACTCCATGCTCTGTCAAGATAAACTTGGGGTGCGCAGGGTCTTGTTCGATCTTGTTGCGCAGGTAATTGATATACACGCGCAAATACTCGGTTTCGCCGCCGTATTCGGGTCCCCACACCTTGCGCAGCAAGTCCTGATGCAGCATCACCCTGCCCGCGTTTTGGACGAGCTGCGACAACAGCTTCCATTCGGTAGGACCCAGTTTAATTTCCTTACCGTCCACAATCACGCGACGCTTTTGAAAATCCATCGTAAAATTGCCCGCCACGAACGGCTTTTGGGTCATGACGTCGTCGCTCGGCGCGCTTCGGCGGAGCACCGCCTCGACCCGCGCCAACAACTCGTGGACGCTGAATGGCTTGCGGACATAATCGTCCGCTCCGTGCTTGAGCCCCTTGACCACATCAACTTCCTGGTCCTTGGCGGTCAGCAAAATCACAGGGACAACCGAGTTTTCGCGGATTCTTTGAAGCGCTTCATAGCCATCCATCTGGGGCATCATGACGTCGAGAATGACCAGGTCAGCGCCTTCTTTGTCGAGCATCTGGAGGGCGCTTGCCCCGTCCATCGCAGAAATAACTTTGTAGTGGGCGGCTTCCAGATTGGAGCGGAGGAGTTTCAACAGGTGGGGTTCGTCGTCAACGATCAAAATTTTGGCGGGGCGCATGATAGTTTCCTTGGGGGTCAGCCGCTGACATCAAGCCGGTCGCTCAAAAGCAAGAATCCGCTCACACCTGCGCGGCGCGACCGCGAGCCGGTGTCAGAAACCGACGCGCAACAGCGCGATTATAGCCGTAATATTGGACGCGTCAAAGAACCAGCCGGAACTCGTTCTAATATTTGTTTAATACCCGCGCGCATCGGGTTGACATCGGCGCACTCTGTTCCAATCGAGCGATTCTGCTCGTTCCTCTAAAAGTTAAAACGAATTTTCGAGTCTGGTTTGATGAGATCAACTAATCTGTGGTATAATTCACAATCGAAATTCACTCGGCATCAGGATTCTTTTTTCGAGTATGGCGCGGAGGATATTGTGAGCGAGTACGACAAGAGCGCACCACTTTTGGTGCTCGAAAGCGATGACGCTTGGATGGATGAGCAAGTCAAACAAAAAGTCTGGACAGGCCCGCTCAATCAAGCCGTCAAAATGGTGGATGCCATCTACAACTGGGGGCGGCGCTCGTCAATTTGGCCCATGCAGTTTGGGCTTGCCTGCTGCGCGATTGAAATGATCAGCGCGGGCGGCGGACGTTTTGATATTGCGCGCTTTGGATCGGAATTATTTCGCCCCTCGCCCCGTCAAGCAGATTTGATGATCGTTGCCGGCACCGTGACAAAAAAGATGGTCCCGGCAATCGTGCGCCTATACAACCAGATGGCGGAACCCAAATACGTCATGGCGATGGGCGCGTGTGCCAGCGCAGGCGGTCCATTCAAAGAGGGCTATAATGTCGTGTCCGGCATTGACAAATTCCTGCCCGTTGATATCTATGTGCCCGGCTGTCCTCCTACCCCACAGGCATTACTGTATGGATTCTTGATGCTGCACAAAAAGATAAACGGGCAATCTGTGCGTAACGCGCCGTGGTATCAAGCCGAAGCTCACCTCGAAGTCCCCGAACCCATTCTGGGTCCCGATATTTTCGACCCGCGCCGCGCCGTAGAAATCAAAGCGGTCCTCGCGGACGAACAAGAAATGCAAGCGCGCTATATCCATCTCGCGTCGCGCGCGGATATGAAACACGGCGCAGAGGGTGGCGCGGCTGCCAAACCGGCGGCAAAACCCGCAGTTGCAGCAAAACCGACGGGCGCAGCGGTCCCCAAGCCCGCGGCGGCAGGCGCAGTCAAGCCGGTGGTCAAACCCGTCGCGGCTGTGGCGCCAAAACCGGTTGCGCCCTCTGTCGCAACGACACCCGCCGAACTGAAATTGGAAGAGAACAAGGCGGATGCAAATTACGCGCAGCAGGCGGAGCAGCACCACGAAGAAATCGCTTCGAGTCAACCGCCCGGCGCCGAACCTTCCGCGCCGGAGAACCCTGTGCCCGATGCGGACGACACGACGCAAGCATGAACGAATGGCTCGATAGGCGTGATACTGATTTCAGCGATGTGACCCCAAGGAACAATCATGGCAGTTTTATCACCTGAGCAAGTGAAACCGGCAGAATATTCAAAGGCGTTCGACCCGGAAAGCGTTGGCGCGCTGCTAAAAGAGGGCGTTGCCGGGGCGGTAACCTCAGCGACCAGCGCGGGAATCGTTGTGGATGGCGACAAGCTGGTTGATGCGCTGCAATGGCTCAAGGACTCGCCCGATCTTGTGTATGACTATTTTAGCGGGGTCACGGCGGTGGACTGGCCCGACAAATTCGAGCTGGTCTATCACCTCGCCTCGACCGTGCGCGGGGGTCCGACATTGACCGTCAAGGTCAATTTGAACGACAAGGAAAACCCTCTCGTTTCGACCGCGGCATCGGTCTATCGCGGCGCGCTCCAGCAAGAACGAGAGGTGTATGATTTCTTTGGGATCAAGTTTGCGGGGCATCCGAACCTGCGTCGCATTTTCATGTGGGAAGGTTTTGAGGGTTTTCCGCTCCGCAAATCGTACCAGGAAGCATACTACGAACAAGACCGCAAACCGTTCGAGACGCGTTGGGACCAGGGGCATCACATCATCATCGAAGACCGCGTGCCGTGGCACGACAATGTGATTTACCCCAAGGATTTTGATCCCACCGCTTTTAAACAAGTTCGTGAGATCGTGCGCGTCGCGCCACAGATCAGCGACGGCGATCACAAGGCGCTCAAAACACAGCCGATTGTAGTCAGCGTGGGGCCTCAACATCCTTCCACCCACGGCGTGTTCCGCATGAACGTCACGCTCGACGGCGAAACGGTCATGGCGCTGGAACCCGTATTTGGCTATCTGCACCGCAATCACGAAAAGATCGGCGAGCGGAATACATATTATATGAACGTTCCGTTCACGGACCGGCTCGACTATTTGTCCGGTATGGCGATGGAGACGGGGTATGTCATTGGCGTCGAAAAAATGATGAACCTCAAGCCGCCCGAACGGGTCGAGTATATTCGCGTCATCATGAACGAATTTACGCGCATCGTTTCGCACATGTTTGGCGGCATCGGTCAGGTCTATTCGGACCTCGGCGCCTTTTTTACCCCCATCGTGATCTATGGGCTGGAGGAACGCGAACTGGTGCTGGATTTGTTTGAATCGGCGTCGGGTTCGCGGATGATGTGCAACTATATGCGCTTTGGCGGCGTGTGGAGGGATTTGCCCGAGGGCTGGCTCGAAGTCGCACACGAACTGGCGTTCAATCGTTTTCCGCGCGTGGTGGATGAGATGGAGACCTATCTCGTCCATAACGAAATCTTTGATGTGCGCGCCAAGCATGTGGGCGTCCTGCCCCCCGACCTCGCGATCAATTACGGCGTCTCCGGTCCCATGCTGCGCGGTTCGGGCGTCAAGTATGATATTCGCCGCGCCGACCCGTATTCGATCTATGATCGTTTCGATTTTGATATTCCCGTCGGCAAGAATGGCGACATTTACGACCGCATGTGGTGCCGCATCCAGGAGATTCGCGAGTCCATCAAAATTCTCCAGCAAGCTATCAAGGGCATTCCATCGGGCGAGACCATGGCGGGCAAAAAAGCGTACTCGTTCAAGGTCCCCAAAGGCGAAGTATATTCGCACATTGAAGCGCCGCGCGGCGATTTCGGCTGGTATCTGGTCAGCGACCACAACACGACGCCGTATCGCTATCACGTTCGCGCGGCGGACTTTATCAATCTCGCCACGATGGACCAGATGTGCATCGGACACAAGATCGGAGACATGGTCGGCGTATTGGGCAGTGTAGACATTATCATGGGCTCGGTGGATCGGTAAGAGACAGCGCGGCGCCGAGTCGGGCGTGACCGCCGTCCGCTGTCTTGCAACCGGAGGACGCATGAAACTATTTCCAACAGGTACTCTTACGGGGATGTGGCTTGTGCTCAAGCGCTTGCTCCGTTCGTACCCTAACGATATTCAGGAAAACCTCAAGGCGGGTTCGTTGTTTAGGCGGACCGGACCCAAGGTCGGCAGTGAACGCGCCTCGGTGACCCAACAGGGCTTGATTACGGTCGAGTACCCCGAAGTCAAACTCAAACCGCCGGAAAATTTTCGCTTTATTCCCTTTTTGATTTATGAGCCGGTGACCGACGCGGCGGGCAAGCCGATCGTGGATGCGGCAACGGGCAAGGAACAAATCGGAGTCGAACGCTGTACTGCGTGTGGCATTTGCGCCAAAGTGTGTCCGCCGCAGTGCATTTGGATTGTTCGCGCGGTGGGCGACGACGGCAAGCCGAAACCAAGACCCTCCGAGTTTTTTATTGACATTGACGTTTGCATGAACTGCGGTTTGTGCGCCGAGTTCTGCCCGTTCGACGCGATCAAGATGGACAACGAGTATGAGCTGGCAGGGTACGAGCGGCACGTCAATCACATTTACGATTACCCGACGCTGTTGAAATCCACAACGTATTACGAGTCTATCAAACCGACGGATTACGCGGCAGAGGAAGCGGCGCGCCAAGCCAAAGAGGACGCCAAAACCAAGAAACCCGCTGCGGCTGCCAAAGAGGCAACTACAGCTGCTGCCGCAGTTAAAAAGGTGGCGCCAACAATATCCGATTCGCCCGGAATCGAAAAGGAATGAGTATCCTAAAAGCGGGCACGCAAGCGCCGGAATTTTCCCTCCGCGACGTTCAAGGCGAAACGCGAACGTTGAACGCAAGCACAAGTCCGCTGTCCCTGGTCATCTTTTTCAAGACGTCGTGCCCGACCTGTTGCTATGCCTGGAAATATTACGAACGCCTGCACACCGCATACGCCGACGCAGGTTTGCGCGTGCTGGGCATTTCGCAGCATGATTCGGAACGCACAGAGCATTACCGTGTCCAAAATGTCGCAACGTTCCCGCACCTGCTCGATGCTGATTTCACCGTCTCGCGCGAATATGACCCGGCATTCGTCCCGACGGGGTTTTTGATTGATTCGAACGGGACGATTGTCGAAACCTTCGAGTCGTGGAACAGTCGGGCGCTGACTGATTTTTCAGAGCGCGTCGCAGACCGTCTCGGCATCGCCGCCCAGCCGATTATATTCCCCGACGACAACGCGGTCCCTGCGAAAATCGGGTGAGGCGCAAATCAATGGCGCTTCGGTGGAGCGTCGTCCTGATCCGGACTCGCGTGACCGCGCGAGATTCACGGACTTTTGATTCGTTAGGCAGCATACAGATATGGCAGTTCGAGAAATTTTGACATCAGAGCATCCGGCGCTCCGACAAAAAGCAAAAAAAATCAAGAAAATAGACGCATCCCTCCAGAAACTGATTGACGACATGATAGAAACCATGGAGGACGCGCCCGGGCAAGGTCTCGCCGCCCCTCAACTTGGGGTCGGCTTGCGTGTAATTGTGATAGACGCCAAACCCGGCGACACCGATGACGAGGACCAAGAAAAACCCGTCAAACTACAGCTCGTCAATCCCGAGATCGTGAGCAAGAGCGGCGAACAATTTGGTGAAGAAGGGTGTCTTTCGATTCCCGGGTATGTCGGGAACGTCCGACGCGCCATGCAAGTTACGGTGCGGGGGCTGAACCGCAAGGGCAAAGAGGTGAGAATCACGGCGACGCATAATCTATCGCGCGCGTTGCAGCACGAGATTGATCACCTCGATGGTGTGTTGTACACGGACTTGCTGGAAAAGCCCGATGACCTGTTCCGGCTTGGCGAGAAAGGGGAACGGGTCCCCGTGTTTGCCAATCAGGAAAAACCGGTGCCGGTTTGACATCAAGGGCGGTGGAAAACCGCCCTTTTGATTCGCTGAACTAATTCGTGCGGCCGAGTGGGCGCGCGAGTTTTTTATCTTTAATTGACGGGTTAGCGCGCAGTCGTATAATTCAACAATGTCATCGTCGCGGGGCTGTTCTCGCGCGATGTGAGTGCGACAAGAGAAAAATTATGCCGGGTCAGGCATCGGCATACGAGTCGGGTCCGCAGGGCGGAACACAAAACCCGATCCACTTACATTCTGATGTTGTCACACTCTGAGGAGACAAGCAATGGCTGCTTTGATTCAAACCGCGTCGAGCGTCTTGCGCTATCGCGGTGGGCTGGGGCAATGGGCATGGGCAATTCACCGCGCCGCAGGTTTGGGGGTCCTGGCGTTTTTGTTGCTCCACATTTTTGATATTTTCCTCGTTCTGTTTGGTCCCGCGCTCTTTAACGAATTGCTGTTTCTTTACAAAGGCGCGCTCATGCGCGTCATGGAAGTGTTTTTGCTCTTTGGCTTGCTGTATCATGCCATCAACGGATTGCATGTGATTGTTGCCGATTTCTTTCCGGTGCTCGCCAGCCGCCGGCTCGCGCGCAACTTGTTTTATGTGCAGCTGCTCACCCTCGTTGTGATTTTTGTTCCCGCGGCGTTTTATATGATGTACACGCTGCCGCTGGAACAAGCAGGGCAGAACGCCGCGCTCTCGCTGATTGTCACTCTCGGCGTGCTGGCGATCCCCACCGGGGTGGTCCTCATCTTTAGTCTCTGGCCCACTTCCAGGAACGCCAAAATAGATATGGACGCGAGCAAGGGCAACTATGAGGACTCGCTGGCGCGCATCGTGGCGAGTCGCAAGCATCGCGCCATGACCCGCACCGAGCTCAACATCTGGCTCTTTATGCGTGTGTCCGGCTTTTTGCTCATTTTCCTCGCGCTCGGACATTTTTTCCTGATGCACTTTATCTATGGCGTTGAAATCATGGACTTTGGTTTTATCGCCCAACGTTGGGTAGACCCGGTCGGCGGCTGGTTCTGGCGCGCATATGCGCTGGGGCTTTTGTTTTTCGCCCTGACCCATGGCGTCCTCGGGGCGCGGTATTCCATCGAGGACTATATCCACAACCGCGCGGTCCGAATCATCCTCCTGGTGGGCGCGTTTCTCACGTGGCTGGCGCTCACCGTGATGGGCGGGCTTGTAATTTTCACATTTTACCCTTCGGTATAGGTTTCCACATGGCGATTCTACACAAATACGATGCAGTGGTGGTCGGGGCAGGCGGCGCAGGGCTGTGGGCATCCTACGAGTTGGCGCGGGCGGGTGTGAACTGCGCCGTGTTGAGCAAGTTGTATCCGACGCGTTCGCACACGGGGACCGCACAGGGCGGGATCGCGGCTGCCCTCGGCAATATGGAAGAGGACCATCCCGACTGGCATTGCTATGATACCATCAAGGGCGGCGACTATCTGGTTGACCAGGATGCTGCCGAGATTTTGGCAGATGAGGCAATCGTCACCGTCCTTGATCTCGAACACATGGGTCTGCCTTTCGACCGCACCCCGGAAGGCAAGATCGAGCAGCGTCGTTTCGGCGGGCATACCAAACCCGATCCAAACAACCCCGGCAAACGCATTCCGGTCATGCGCGCGTGCAAATCTGCCGACCGCACGGGGCACATGATTCTGCAGACGCTGTATCAGCAAAACGTCAAGCACGAAACAAAATTTTTTAACGAGTTTCAAGTGCTCGATTTGATCATGGAAAGGGGCGAATGTCGCGGCTGTGTGACGATTGACATCGCGAGCGGCGAAATTCATATTTTCCAAGCCAAAGCGGTGATTTTGGCAACCGGCGGTTTTGGTAAAATCTTCAAGGTCACTTCCAACGCTCATTCCCTGACCGGCGACCTCGTGGCGATGGCGTGGCGGCACGGCATCCCACTCGAAGATATGGAGTTTTTCCAGTTCCATCCGACAGGCGTATACGAAAAGGGGATTTTGATTTCCGAAGCGGCGCGCGGCGAAGGGGGAATTCTATTCAACGCACACGGCGAGCGGTTTATGGAACGACACGCGCCGAGCATGAAAGAACTTGCGCCGCGTGATATGATTTCGCGGTATATCTTTGAAGAAGTGCGCGCAGGCAACGGCGTGGGACCGCACAAGGACGCTGTCTGGCTGGATGTGCGTCCGGACACGATCAACAAGTATCACAGCGCCCCGGGCGGCAAAAAAGTCACCGCACACGGGCTGGAAGCCGCGCTGCCCGACATTTTGGAATTCGTGCGGCTCTATGAAGGGCTGGAGCCGATGAAGGAAATGTTTCTGATCCAACCCACCGCGCACTATGCGATGGGCGGCATCCCAACCGATGTGCACGGGCGCGTGCTCCGCGACGAAAACAACAGCGTTGTCAAGGGGCTGTATGCGGCGGGCGAATGTGCCTGCGTGTCGGTCCATGGCGCAAATCGGCTCGGCACAAATTCGCTCCTCGATATTTTGGTTTTTGGTCGGCGCGCGGGACTGGATGCTGCCCGCCTGATCAAAGAGACCACATTCGAAGACGTTTCGCCCAAAGCAGATGAGGTCGCCATTGCTCAGATCGAAGGGCTGAAAAGCTCAAAAGGCAAAGAATCTGTTGCCGATATTCGCAAAAAGATGCAGCTGACGATGGACCAGCAAGTGGGAGTCTTTCGCAATGCCGAAGACATGAAAATGGCAATCGGCGCGATCAACGACTTGCGCGAGGCGTATCAGGGCGTGACTGTGATGGACAAGGGCGCGAGGTTCAACACCGACGTGCTCGAAGCGCTCGAACTGGGCTATCTGCTCGATCTCGCCTATGTCACGGCGACCAGCGCATTGAACCGGACCGAATCGCGCGGCGGACATGCGCGCGAAGATTATCCGAACCGTGACGATGTCAACTGGCTCAAGCACACGCTCGCTTTCAAGAACAATGGCGGCGTCGAATTCAAGTATAAACCGGTGACGATCACCAAGTATCAGCCACAGGAGCGCAATTATTGAGCGAATGGCGAATGGTCGTTCGTCATTCGTCAGCTATCCTCATGTGGCTTGTCATCGGCATCGGCGTCGGTTTGTTGGTTGGGCTGGTGATCGGCGTTGGCATCGGTTTCTCGCTTTACGCTCGCGCAGGCACGTGGGATTAAAAGCAAGTCCGGCAGGATGTTGACGCTCCCGACCGGGCAAAATATTCATTCCAAAAAGTACCGGACGAAATCCCTGATCGGCTTTTCAGGTCCGGCAAAAACTAGCGCGTGCAAGCTTTACAATTTTTCAAAACCGTAACCGCAGACAAGAGCAATCTCCTGGAGCGCCTGCTGAATCTGTTGCGCGACAACAGCATTCACTATTGCGTCATCGGCACAGTCGCGGTCAGCGCGTATGTCGAACCGATGACAAGTCTGGATTTCGATCTGGTCATCACCAGCTATCAGTTGGGGCGTTTTGAAGCTCTGCTCGCCAGCGCATTCGTCGTCAAGCGCGGTCCCCGCATCATCGAGATCACCGCCGCCGATTCTCGATTGCGCGCCAACGTCTATACCGAATCGCGCTATGCCGAGTTCGTAGACCGCGCCGAAATGCGTCGGGCGCTTGGCTTGACGCTGCCGATCGCGCAAGTAGAGGACGTGTTGCGTTCTCGGATATGGACGTGGCAGGATACCGGAAGAAAACAGACCAGGCGGTTGTACGATCTGGCGGAAATTGCGCTCTTGCTCGATCAATATCCCAAACTCCGCCCGATGGTGCCGCCGGCGGTCCTGGGCAAGTTGGAGCTGCTGGGAGCATGAGCTTTGCCTGACATCAGCTGTGTCATCGGGGCGGTCATCGGCGTTATCATTGGGCTGGCGATTGGGATACCGATAGGAATGCGGTTATATTGGAAGACCGGGCACTGGTAGAAACAATTAATCATCCTCACCGGGGAGCATCAAGGCGTGCCAGATTATCGAATCAAAATCAAACGTTACAATCCCGAGACGGACAAAAAGCCGCACTGGGAAGAATACAAGGTCGAAGCCGACCCGACCGATCGGCTGCTCGATGCCCTGAATACAATTAAATGGTATCGCGACGGGGCGCTCACTTTTCGCCGCTCATGCGCGCACGGCATCTGCGGCAGTGATGCCATGATGGTCAATGGACACAATCAGCTTGCCTGCAAATTGATCATGAGTGAAGCGCAAAAGCAGGCCGGCGGCAACAACTTGATCGCCGTCGAACCGCTGCGCGGCTTTCCCATCGTCAAGGACCTGGTTATAGACATGGAAGGGTTCTTTGAAAAATACCGCGCCATCAAACCCTTTCTTATTAACGACGAGCCGCCGCCCGAACGCGAACGCTTGCAGAGCATTGCCGAGCGCGAAAAATTCGATGACACAACCAAGTGCATTTTGTGCGCGGCATGCACCACTGCCTGTCCCACATTCTGGGCAGACCGCGAGTACATCGGACCGGCGGCAATTGTTCAAGCTCACCGCTTTGTCTTTGACTCGCGCGATCACGGCACCGACCATCGCCTGAACATTCTCGGCGAGCACGGCGGCGTCTATACCTGTCGTTCGATTTACAACTGTGTTGAGGCCTGCCCGCGCGGCATTGACGTCACCAGAGCCATCAATGAGGTGCGGCAGACTCTGCTGTTTCATTCCTGACGGTCCTCTCCTCGCGCTGGAGAGGACGTGGCGGGATGCCTTTGAAAGGAACATCAAGATGCCTCTATACGAGTTTCATTGTCAAGACTGTAATAACGAGTTTGAAACGCGCCGCTCGATCCAGGAAGCTGACGCGCCGCTCGAATGTCCCGAGTGCGAGAGCCAGGACGTCATTCGCAAGATGTCCGTATTTGTTGCGTTCACCAAAAGCGACAGTGAGGCGGCGAGTCTCGGCGGCGGATGTGGCTGCGGGGGCGGCGGATGCGGTTGTGGCGGGCATTCGGTGAATTGACGCCGATTCAGTCCATTCTCATCATTCATTTATAGAGATGATGTACGCTCCCTGTTGAGCGATATCATATTTTTCGGAGAAAGTTAAATGCCTCAAGTAGATTTGACCGTCCGCGTCGGCGGCGACTCGGCGGCGGGTGGGATTGTCACCACCGGTGAAATTGTCGCGCGCATTGCCGCGTTTTCAGGGCTTGAAATCTATACGACCCGCACGATTCCCGCCGAAATCAAAGGCGGACACGTGATGTTCCAGCTACGCACCTCGGACGAGCCGGTGTATTCGCAAGGTGACGATGTGGACATGCTGATTGCTTTTGACCAGCTGTCCATTGATTCCTATCACAAGTTGATCAAGCCCGGCGGCTTTTTGATCTATAACTCGAACGACGGCGCGCCGCCCGCGCGCGCTGACATTAAAGAATATGGCTTGCCGCTGAACGATATTGCCAAAAAGATCAACTTTTCACGCGGTCGCAACATCGTCACGATCGGCGCGATGGTCAAATTGTTTGACCTGCCATACGACAAAGCCGAAGAAGTCGTCAAACGCCAACTGGGACGCAAAAAGGAACTGCTGGATCAAAACCTGCTTGCCCTTCGCACGGGCTATGAATACGTTGAACAAAATATCACCACAGAATCGCCGTATCATTTGATTCCGGCAAGCGGCTTGGTCGAGCAAGATCGGCTGGTGATGAATGGCAACCAGGCATTGTCAATGGGCGCGATCGCGGGCGGCTGCCGCTTTTATGCGGGCTATCCGATTACACCTGCTTCGGACATTATGGAGTTTCTGGCAGCCGAGTTTCCGCAAATCAACGGCACAATGATTCAGGCGGAGGACGAAATCGCCGCCATCAACATGTGTCTGGGCGGCTCGTTTGCGGGTGCGCGTTCAATGACCGCGACATCGGGACCCGGCGTCGCTTTGATGGTCGAGGCACTGGGACACGCCACCATGACTGAACTTCCGGTCGTGCTTGTGGACGTGCAGCGCGCAGGTCCTTCGACAGGCATGCCCACAAAAGTTTCACAGGGCGACCTGCGGCTCGCGATCTTTGGCGCGGCGGATGATGCGCCCCGCATCGTCGTGGCGCCCGTATCGGTCGAAGATTGTTTTTATCAGATGGTGAATGCCTTTAATCTCGCCGAAAAATACCAGACCCCCGTCATCTTTTTGAGCGATCAGGATATGTCAGTGCGCGTGGTCACGTTGCCCCCGTTCGATATGAACCGCGTGAAATTGGAACCGCGCTTGTTGTGGGACCCCGCGAGCATTACGAGCGATCCGGCGAACAACAGCAGTAACGGCGCGGGCGGCAAAACGACCGGCGAACGCGAATACCTGCGCTACAAACTCACAGATAGCGGTGTCTCGCCCATGTCACTGCCCGGGATGCCCGGCGGACAATACACCGCTGAGGGACTGGAAAAAGAAGAGAGCGGCGCACCCGCCTACACGGCCGAGATCCACACGCGCAATTTCAAAAAACGCGCCCGCAAACTTGCCAACGCGATCAACGACTACACGGCGTGGGAAATGTTCGAGACTTTTGGCGATGATTCCGCCGAGCTCGCCATCATCGGTTGGGGTTCAACGATCGGTCCGGTCAAGGAAGCAGTCATGCGCGCCCAAAAGGAGGGCATGCCTGTCGCCGTGCTGTACCCAAAACTGCTCTATCCCATTCCGGTCGAGCATTTGAACAGCTTTATCGAACGGCGCAAAAAGATCATCGTCCCCGAACTGAACTTTACGGGGCAGTATGGACGGATGCTGCAGGCGCAGTTTGAACGCGAAATGATTCCGCTCACCCGTTATGGCGGCACCCCGCTCGCCGCGCGTGACGTGTACGACAAAATCAAACAAGTTTACGAAACAATTCGAGCGAACGAGTAAAAAGGCAAGATAGAGACGGGTAGACGACGGATCCAATGACGATTCGTGTTTCCCTCTCGAACAGACAAATCATGTTGACTGAACCACAAATTATCCCGATGCATTTTGAAAAGGCAAATCTCAAGGCGAATGAATACAAGAGTGACGTCAAGCCCATCTGGTGTCCCGGCTGTGGCGATTTTGGCGTCCTGTCATCCTTTTACAAAGCCATTTCCGAAATGGGCATCCCGCCCGAACAACTCGTCATTGCCTCGGGCATCGGCTGTTCAGGACGCTTTCCCGCGTTTTGCAAAGCATATGGCTTTCATGGCGTGCATGGACGCGTGCTACCCCTCGCGACGGGGATTAAAATGGCGCGCCCCGAACTGGTTGTCTGCGCGGTCGGGGGTGACGGCGACGCGTTCTCGATCGGCATGGGACATTTCCCTCACGCCGCGCGCCGCAATGTGGACATTACGTATATCGTGATGGACAATGAGATTTATGGCTTGACCAAGGGACAGGCGTCGCCGACTTCGCCGCTCGGTCTCGAAAAGAAATCCACGCCATACGGGAACGTGGATAGACCACTGAATCCCGCCATGCTCGCGCTGGCATCGGGCGCCACGTGGATTGGGCGCGGCTTTTCAGCCAAACCCAAGGATATGACCGAGCTCATCAAACAGGCGATCGCCCACAAGGGGTTCTCGTTCCTGCAAATCTACTCGCCCTGCGTGACGTTCTATGACACATACGACCACTACAAGCAAGTGACCAAGCCCCTGCCCGCCGATCACAACCCGACGGACAGAGCATTGGCGATGAAATACGCGATGGACACCGAATCGCTTTATCTGGGCTTGTATTACCAGGAAGACCGCCCGACCTACGATGATGCATACAGCGGGCTCAGGCAAAAGGCAACCAAAGGCGAATACTCGATTGAAAAGCTGTTTGCCAGATACCGCCGCTAAAAGCACGGCTTGAAATCTCGAGCCAAAGCGCGGATTGGCTTTTGTGGTCCTCCACCGCCGCGCACGCTATCGCAGATCAAGCCGACGATGTGAACAAGCTGTTGGAGCTGCCTCGGAAAAATGTCTGATACGTTTCAGCCAATAGAATTGATGCCCGCCCCGCCGCGACGACATCCCGATTGGATTCGCGTGCGCGCGCCCTTTGGAGAAGAGTATACACGCCTCAAAGGGCTTGTCCGCACGCTGGACCTGCACACGGTTTGCCAGGAAGCCATGTGCCCCAACATTGGGGAATGTTGGGGCGCAGGCACTCTGACCATCATGATTCTTGGCGACACCTGCACCCGCGCGTGTCGCTTTTGTGCCGTGACAACCGGCAACCCGCGCGGAATTGTGGACGTGGATGAGCCGCGCCGCGTCGCCCAAGCTATCGCCGCGCTGGATGTGAATTATGTCGTCATCACCTCGGTAGACCGCGACGATTTGCCCGACGGCGGCGCGAGCATCTTTGCCCAGACCGTGCGCGAAATCAAAGAGCTCGCCCCCCGCACCATCGTCGAAGTCTTGACTCCTGATTTTGGAGGCGATGTGAATTCGATGAGCAAAATCGTGGATGCGCGTCCCGAAGTGATCTCACAAAACATCGAAACGGTCAGGCGTCTCACCTACACCGTGCGCGACCGTCGCGCGGGCTATGAACAGACCCTCAACATCCTCAGCGCAGTCAAAGCGCAAGACCCCACACGCAAGACCAAAAGCGCCATCCTTTTGGGCTTTGGCGAAACCACAGCCGAAGTCCTCGAAACCATGCGCGATCTGCGCGAGCATCAAGTGGATTTGTTGGCAATCGGGCAATACCTCCGCCCAACTGACAAGCGGCGTCACTATCCACTGGTCGAATACATCCATCCCGACGTATTTCAGCACTTGAAGGACGAGGGCATGAAAATGGGCTACACATACATCGCCTCGGGTCCGCTCGTCCGCAGTTCGTACAAAGCATACCAAGCAGCCAAGTTGTTTGACCGCTGAAAACGTCCTTGATGCTCTGCCGGGTCAACTCTCGGCTATGGTCAACTTGCTGATCTTGTCACCTTGCTGAATCTTGTTGACAATATCTTGTCCTTGTGTAACCTGTCCAAAAACAGTATGTTTGCCGTCCAGATGCGGCTGTGGCGAATGGGTGATAAAGAATTGGCTGCCGTTGGTGCCCGGTCCCGCATTTGCCATCGAAAGCACACCTGTCTTGTGCCTGAGCGGATTGTTTGCAAATTCGTCTGCAAATTGGTAACCGGGTCCGCCGCGTCCGGTGCCCGTAGGATCGCCGCCTTGAATCATAAAGTTGGGAATCACTCGATGAAAGGTAACGCCATCGTAATATCCCTCGCGGGCGAGGAAAACGAAATTGTTGACAGTTCTGGGCGCATATTCGGGATATAATTCGATTTCAATCGCGCCCCTGGCGGTATCCAGAGTCGCGGTATATTTCTTTTTGGGGTCAATGACCATCTCAGGCGGGGTCTTCCAGCTTTTTGACATTCTCTGCTCCTCGATAAAGATTCACGCTCCGCTATTATAGCACGCCGTAAGTCGGGGGCTGGATTCTATAGACATCTGTCAAAACCAAATCCCAACTTGCCCACGATTCTCCCCCGGGTGACACATTTCTATCGCATCCGCGACAACAATGTCACGCGAACTTTTACGCAATTTTTCCGGTCGGACTTATGAACACCAGAGACAGAATCGTCAGCAATTGGCTGCCGCGCTATACGGGCGTGCCACTGGGCGAATTTGGCAAGCATATATTGCTGGTCAATTTCGCCAATTATGTGCGACTTTTTGCCGAATGGCACAATGTGCCGGTCCGAGGGCTGGACCGTCCCATGCAGACGGCAACGGCAAACAATATCACCATCATAAATTTCGGGATGGGCAGCGCGAACGCCGCAACCGTAATGGATTTGCTGAGCGCCATTGAGCCAAAAGCATGTTTGTTTCTTGGCAAATGCGGCGGATTGAAAAAAAAGAACCGTGTCGGTGACCTCATCCTCCCGATTGCGGCGATCCGGGGCGAAGGCGCATCGAACGATTATTTGCCCCCCGAAGTGCCTGCTTTGCCTGCGTTTAGTTTGCAAAAGGCGGTCTCGAACACCATCAATCTCCATGAAAAGGATTACTGGACAGGAACAGTCTATACAACCAATCGCCGCGTATGGGAGCATGATGAACAATTCAAGGCATATTTGCGTCGCCTGCGCGTCATGGCGATTGATATGGAGACGGCGACGATTTTTGTCGTGGGGTTTGCCAACGCGATTCCGACCGGCGCGCTTTTGTTGGTGTCCGACCAGCCGATGCTGCCCGACGGCATCAAGACCGAAGCGAGCGATGAGCGCGTGACACAGGAATTTGTGGAATCTCATCTGCACATCGGCATCAACTCGCTCAACGAATTGATCGGCAAGGGACTATCCGTCAAACACTTGAGGTTTTGAGACAAATGATTGCGAGACCATCAGACTGCTATTTGTCCCGGACAACTCTGCTCTCGGAGTTTTTGAACATGGTCGGGCCGGACAGCTAATTCGGCTGAATCAATTTGTTTGACACGCCCGATTGGTTTCCGTACAATCATTCGACACATGCCCGACAAAATCATATTGCGCGGCGCCCAATTTCATGGCAAACACGGAGTTTCTCCCGAAGAGCGCGTGGTCGGCGGCCGCATTATTGTTGATGTAGAAATCGAGTACGACCTGACCCGCAGTGGGATCACAGATGCGATCGAAGACACGATCAGTTATTCGGATGTGTTCAAGAGCGTGCGGCACCTGGTCGAGGATACCGAATCACTGCTCCTCGAAGCGCTGGCTCGCAAAATTGCCGACGCCTTGATGGAACGATTCCCGATAGACGCGGTCACAATTTACGTGCGCAAGCAGCCACCGCCCATTCGGGGTGTCGTCGAATCGGCAGGGGTGCAAATCCGTCGCGAGCGAAAACCATAAATGTCAGATTCCCAATCAAAACCCGGCGCGCGCCTCGCCCCAAAAGAAAAAAGTGCTCACGGCTTGATAATTGTGTATACCGGCGACGGCAAAGGAAAAACAACTGCGGCGCTGGGCGCGGCGCTGCGCGCCGTGGGGCGCGGTTGGCGCGTCTTGATGGTCCAGTTCGGCAAGGGCGCATGGCACTATGCCGAGCTCGACAGCAGCCAACGTCTGGCGCCCGAGTTCGAGATCATCCCCATGGGAATCGGTTTCTACAAGATTCTCGATGACTCGCATACCGAAGCAGAGCATCGCGCCGCCGCCGAAAAGGCGCTTGCATTTGTGCGCGACAAGATGAGCGAGGGCGCATACGATATGCTCATTCTGGATGAAATCAATGGCATGTTCGGCGCGGGACTCTTGCAGGTTTCGCAGGTTTTGCCGATTCTGGACGCGCGACCGTCCGACCTCACACTCATTTTCACGGGACGCAACGCGCCGCCCGAAATTATCGAACGCGCCGACCTCGTCACCGAAATGCGTGAAATCAAACATCCCTATCAAAAAGGAATCCTTGCGCAAAAGGGCATTGACTATTAATCAATGCAGGAAGCAATTCTATGGCAAACACAAAACTCAAGGTGGGCGACCACGCCCCAAACTTTAAGTTACGCGGCGTTATCACCAAACCCGAAGTGAAACGCGTTGACGTGCAGTTGAGCGATTACGCCGGCACGCACAATCTGATAATTGCTTTTCACCCCTTTGCTTTTACCGCGACCTGAGACCGCCAAATTCCCTCGATGGAGGCCTTTATGGAGGAATTCGAGGGATTACACAGCCAGGTCCTGGCTGTATCGTGTGACCCGGTCTCTTCCAAAGAAGCGTGGGGCAAATGGCTTGGCGGCATCTCGTATCCGCTCGTGTCAGATTTCTGGCCCCACGGCGAAATGTCGCGCGCCTATGGCGTGTTTAACGAGGAATTTGGCAGACCCGACCGTTCGTTCTTTATTGTGGATAAAGAGGGGATTCTACGTTGGATCCAACTCTTGAAACCCGGTGAGCTTCCCAATACGGTCACGGTGTTGGAGGCGCTACGAAAGATTGACCGGTAGTCGTGTTTTCCAGGACAGATTCCTATTCGATTTGGGGTATAAGACCTTTCAGACCTGCGACGTCGGGCGAATTCAATTCGCCATGAGACACTCGCAGGTCTGTCCCCCCAACCCAAATGGAATTTGCCCTAATCACAAATCCTCGTTGCGTTGACAGGAGTGGGTCTGTGGGCGGGACCGGAATGAGCCATATTCTTGCAATCGAAAATCTGGGGTTGGTCTCCTATGGCGATGCGCTAGCGCTGCAGCACGAAATGGTGGACTCGCGCAAAGCGGGAGGGGGAGTTGACACTCTTTTGCTCCTCGAACATCCGCCCGTCGTCACACTCGGGCGCAATGCCTCCGAAGAACACATCCTTGCCGCGCCGGAATATCTGGACCAACTCGGGATCGAGGTGCATCGCGTGGAACGCGGCGGCGACGTAACCTGGCACGGACCCGGGCAGCTGGTTGGCTACCCGATTATGAACCTGCGCGAGTATCGCATGGACGTTGGGTGGTATGTGCGTTCCCTCGAAGATGTCTTGATCAAGACGCTCGGCAGCTATGGGCTTGACGCCCACCGCGCGGGCGTGGACGCGAACGGCAAGCGCGACCCCAAATTGGTAGGCGTATGGGTTGAAAATCCATCCGACGACCCGCGCGAACGGCAGCTGCACCCCGAAGCCAAGATCGCGCAGATTGGCGCGCGGATCGAAAGCTGGGTCACGTATCACGGTTTTGCGCTGAATGTTGACCCCAACATGTCGCACTTTGAACTTATCGTGCCATGTGGCATTGCCGACAAACCCGTCACCTCGCTGACGCGCGCACTGCGTCACGCCGTGACAATGGACGAGGTGCGCGAGCGTGTGGTCCGCGCGTTTGAAGCGGTTTTTGAAATCACTCGACTGGAAATCACAACCCATGTCTAACCCACACATCGTTGTTGTCCGCGGCGATGGCATCGGACCCGAAATTACAGGCGCAGTGCTCAAAATCCTGCATGCCAATCAAACGCCCATCGAATACACAGAACTGGAAATCGGCGAGCGCGCCTATCTCAAGGGCTACCCCACAGGCATTCCGCCGGACACCTGGGAAATCATTCGCGCTCATCGCGTCATGCTCAAAGGCCCGATTACCACACCCCAGGGGGGCGGCTACAAGAGCGTGAACGTGACTCTGCGAAAATCGCTCGGTTTGTATGCAAACGTGCGACAATGTCGCGCCTTTGCGCCATATGTGACCTCGCTCCATCCCACTATGGACGTGGTGATTTTGCGCGAGAACGAAGAAGACCTCTATGCCGGGATCGAATATCGTCAATCGCAGCAAGTGGTGCTCGGTCTCAAGGTAGTAACCCGCCCCGGCACCGAGAGTATCATCCGCTATGCGTTCGAGTATGCCCGCGCATATGGACGCAAGAAATTGACGTGCATGACCAAAGACAACATCATGAAAATGACCGATGGCTTGTTTCATCGTGTCTTTGAAGAGGTCGCGCAAGAGTATCCCGACCTCAAGACCGACCACATGATCATTGACATCGGCGCGGCGCGGCTCGCCGCCCAGCCCGAGATGTTGGACATGATCGTGACGCTGAATTTGTATGGCGACATTCTGTCCGACATTGCGGCGCAAGTGGCAGGGTCAATTGGGCTTGCCGGTTCGGCCAATGTGGGCAACGACGCGGCGATGTTTGAAGCGGTGCATGGTTCCGCGCCCGACATTGCGGACCGAGATATTGCGAATCCTTCCGGACTGCTGAACGCGGCAATTCAGATGCTCGTGCACATTGGGCTGTCCGACGATGCGCGCCGCATCCAAAACGCGTGGCTCAAGACGCTCGAAGACGGCATTCATACGCTCGATATGTACCGCGAAGGAATCAGCGCCCGGCTCGTCGGCACGCGGGGTTTTGCGGACGCCATTATCGAGCGTCTCGGTCAGCAGCCGGACCAGCTCGAATCAATCACGTATCGCGCGGGCGGCATTCATATCAAACCGCGTCCGCTCAAGCCCCAAAAGCAGGCGCTCGTCGGCGCGGACATTTTTCTGGTGTGGGACGAGTTGGACCGTGACCCGCAGATCCTCGGGAAAAAACTTGACTCGCTGGACACGGGACCGTTGAAATTCCAACTGATGACCAATCGCGGCGTCAAGGTCTATCCGGATGAGGGCGGCGAATCCGTGCGGGCGGATATGTGGCGCTGTCGCTATCTCGGCGACGAGATAAAGTATGATGACATTTTGAGACTGCTCGCCCAAATCAATCAAGCAGGCATCCAAGTCAATCAGGTCCAGAATCTCTATACCTTTGACGGCGAACGAGGTTATTCTCTGGGACAGGGGGAATGAGATTCCACTGCTGCTCACATGCAAAACATTATCCCCAAGCCGCACACCGTGATGGCTGCGCCAGGGGTCTTTCGATCGCGTCCCTTGACTCGGATTGTAGTTAACTCGGCAGACCCTTTCGTTGTAGGGATTGCCCGGCAGTTGGCGGATGCGCTTGTCCCTGTGGCAAAACAGCCACTACCCGTGAGCGATGGACCCGCCAGAGAGGGAGACATTTCGCTCGCTCTCACAGCGCACGCCTCTGTAGGCAGCGAGGGCTATTTGTTGACAGTGACGCCCACCGAGATATTGATCCGGGCGTTTGCGCCTGCCGGTCTATTCTACGGAACGCAAACCCTGCGCCAGCTCTTGCCCCCGAGTATTCCGGGAGCTGAAAAGGGTGGATGGGAGGTGGCAGCAGGGTCAATTCACGATGTTCCCCGTTTTGCCTATCGCGGCGCGATGCTCGATGTCGCACGTCATTTTATTGCGCCGCGAGACATCAAAAAATACATTGACATCATAGCCGCATATAAACTCAACCATTTGCACCTGCATTTGACCGACGATCAGGGGTGGCGGATCGAAATCAGATCGTGGGACAAGCTGGCGACACACGGCGGCAGCACGTCGGTCGGCGGCGGCGCGGGTGGGTACTATACCCAAGCAGAATATCGTGACCTTGTCGAGTATGCGGCATCGCGCCACGTCACCATCGTTCCCGAGATTGACATGCCGGGACACACGAGTGCGGTGCTGTCCTCCTACCCCGAATTGAATCGCGACGGCATTGCGCCCGCCCTATATACGGGCGTCCAAGTCGGCTTTAGCTCGCTGGACGCGGACAAAGAAATCACCTATGCGTTTGTCGAGGATGTGGTGCGCGAAATCGCGGCGCTCACACCCGGACCCTATATTCATATCGGCGGCGACGAGGCACAAGCGACGCCGACGGACGACTATGTCCGATTCATCGAGCGCGTGCAAGGGATTGTAAATGCCTGCGACAAACAGATGATGGGGTGGGAAGAAATCGGACAGGCGCGGTTGGACCCGAGCACGGTTGCTCAACACTGGAATGGGGCGCAGACACGCGCGGTGATCAAGCAAGCGCTCAAGCTGGTCCTGTCACCCGCCACTTTTACCTATCTCGACATGAAATACGACGCCGCCACCCATCTCGGTCAAGATTGGGCAGGCGAGCTCGATGTAAAAAAGGCGTATGATTGGGAGCCGACCAGATTATTGGATGGGATATATGAGCAGGACATTTTGGGGGTCGAGGCGCCGCTCTGGACGGAAACTATTTCAACGCTCGACGAGATAGAGTATATGGCTTTTCCCCGTCTGCTCGGCATCGCCGAAATCGGCTGGTCACAGCCGGATGGACAAAATTGGGAGGAATACTCTGCGCGCCTTGCCGCGCACGGTCCGCGTTTGAGACAGATGGGCGTTAATTTCTTTGCGGCTTCACAAGTTGACTGGAAATAACAATGCCCGTGCCTACACTCTTGTCCCAGCGCCTCATCCTGCGACCGTTCACGCTTGCGGATGCAAAGCGCGTACAACAGCTCGCAGGCGATTACGAAATTGCCGACACCACGGGACACATGCCTCACCCCTACCTTGATGGGATGGCGGAAGAATGGATTAGCACACAAGAGCAAGATTTTGCCGACGGCTCCGGGGCGACGTTTGGCATCACGCTGCGCAAAACGGGCGAATTGATGGGCGCGATCGGACTCTCGATTCATGGTCACGACCGACGCGCCGAGTTGGGCTATTGGATCGGCGTTGCCTATTGGAACAGGGGCTATATGAGCGAAGCTGCGCGTCGCGTAATTGCATACGCCTTTGAGGATTTGAAACTCAACCGGGTGTATGCCTCACACTTTGCCCGCAACCCCGCTTCGGGTCACGTGATGCAGAACGCAGGCATGACATACGAGGGCACTTGGCGCCAGCATTTTGTGCGCTGGACCGAACCGGAAGATTTGGTCTATTACGGAATTCTCAAAGACGAATGGAAAGCTGAAACTATCACGAGGTGAACCATGACATATACACCCGCGGGGCTTGACCCTCAACGCACGATCAATGACCTGAAAGAATTGCGCGCCCTGACAGGCGACGAAAACGGCGCACAACGCGTTGCCTTTAGCGACACGTGGATCACCGCGCGCAAATTCATGCGCGACAAGCTGCAAGACCTGCCGATTGAAGTAGAAGTGGACGAGGCGGGTAACCAGTGGGCGGCCCTTCCAGGAAAATCCGACGCCACACTGTTGATTGGCGGACACATTGATTCGGTGCCCAACGGCGGCTGGCTGGACGGCTGTTTGAACCTCCTCGCGGGCGTCGAGGTCCTCCGCCACATCGCGGCACAAGGAACGCCGCCCGTCACTGTGCGTTTGGTAGATTGGGCGGATGAAGAGGGCGCGCGCTTTGGGCGGTCATTGTTTGGCTCGTCATCTGTTTCCGGGCATATGAACCCCGACGAGATGCGAAATCTCAAGGACAAGGATGGCATCCGTTTGCAGGATGCGCTCGAACGCGTAGGCATCAACATTGACCACGCGCTTGACGCCAAATCGCAACTCAAGAACGCCAAAGCGTATCTCGAACTGCATATCGAGCAAGGTCCCGTGCTGGAAACGATGGATTTGCCCATGGGCACGGTTCTCGGCACCTATGGGGTGGAGCGCCATTCGATTCGCTTTGTTGGTCAAGCCGCCCACGCAGGTTCCACACCAATGCATTTGCGCCGGGATGCGCTTGCAGCTGCCGCCAAACTGGAATTGGAGATTCGCGAAATTGCCAAGCGCAATGGCGGGGTCTGCACCATGGGGCGGGTGGACACCAAACCGGGCATCGTCACATCGGTCGTCGAAACATGCGACTGCTTGTTGGACCAGCGGCATCTCGACGCAGATTCTCTGGCAAAAATGCTGCAAGAAGCCAAGGACGCGAGCGAACGGTTCGCCCAAGAAGAAAAGGTGAGCGTGAGTTGGACGCGCCTCTGGCAAATCGAACCGATTCTCTTTAACGAGGAACTGCGCCAACTTGCCGACGAGTCCATCAAGGAGGCAACGGGCACAGGTCACCGTCTGCCCAGTGGGCCGCTGCACGATGCCGCCGAAGTCGCGCGCGCGGGTGTGCCGACGGTCATGCTCTTTGTCCAATCGCTGCGCGGTCTCTCACACACCAAACTAGAGGACACCAAAGAGGAACATTTGGCGCAAAGTGTAGAGGCGCTCGACCGTTTGGCGTACAAAACGATAGAGTTGATTCAGAAACAAGCCAAGTAAGGGCACAAGAGGCATTCTTGAAACTTGCAACCTTTGATCTCGAAATCGCCAAGGGCTTTCCCGACAACGGGAACTGGCACGAGTCCGCGCCTCTGGGCATCACCTGCGCCGCTCTCGGTCTCTCTGACCGCGATGAGCCAAAGTTTTTTCAGGGCGTGCCTTCCATGACGCGCGCCGCGTGCCGCGAGATGGCACACGAGATCCAACAAGTTGTCCGTGACGGATACACCCTCGTAACCTGGAATGGCACGGCATTCGATTTTGCAGTGCTGGCTCAAGAGGCGGAAATGCCGCGCGAATGTGCCGAGCTGGCGCTCGCCCATGTGGACTTGATGGTCATTGTCACGTTCAAACGCGGGCATTATCTCGGTTTGCAAAAAGCTTTGGACGGGGCGGGCATTCCGGGCAAATTGCACCAAGTCACACTGAATGACGGCACACGGCTTGCCGACATGACGGGCAAACTCGCACCCGAGTTGTGGGCGCGGGGCGAGTACGATGCCGTATTGAATTATCTGCGCGAAGACGTAATGCCTTTGATCGAACTATCCAAGTGGATCGCGCGAAAAAAAGTGATGCGCTGGACAAGCAACAAGGGCTATCCCAACACGGTCCCGATTGAAAAACTGTATACGGTGCGCGAGTGTTTTGGTTTTCCGCTGCCCGACACCGGCTGGATGAAAACAGATCCCCCACAGCGAAAAAGGTTCATCGAATGGATGCCCCCGCTCGATGATGTGATTCCCCCGTCGGCATCTTTGGAACGCGAGATGCGCGATCTACCCATGTTCGCCTATACAACCGAAGGACCCTACTGGCAAGAATTTCGATACCTGCTCAAGGCGAAATGAAGAGCTTGGTCTTTTTGCTGTTCGTGATGGCAATTTCCTCATGCGGCGCGGCGCCCCCCGCCTACAACATCACCCCCACCAATCCGGACGACACAATCACCTACAACTGGGCAAATGGCTTGGCGACATTTGACATCACAAGCCCGCGCGGCATCGGCGGCGCGGACATTGTACGGACATCGGGGAACATGCCCGACCGGATTTTTCTCCGCCTGCGGCTCAAAGGACTAGAGTCTCTCAAATTGCAGTTTGAGAACACGGAAGTGAATGCAGCAATTTCGTCAAGCGGCGCGGCGACCGCGCATGTACGCGCGCGCGTCAACGGCGGCGCGGAAATGGAAATCACTTCCGAAAGTGAATATTGGATGCCAATTGAAATCGTATCCGTTTCAGACAAGATTCCACTGGTGGATGGATACATTCAGGTCGAACTGCCTCGCGCACTCTACGAGAGCGATGCGCGCCAGTTTTCGATCGAATGGGTTGATTTTTTCCGCTAATAGTATCCCCAGCTGACTATGACCCGATTCGGCGGCAGCTCGAGACCGCGCACGTGATCTCGCTGAAAAATGGCGGGTCTTGTCACCGGACGGCATGCCACGTGTTCAAGTTCCAAAATGGACCTGCAAACGAACTGGGCGTGATGCCCTCGATGGCGGGGTCAAAATTTACCAGCGTGGTCGGCGCAAACAGAAAAAGCATCGGCGTATCTGCCGCAAGCTGTTCAAACATTGGGGCATATGCCGTCTTGCGTGCGTCCATCGCACATCGCGGAATTGTGTTGCCCGCCGCCAACGCCTCTTGGACACGCGGGTTGATATAGCCGGTGACATTCAAGCCATAGCCCGGCTCGTCCTCGCTCTCGCCCCAAAAATAGTACTGGTCGGGGTCGAGCGGAACATTCAAATGCGCGAGTGCGAGATCATATTCCTGCAACAAGAGGCGTGTGAGAAACAACGTGCGGTCGGTCATTTTCAGGACCGCGCTCACACCCACTTTTGCCAGTTCGGCGCGCATTAACTGCGCGGTGGTTTCAGAACGCGGGTCATCCGCCAACAGCCACAACGTCAGCTGTAACGGCTTCCCCTCCTTGTCCAGAATGCCATCGCCGTCCGTGTCACGCCATCCCCTGCTTGCCAATAGACCGCGCGCCTGGACCAGGTTGAATTCCGGCTGGCTCACATCCTGCTCCGCCCAGAACGAGTCCAAAACGCTGCTCTCTAGCGTCGTCTGCTGAATGCTTGGGGCGCCCGCGATCTGCGGTCTATTCAAGGCAGAAGCGATCGCCCGGCGCACAGCCACTTGATCCAGCGGCGGGCGCCTGGTATTGAATGCGAGCGCGTAGAATTCATTGAGGATGAGGGGCGAGGCGGACTTGGACGCGATTGGACTGTCACCTATCACCAGGTCCGCCTCGCCCGCACGCACGGCATCCGAAGCGGATTCCGCATCCGCAAAGATTTTATAGGTCCAGTCAATGATTTGCGGCGCGCCGTTCCAGTACTTGATGTTGCGGGTGAATGTCAGCGAGTCATCCGTCCATGTTTTCAAGACAAGCGGACCGCTGCCGATCAAGTCTGCTTCTGCCACATTTGCCAGCGACTTGGTTTCCAGGCGGTGTTTCGGCAGGATCGGGATTGTGCCGATAAAAGTCAAAGCGGCGCAATAGGCATCGTCAAAGGTTACACGCACCGTTTGCGCATCGGCGGCGGTGATTCCAGTCATCGGTCCAAAGTCCGCGGCGGGGCGCACCCGAATGTCCGGGTCGGAGAGCGCTTGCAGGGTAAAGACCACGTCCTCGGCGGTCAGCGGCTCACCATCATGCCATTCCAAATCACCGCGCAGGGTAAAAGTAAAGGTCTTGCTGTCCTCGGACACCTGCCAGCGTTCGGCGAGACCGGGCAGCAAATGACCATCTTGCGGGTCCACGCGCAGCAGCGAATCAAACAACCCAGCCATCACAAATTCCGGCAACGCGGTGATTTCGCGCGAGGGGGCGCCGATTCCCGCGATGGTCACTTTGCCCCCCGGTCCGCGCGTGGGGGTGGGCGCAGGGGGCATCGCGGGTTCCGACGATGCGCCGCGCGTCGGTTCGGGAGCGATAGCGCCCTGGACCGTCGGCGTGGAATCCAAAGCAGCAAGCGAGGGACCGAGAACAGGTATGGGCTCCGGCTCGCACGCGGCGAGCAGAACAAAAAGCGCAAGGAGCACGAGTTTTTTCACTTCACACAATCGAGTCGAGCGGAACAAGCGGGCAAGCCCTGACAAAGCTTGATGCCAAGCGCAAGCGCGGTTTGGTCGCGTTCAGACATCAAGATCACAAGCCAACATATCCTCGACGGTCTCGCGGCGGCGCACGAGACGCGCATTGCCGTCCTGAACAAGAACAACGGCGGGGCGCGGGATGAGATTGTAATTGGACGCCATCGGCAGCTGGTATGCGCCCGCAACCGGCATCACAAGCAAATCGCCAACGCGCGTCTCGGGCAAGGCGGCATGCTCGATCAAAACATCGCCCTGTTCGCAGTAACGTCCCGCAATCGCATATTCCTGCGTGGCGGGCTCGTTCATGCGATTTGCCAGAAACGCGTTGTAACGGGCGCTGTAAAGAGCCGGACGCACATTATCGCCGATGCCGCCATCAATCGCCACATACGAGCGCACGCCGGGGATCATCTTGACAGAGCCGACACGATAGAGCGCAACGCCCGCCCGCGCGATCAGCCCCCGCCCGGGTTCCACAATCAATTTCAAATCCTCATTCAAACTGCGTGCGCCCAGTCCCGCGCGCAACGCGCTTGTCGTATTTTCGGCAAACGCTTCAACATCCAGCGTGGTCTGGGTCTCGTGATAAGCTACGCCCCAGCCGCCCCCGATGTTTAGTTCGCGGAAATCAAAATTGAATTTGGCGCGCCAATCCGCCGCCACATCCAAAACCGCATCCAGCGCCTCGCGCAGCGCGTCCGTGTCAAAGACCTGCGAGCCGATATGGAAATGAAGTCCAACAAGCCGCAAATGTGGGGCTTGGAGTATTTCGAGCGCCGCGCGTTCCGCCATCCCATTGCCAACGCCCAACCCAAATTTCGAGTCGGCAACGCCGGTCGTCATGTAACGATGGGTATGCGCGTCAATGTTGGGCGACAAGCGCACCAGACAGTTGACCGCGCGCGGGGGCGTCATGGCAGAGGCAAGCGCCTCGAGGTTTGAGACATCCTCGAAATTGTCTATGACGAAATGAGAAATTCCCGTATCAAGCGCGGCACGGATCTCTTCGCGGGTCTTGTTGTTGCCATGGACATAGATGAGGTTCGGGTCAAAACCGGCATGTCGCGCAATGACAATTTCGGCTTCGGAAGTCACGTCCAACCCCAATCCCCATTGACGATACAAACGCGCGAGAAAGGGCGCAAAATACGCTTTGGTGGCGTATAACACGAGCACACTCTGCCAACGCGATCGGAAGGCGTCCTGTGCGCGCGCCGCTTGTTCCCGAATCGTAGCGTAATCCAGGACATAGAGCGGCGTTCCAAATTCTTCTGCCAGTCGAGTCGCATCGCAACCGCCAATTTGCAGGCGGCCTGCAGGACTGATGCGCGCCGAGGCGGGGAAAAGTTCAAGAGAATCGGACATCGGGCGGGAATTATACTCGGGATTCAGGGGAATCCTATTCTGGGGGTAATTTGGGCGGGCCGAGGTTCGACAGTGACGGAAAAGAGCAAGAACCCCCGCACCCAAAAGTGGGAGCGGGGGTGAGTGTCACCGGGCAGCATTTTCACAAAGCTGAGGGTGCGGGCGAGCCATGTTTGTTTTCTCAGGAAGCTTTTTGCTCGCCGCGCACACGCGCAAGGATCGCCGCTTTGTTGTCCTTCCAGATATGCAAGAGCGTCGGAATGCCGGGAATAAAGAACGCCATCAAAACGATAAGGATAAAATAGCGGTCCAGGACATCGGGGGGGATGATCGAGCCGAGAAGATACCCGGTCATTGTCACGCCTACGCCCCAAAGGAATGCCCCGACGACGTTGTACATGAAAAAGATGCGATAGTTCATGTGCACCGCCCCCGCAACAATGGGCACAAAGGTCCGAATGAACGGCAGAAATCGCGCGAGCACTATGGTGATGGGACCGTATTTGTCATAATACTCGCGGGCTTTTGCAAGATTTTGGGGCTTGAAAAAGCGCGATTTTGGGCGTGAAAAAATCGGTGGACCAACCCACTGTCCAAACCAATAGCCCACGTTGTCACCAATGATCGCCGCAATGACAATTCCGGGCACCATTACCCAGATGTTGAAAAAGTCCTTGAAAGCAAGGAGTCCCACCGTCAACAGCAGACTGTCGCCGGGCAGGAAAAAGCCAAAAAACAATCCCGACTCGGCAAAGACAATCCCCCACACGACAAGCATGGCGATTGTGGGACCGAGCATTTCGAGATATCGGTCGGGGTGTAATAGAAAATCCATTTGTGTTATCCGGTGGGTGTTTCAGTCTGTTGCGGGGCAGGGTTTGCGCCGTCACCGGAGGTAACCGGAAGAGTATTGATGTCACCGGTCACAATCGTAAATTCTGCGCTGACCCACCCAACACCCTGACCATCGGGACGCTGAATTTGAAGCCAGGTGCCGTCGCCGTTGCGTCCAACCACAGTAACAGTCTGCTGGGGTTGGAGTTTGCCGAGTGAGGGAGTGGTGCGAGCCGGCCCTTGCCGAATATTCAACACATCGGTTGCTGCTGCAGTGATCGCCGCAGGCGGCGCAGTGACCGGTGGCACTTCGGTCGCCTCTTCGGTCGGACGCGGCGCATCTGTGGGCAACAAACGAACTGTGGCAGTCGGCAGCACATCCGTCTCTTGAGCAGCCGGTTCTTGTGTTGGTTCCTGGGGAGCGGTTGAACCTGTAAATTGCGGCAAGCCGCGGACGCCGAAAAAGAGAACGACCGCGCACAACAACAGCACCAATGCGCCAAAGGCGAACGGAAGCCACGCGCGTTCACCGCCCGGCACTGCCAGCGGCGATGCTTCACGCACCGGTCGCGGCGGAATCCCGCCCGTCGGCGGGCTGCCCGCGTCCGCTTCGCTCATTCGCACATATGTCGGCACGTTTTCGGGTCCCGTCTGCGCTGATTCAGAGGGCAGCGGGACATACGACGAACCGGCGGGCGAATCATCATAGGCGGACGGCGAACCGGTGTATTGCTGCGGGCTGCCATACGAGCCAGAATAGTCAATCGGTCGCGTCACATCGCTGGGCACATAGTAACTCGGGGCTTGAGCAGCCGGTTGCTCGGCGCCCGGAGCGGGTTCTTGATAGCTTGGCGTTTGTGCCGCATACGGCTCGTAGGTCGAGGGCGTCTCGATGACCGGCGCGGTGGTGAGCGGCGTTGCGGGCGGCGGGACCGAGGGCGCGGGCGGCATGCCGGGCACCCATTCGGTGCCGTTGAAATAGAGCCAGCGCCCCGTGCCGGGTTCGAGCGACCAAAAGACGCCTGCCTCGTCCTGCACCATCAGCTTGGCGAGTTCTTCTTGATACTGGTCCTCGCTCATCGGTTCGCCGCGCCGGATGCGCGCCTGAAGTTCGTTGAATTTTTCTTCGGCAGTTACAAAATCCATGAGCTACTCCTGAGAGACTGTTTCAAAATTGAAAACGGCGCACTATATTGGTTGCATTTGCCCTAATTTCTCCGATTCTTGAGGATGCAAGAGCAATTTCGAAACAGTCTCTGACAACGCGCGTTCACGGGTGAATTTGAATTTTCCAAAATTGCTCTTGGAAGATCGGGCGCGCGGTTCATACTCTTTTTTCACTGCAACTTGACTTGTTGTCCATAGGCGGGGGCAATGGCGTTCTTGATGCCTAAATCGCGTAATCCTTGCACGAGCGCCTCTGCGGCTCGCTCTTCGGCGTGGACAATAAATGCGCCCTTGAGCTCGCGCGCAATGGGACGCACCCAATTCAACAGACCGTTGCGATCGGCGTGACCGCTAAAGCCCTCGATTCGCCGCACGTCCGCCCGCACCGTATACTCGTCGCCAAAAATACGCACGCGTTTGACGCCATCCAAAATGCGGCGCCCCAGAGTGTTTTCCGCCTGATAGCCGACAAATAGAATCGTGTTGCGTTCATCCTCGATATTATTCTTGACGTGATGCAAAATTCGCCCGGCTTCGACCATGCCGTTCGAGGCAATAATGACCGCAGGACCCCGGAGCTGGTTGATAGCTTTGGATGATTCCACGTCTCGCGTATACGTCAATTGACGAAACCCAAAGGGGTCTTCGTGCCTGGACATGAACGCGACCGTTTCCTCATCAAACACCTCAGGATGCATCCGGTAAATATCTGTGGCGTCCATCGCCAGTGGAGAATCTGCAAAGACGGGCAACGGTTTGAGCGCGCCATTCAAGATCGAGCGATGAATCGAATAGACAATCTCCTGGGTGCGGTCGAGCGCAAAAGCCGGGATGATGGTCTTGCCCCCGCGCGCTGCTGTTTCGTCAATAATGCGTGCGAGCTGCGTTTCCGAATCGGTGCGCGGGTCATGCACGCGGTCGCCATAAGTCCCTTCGATAATCAAGTAATCGAGAGGCGGCGCAGGCGCCGGGTCTCGCAGAATAAGTTTGTCCTCGACACCAAGATCACCCGAATAGCCGAGTCGGATCGTGCGGTCGCCTTCAAACGCGTGAATCACGGTGATGGCAGAGCCAAGAATATGCCCGGCATCCAGAAACTGGATTCGCATCGAAGCGCGCGGCAGTTCAAACCAATGATTATACGAACGGCTCTCGAGCGCGCGGATCGCGTCGGCGGCGTCCTGGAGGGTATAGATCGGGACAATCGGCTCTTCGCCGCGCAGCGCCCGCTTTTTGTTCAGGTATTCGGCATCTTGCTCTTGAATTTTGGCGGAATCGAGCAGCATGATTCGCGTCAAATCATTCGTCGCGTGAGTGCCGATTATATCGCGCGTGAATCCGTTTTTGGTGAGCGTGGGCAAGTTGCCGCAATGGTCAATGTGCGCGTGTGACAACAAGACCGCATCAATGCTGCCGGCATCAAACGGCAGGTGCGAATTGCGCGCATTGGCTTCGCGCCGGTGACCTTGAACACTCCCGCAATCAAGGAGCAAACGCGTGCCGTCCGATTCGACCATGTGCATTGACCCGGTCACCTCGCGCGCCGCGCCCAGAAACGTCAGACGCATCGCGCGGCACGCGGACCGAGCATGACGACCCGTCCACACAAGGGGATGCACAACACGCGTGGCATTTTACACTCAACGTGTGACAATGCCAAATGAAGAAAATATAGCGAAAATCATCGGGTTTGAAACAGAGTGGAAATTATGCCGCCGCGAGTATTTCGACCAGCTCGGCAGCTTTGACCAATTCCGTGATCGGAATGAATTCGTCGGTCGTATGAATCGCCTCATAGCCGACGCTGACGACGACTGTCTTGATGCCTTTGGCGTTCCAGATGTTGGCATCGCTTCCGCCCATGGCGGCGCGATAGACGGCGGGACGACCGATCTTTTTCAGCGCGCCTGCGACGCGCCGCACCAACGGGTCTGATTTGCGAAACTGGTAGCGATTGTAGGCGCGCGTGACGCGAAAATCCAATTTGGCTCCGGTGCCTTGTACCGCCTTTTCAAAAGCCGCCCGGATCGCGCGGGTATGACGCTGCAGTTTCTTGTCGCTGCGGCTCCGGACTTCGCCGACCAGTTCCACAGTGTCCGGCACAATATTTCGGGCGGCGCCGCCTCGAATAATGCCAAAATTAGCTGTTGATTCGCGATCAAGTTCGCCAACGCGGGCAAGCGTCAACGCCCTGGCGGCAATGTTCAAGGCATTGATGCCGCCCAAAGGGTGCGCCGAGTGTGCGGCTTTGCCCTTGATGACTGCTTCGAGGAGATTGTGTGTGGGCGCAGACAGAACAATCGTGCCGACCGGTCCTCCGCTGTCAAACACGACGCCTTCTTTTGCCCTGAATTTGCCAATATCCATCGCCTTGGCGCCCACCAACCCCAACTCTTCTTGAGACGTGATCGCGATTTCCAGTGGAGGATGCTTTTTGTCGTCCTCGATCAGAGAGGTAACACCTTCCAGAATCGCGGCAACTCCCGCCAGATCGTCCGCGCCGAGCACCGTCGTGCCATCCGACGAAATGCGCCCCCCTGCAACAACGGGCTTGATGCCCCGCGCGGGCGAGACGTTGTCGGTATGTGCGTTCAGGAACAAGGGTTTTGTGTTTTTCTTGACGCCGTGTCCGGAGATTTTGGCGCTGACGTTAAAAAGGGAATCAACGTTCGTTTCCGCGCCCAGCGCGCGCAACCGTGCGGCAACCTCTTGCGCAATTGCGCCTTCGTCACCCGATGGCGAATCAATTTGAACGAGATCGAGAAAGGTTTGGATGAGGCGTTGTTCGTTGATCATGGAGATTTCCAGACATCGGCGGCAATGTCCTGCATGCCCAGCGCGCGCAGTTTCTTTTGCGTCGGTTTCCCCGTCATCCAGTCCCAATCGCGATAGGCATAATACTCGCGCATCATCAAGTCAAACTCGGGGACATGCCCTTCGGTGCCCCCATCCAACAGAGGACGACAAATCAATTCGGGCAAAACCTCTGCACGGCGGGCACAGTATCCAAGTTTCAGGTTTATGGCGCGTTTCAGATTCCAGATGCGCTCACCGTAGGATAACACATTTTGTGTCGTAATGTCATACCCGGTTGCCGCCGCCAGCATCTCGACCATCGCTTGCGCGGGCGGGTTCGGAAAGAAACAGGTCACGGACGCATTGTTGACAGTCCGCCAGTCCTGGTGTCGCGCGATGGAAGCTGCTTTGCCCGCGCAGGCAAACCGGTCGTGTGTCTCGATCCCCAATTCATCAATCGGACGTCCCGACGTCTCGACCATGAAATAGTCGCTGTGGTTGTGGCTGCCGCCGATCGGTGATGTCGCATACGTCACCGCCATGCCCGTCGCGGCGCGCGGGTCGTGCATTGCAACTTCCATCCCGTTGATTTGCACCGCCAACCCTTCGACCCCGTAGCGCGCGCCTAATTCGCGCGAGCCGTTCGCAAGCACCGCGCCGAAACCGCGCCGATGAGCAATATCACGCACCAATTGGAGCGCCCCATTGCCATCGCCCCATACCAGTTCGATGCCGTTCAAATCGCCGGGCGGCAGCACTCCCAACTCGCGCAAATAGTAGGCGAACGCGATTGTCGAGCCGGTCGAAATAGAGTCAAGTCCCAGGGAATCGCATTGCGAGCCGATGTATGTGGCAAGATGCAAATCGTCATTCAGGATGAGCGCGCCGAACCCTGCCAGCGTTTCCAGCTCGGGTCCTTCAGCGTGGGGCAGAATATAATCCCCTGCCCGTTCCACTTTTCTGCCACATGCGACCATACAGGCATGGCACGTGGCGCGACCCGTCAGAATTGTTTCAGCGAGCAGATTGCCCGACACTTTTCCATAATCAAATGTGCCCGAGGTCCAATATTTTGTGGGCACATCACCCAGCAAACCGTAATAGTCCAGCGCGCCCGACGAACCCACGGCGCGCAGGACTTCGGTCGCCATGTCATCACTCAAAAAGTGCTGCGCGCCGGTCATGGCAGCGCGAAAGCGCGCGGGGTCATGCAAATGGAGTTTGTGCTGGAGAGGATGTTTGGAGCCGCGCACGGCGACTGCTTTGAGGTTTTTGGACCCCATGACCGCGCCCATCCCGCAACGACCGGCGATGCCCTTTTTTGCGCCCGCCCGCGCCGACGAGGTGAGAATCAGCGCAAACTTGACGAGATTTTCACCCGCCGGACCGATACATGCGGTCACAAGATGCGGGTCGTCACGCTCGGCGCGAATCGCGTCACCCGCGTCGAACGTGGTCATGCCACACAGACGCTGCGCGTCGCGAATCTCGACACCGTCGGGCGTGATATGCAGATAGCACGGCGCGTTCGCTTGACCGCGAATCACGATGCCATCATACCCGGCATACTTTAGTTCAGGACCGAAAAAATTACCGGCAATCGCCTCGCCCCATAGACCGGTCTGTGGCGCACGCGCGCACACGGCAAAGCGCCCCGAAACAGGGGCGCCTGCCGCGTCGAGCGGACCGTTCATAAACACCAGCGGATTTTCGGGTCCTAATGGGTCAGTGGATGCATCCAGCCAATCGTAGAGGTAACGGGCAGCAAGTCCACTGCCGCCGAGATAATCGGCAGCATAGGCGCGATTCAACTCCCGGTCGGAAATCTCGCCTGTGGTCAGGTTAACAAAGAGCAGCTTGCCCGTGTAGCCGTTCATTCCGAAAGAAATTCGGCGTCAATGCGCGTGCACGCCTTGACCATTTCCTGCGCGGCTTTGACATTCTTCATAACCATGACCATGTTGCCCTTGAGTTTGAGCTGTCCGGTCATCAAGCCCTGAAGTGGGTCAAGCTGCGCCGTAACGACGCGCTGCCATTTGGAATAGGGCCCGGACATGATAAAAGCGGGCTGCTTGGCGTCCTTGTCCTTGACCAGATACGCCTCGCGGCATTTGCCGCGCCACAGGTCCATATAAAGATAGGTGGTTTCCTGAACTTGGTGATCTTTGTCGGGGCTGATGACGAAATAAAAATCGCCCTCCCAATTTTTGGCGGCATCGGCGTATGCCTGGCTCGAGTTGAGCTCTTTTTCCAGCTCTTTAACCCATTCCTCCGATGGAAATCGCACTTTGGACATTTTTGCCCTCCTCCAAGACTGTTTGATGAAATGCAGCGCACGATTACGCCACATTCCAATCCTTTTGCTTGCAACCGAACGCGATTATTATAGCACATTTTGACGCACTGCGTCATAAAAAAAAGGAAATTGCGTCGCGGACGGTGGGCGAGGGGGCATGTCTGTCCAGACACCCTAAATAGTCCACAGCGCCAATCCTCCGGCAGCAAGACCGCCAAAGGCGGACGAAACAAGGTTCACCACGTCGTTATCAATCCACGACACCCCGCGCACGCGGCGGATGGGGTTCCCCTGCGAATCAACGTTCTTTTCCGTCTGGCGCTCGTCATATTCGGAAAAATAGATCGCCTGAACCGTCGCCCCGAGAACCGAATCAAAGAGCGCGCCCGCCAGCCCGCTGACCGCCGCAATGCCTACCACGCGGCTTGAGACCGCCAACAGGTCGAGCGCAAAGGCAGCATCAAACATGCCCGGTTGAGGCACAAACTCTTTGATCATAATTCCGCCCAACGTCACTCCGCCGATAAACATCGCTCCAAACAATGCGGTCACAGTCCCGAGCAGCGTCACACCGCCGGAAGTTCCGATTGGAACGATGCGCCCTGTTGTGATCAGGCGCGGCATCGTTTTGCTCAATACACCGATTTCAGTCGCCCACGTGTCTGCGGTCACGGCGGCAATCGCGCCGATACAAGCGTAGGAGAAAAAGAGAAATCCCCGCGCGTCGGGCGCAAAGGTTTCGGCGTACCAGATACCTACCGCCATGAGGGTCGCCCAGCCGCCATTTGCAAGCGCCTGCCCAAAATCACGCCGCGAACCTTTTTGGAATTTCTCGTTCACCTCTTGTTTGCTGCGCGCGCGGAATTTGGAAAGGAACGCGGATGAGACAAAAAACGCCACGAGCGCAAGACCGGGAACAAAACCGCCGAACCCAAAGATCAGAGTGCCCGTCAAAATTGCGCCAAGCACACCGCTTTTTGTCAACGAACCGCGGCGGTAGGCGACAAAACCGATGAGTGTAGAGAGGACCAAGCCAATGAACAGTGAAACGGAGAGCGACATTGCTGTCGAAGAGGGGAAAAGAGCAAGCCGGTCAGATCAACAATGCCGCGCGCACAATCCCCACTGCCGCAAACCATAACAGGAACTGGACTGCAATCGCCATCCCTGCAAGCAGATACGCGGCGAGCGGTTCCTTTTTATAGCCCAAGCCGACGAGCGCAAAATTGAAAAGGATCACCAGCAAGCCGATTTGCGGGAGCGTGAACACGGCGCCGCGCTCTTCGATGCGGTCGGCAACACCCAACGCGTCAAAGTGCATGGATACGAATTGGGGCAGTTGGTCGGCGATAAAGAGCAAAAAGGCATAAAGACCCAGGTTTACAAAGAGCGCGACAATGAGCATTGCCCAGACATAGCGATCGCGCACGACGGCGCGGAGCCATTCGGGCAGCCGGTCGAGAAAGGAGGGAGAAAGATACAGCAATTTGATTTTATTCCGGCAACCGGTCGGGATTAACGCGGGTAGACCGGCGTGACCCAGTGAGCATAGCGGTCGTTATTGCCGCGCACGGTGCGAAAATAAAGCTCTTGGATCTGGCGGGTGATTTCGCCCACCGCGCCGTCGCCCAACGTGCGATGGTCCACCGAGACGATGGCTGCCACTTGAGCTCCTGTGCCGGTAAAGAACGCCTCGTCGGCAAGATACAACTCGCTGCGGTCTATCGGGCGTTCGAGGACCTCAAGCCCCAATTCATCCTTGGCGAGCTCCATGACGGTGGCGCGCGTCACCCCTTCCAGAATATTGTCCTGCTGGGGCGGGGTAACCAGCTTGCCCTGACGGATCATAAAGAAATTCTCGGCGCTGCCTTCGGACACATGTCCGTCCTGATTCAAAACCACCGCTTCGTCATATCCGTTCCAGTGCGCTTCGGTGCGCGCAAACGCCGAGTTGATATACGCGCCCGTAATTTTGCCGCGCGCAGGAATTGAATTATCGTCCACGCGCCGCCACGACGAGGTGCCCGCGCGCACCTCCAGTTTGATATAGTTGCCCTGCGGACGGGTGAACATGGCGTAGGCATCGTCCAGATCATAGAGCCGTGGGGTGATATCCTCAGTCGCCTTGTAAGCGATCGGGCGCATATACGCGTCCTCGCGGTATTCGTCGCGGCGCAGCAGTTCAATCGTAATCCGGAGCAAATCATCACCCGAATACGGCAGTTGAATATTGAGCAGGCGGCACGATTCAAGGAAACGGGTGAAATGCTTTTTGGGGCGAAAGATATAGAGTTGTTGCTTGTCCTCGTTCCAGTAGGCGCGCATGCCGCCAAAGCAACCGGTCCCGTAATTGAACGCATGGGTGGCGATGCTCACTTTGGCTTGTTCCAGCGGGACAAATTCGTCATCAAAAAACGCCCATTTGCCCATACGCGCCACCCGCTTTGTTTTCTCGCGGCGCTGCGCGAGCGCGGGAATAGAAGATGCAACAGTCTCGATCATCAAGATCCTCCGGAAAGGTTAGCGCACAGAGCGCACATGAACGCAGAGATGATACTACCAAAAAGAGATTGATCCAAGCACTGTCTTTTGCCAATTATGAGGCGTTGGTGCATGAATCAAAAATCAGACGCACAGCAATCCCTTGGTGGGGGATTGGCTCAGGCGACTTTGTAACTCTGTGGCATCCCGGCGTGCGTCATCTTGTTTAGAGCGACACAGCGAATC